>CAYFZX010000061.1:0-6562 GCA_964347795.1 uncultured Methanomassiliicoccales archaeon
TGTGCAACTTACTGGGCTCGTTGGGAGCCGGCTAGCCGCCACAGATCAAAGACCAACTCTAGTAGCGACCCTAGGCCAGCTGTCGCAAACGTGGAGCCGCATCGCCTTCGAGTTCAATCCAAGGAACGAGGACGAGTTCTGGAACGTACACTTTGTGAGGATGCCAAAAGAGTCCGTATTCCCCAAAAAGCTCGCCGTGGTCGCTAGTGATAACCACGGTGCCCTCTCTCTTATCCGCCAAACGGAGTGCCCACTCCATGACGAGAAGTACATTGTCTTCATAGGCTCGCCTCACTTGGTCGAGGCTTACACTGCCTTCATTGATGCCTTGCCCAGTGATTTCAGGGTGGCCCAGGAACGGGAAGTGAGGCTGAAGGAAGTGGGCCACAATCCGTCCCTCGATCCCCTGAGCTTCCTTGAAGACTTCTTCCGGAGGGACTGTGTTGAACGTCTTGTCCCATCCCTCCTTCCAGACATCGATTGATGCACTAAAGGGATACTCCCAGCCTTGGATGTCGAAGTAGGTCCGACTCATGTAGGGGTTCCCAGCCACGACAGTCACATCCGCGACGTCTCGTTTGTCAGGATTGTGGACGAAGTTCGCAGTAATCCAAAGGAGTGTCGTGGTCCCTGGCGAGGTGATGTAAGCAAGTTCAAGGGGACCCGAACCGTGTCTCTGCCACAGGTCTGAGAGAGTGTCATATCGGCATGCGTCGAAAACGATGAGACAGTCCCATTCTCGGTCTGTGACGAGAGTAGGGCGTTCTCGAATCGCCCTGCCTACTATTCCCAACCCTCTCCCGTACATATTCAAGCCCAAACGTCGCAGAAACTCACGACGATAGGTGGGACTTGGGGCATGAGCGACGAGAGAGGAGTCTTCTCCTACATCGATGGAGAGACGGCCGAAGAGCTTAGCCACCGGTTGCATCGCCAATTTCAGAGGATTGTTGCCCCACATACTTGACTGCCTCCGCAAGGTGTGCACTGCGTGCTCTCCTCGATACGAAGGGTGAGGGGCCCCTTCAGGAGCTCCCCGCAACCCAGTGAGCTGGATTCACTGTGACGAATCAGGAAGCTCTCCCCTGACAACTCAGGCGAGATTGACAGCGGGACATCGGTTGCCCTACCCTGCTCCTCAGATCGGGCTAGTTCCTGACTCCGGGCCTCATTCACCCTCTCGTATCTCTTTGGCATGGTCATGGATCGACGCGACGCTTTCCGCAATGACGTCGAGGTCAGACGTCTCCATTGCGTTGTGAATGGGCAGAGCAAGAACGCGCTTGGAGACTCGACGAGTTACTGGCAAGGAGATCTCGGCGTCGAGCAACGCGGTTAGCTCATGGATTGGCGGGTAGTAGTACCGCTTCGTCATGATCCCTTCGGCTTCGAGCGCCCTTGCCAGCAGATCGCGGTCCATACCGAACGCTTCCGGCTCTACCAGAATCCCGAAGTCCTTGTGGGAGGACACAGCGCCATCCTGGATACGCTGGAATGCAATACCTGAGACATGCGAGAGACGGCGTCGGTATCGATCCACATAACGATTGCGAGCTTCCACATAGCGATCCAGATGGAGAATCATCTCCAATCCCAAGACGGCATTCAGCTCCGACATCCGGGCACTCAATCCAGGGACATCGCAGGTGTAGTCGGGTTTGTTTCCGTAGTTGCGCAGAAGACGCAGGCGCTCGGCCAAAGATTCGTCGTTGGTGGCGACAAGCCCTCCTTCCCCTGTCGTAATCAGTTTGGTGGGGCTCAAGCTGAACACTTCGGCCGTGCCGAAAGAGCCCACGGGTCGACCCCGCCAGGAGGAACCAAGGCCGTGTGCGGCATCGAAAACAACGGGGACTCCGTTTCGCTCGGCCCACTCGCCAAGTGCCTCCACATCGCAAGGGTTGCCGTAGATATGAACAGGCATGAGGGCATCCAACGGTCCTCTCGCGTCGAGGAGTTGTGGATTCATCGTTAGAGTGTCGTCGATGTCGATGTAGCGAAGGTCGTTCTGGTTCCAGTAAATCGCGTGACCGGTGGCGCTGAATGTGAACGAGGGCAGTCCAACTCGCTTTTTCTGAACGCCGAGGGCCTGGAGGGCAAGGATGAGCCCCGATGTACAGGAGGAAACCGCCACCACGTGGTCAACCCTGAGCAGTCGTTTGGCCTCTTCTTCGAACTCCCGCACATGGATGGCCACGTTGGAAAGCATGCCTGATTGGAGGACTTCGGTGACGCGGTCCAGAAGCTGCTGAGAGACCGCATCGTGGGTGGAGGGCCTGATGAGGGGGAACCGTTGCTCGAAGGCGGGCGGGCCTCCGAGGATGGCAGGCTTATCGACCATGGGCTACCAACTCGCCAATGAAGCGACGGACCACAATGGGAGCAGGAGTAGGGTTGAAGTTCAACAGGCTGCGTGCCAGGGTGATATCTGCAACGGAGTGATAGGGAATGTACTCAGGTTTCTCCTCGAAAGTCACTTCGGTCTTCGGAAGTTCTCTTCGCACCGTCTCGGCCAAGTCCGCAATCCTGACACCTTCGCCTGTCCCCACATTGATTACTTTGTCGACGACATCGGGATGGGTGGCTGCCAAGAAGAAGGCCTGAGCCACATCCTCAGCGTGGATGAAATCTCGCAGCTGGTCCCGTCCAAAACCGCGAATCCGGCCTTCCGTTAGGGCACGTGCCACAAACTCATCGATGACCCCAGCGTTGCCCTCGCCGATGACATTGAAAAGCCGCAGAATCACGTAACGAAGTCCGTAGTTTTGCCGGTACCCCTTCGTACACTGTTCCGCCATCAGCTTGTGCCACCCATAGATGGTGGATGGATTGGGTAGAGTGGTCTCGTCTATTGGGACTGTCTCCACCTTGCCGTAGACAGCGGCAGAGGAAGGGAACACGAACCGCCGGACACCTGTGCTCCGAGCCATTTCCAGGACTCGAGCCAGGGACACGACATTGAGGTGAAAGGACAATGCCGGATTCCTTTGGCACTCGCCGATGTCTGCTAGACCCACAAGATCAACGACCGTGTCCTTACCTTGGAGCACCTGACGTAGCGCCTCCTCATCAAAAGCATCGCCAGAAACGGTCCGCACCCCACGTCGCTTCCGGCCTGGCTTCACATCGAGGACCGTCACATCCTGACCCTGCTCGGCGAGCCGTCGACTCACATACTGACCGATGAAACCTGCGCCTCCAATGATGGCAATCTCGGCCATTCAGCCCCTCTCCGGCGGTTTCCTCGAGCGTACGGGGTGCGCTGGAATCCCCACAGCTGTGACGCCGTTATCCAAGTTCCTCAATACCACCGCCCCAGCTCCTACAGTAACTCGGCGGCCGATACGGACATTCTGGAGTACCGAGGCTCCCATCCCGATGTAGGAGAATTCACCTACTTCTACATTCCCCGCCAGGTGAGCTCCGGGCCAAACGTGGGCATAACGGTGGATGTGGCAGTCGTGATCCACACTGGCCGCGGTATTGATGACCACCCCTTCCTCAAGGCTGGCAAAGGGATTCACAACGGCGCCCGCCATGACCGCCACGCCTTCCCCCACTTTTGAGTTTGGCGCTATCAACGAGCCCGGGTGGATGGCCGGAATCACCTCAAGCCCTAATCTTCGACAGCGCCCAACCACTTGATAACGAGCGTCATTGGCTCCGATACCTAGGGCAATGCCTTCCAACTTCCAGCGGCGGACAACATTCTCAAGATCCTCAGCAGCCCACGCAATTGGGTACTCACCGACACTGTCCTCTGCAAGATTCGGGTCATCGTCAAGGTAGCCCACCAAGGTGTGTTCACCCGTCCGCTCTACTATGTCGCCTACTACTTTCCCGTGCCCGCCTGAACCATAGACCGCCACGCGCACTTCGAGACCTCACAGGATGAGCCGTCTCTCCAAGAGTTTCTGATCGATTGCCAAATCTCGTAGGATTCCCACAATGCGTTCTGAAGCGTGACCATCGCCATAAGGGTTCTCGCATCGTTGGACCCTCCGGAGGAAATCACGGTCCTGAAGACCCCGACCGATTGCTCTCTGTATTGCGTCCCGCTCGTGGGGAACATCGAGGACATTCAGGGCTCGCTCTCGACTCTCTTGACGGTCGCCAATGTTGACAGCAGGCACCCCGAAGGAGGGGGCCTCGATGATGCCGCTGCTGGAGTTGCCAACCAAGACCGATGTAGCGCCGAGGAGGTCCAGGTAGGCCGCTTCCGAGAGGCTCTTGTGAAGAGGGAATCTATGACGCCTGGCGTACTGCTCGAGGATCTCAACCATTTCACGGCTCCCGGGATCCCCGTTGGGGTAGATGGCCACCAGACTGCTGTCGAAGGCAAGGGCGGCTTCCAAGGTAAGACGAAGAAGGTCTCCGGCGCTCTGACGACTCCGAGCAGTAGGGTGTTGCACAAGGAGAATGAGGGGCCGTTGTGGGTCTAATCCGAATGACTCTAGGACCGCTTCGCGGGGCCGCCGGGGGCGTTGGAGGATCGTGTCCAAGCGGGGGGCTCCCACCACGTGAATGCGCCACGTCTCCTCTCCCATACGGGCGAGGCGATCGGCGCTGATCTCTGTGGCGGCCAAGTGAACATGAGCGAGACGAGTGATGGCATGACGCACGACCCCGTCCACGTGACCTGACTGCTCGCCTCCGTGAACGTGAGCCACCGGTATTCCCAGGTAGGTGCTTGCTACGGCCCCAGCAAGCATCTCCCCTCGATCGCCTAACAGGAGGAGCAGATCGACTGCCTCCTCCCGCAGTGGGCCCGAAAGACCTTGGATAATCTCTCCTACTCCACGGGCAAACCCTTCAGTTGTGTCATAGGAGGAGGTCGGTATGACGGCTGCAGGTTCGAAGCCGTCCTCGTGAATGAGATCGACCGTATGGCCGAACCCCTCCGCCAGGTGCATCCCCGTAACGAATAGACGGAGATCCAATTCGCGTGAGGAGTCGATGGCACGGAGAACGGGCAGAAGAATGCCATATTCCGCACGGGTCCCAGTAACGACACCGACAGTCCGCATCACTCCACCATATCCCACGTTATCTGAGTGTCCTTGGGAATGCGGATGCGCGCTCGACGACCAAGCAAGTTTCTCAGTTCCTTTGGTGGGATGCCCATGCCCGGTCGTTTGAAGGCAATCATAGAGGTCTCGAGGTGAGCGCCCGCCGAAATGTCCACTTTCGCGACCACGCTCCTACGGGCCGTCTTCCGAGTCTCCTCCTCTCCCACCATCGGCTTCTTCTCCCCGTCGCCCAAGGCCGACTGCACAGTCCGAATCGAGCGGACCAGCTGCTGGAGCTCGGGGGGCTCGAGGGAAGCCGCATGATCTGGCCCCGGTAGGGATCTGTCTAGGGTAATATGCTTCTCCAGGACGGAGGCTCCGAGGGCCACTGCGGCTACCGCCACTTGCGTTCCCAGAGTGTGGTCTGAGAAACCGACAGGGACGTCAAACCTATTCTTCAACGTCTTGAGAGCCCGAAGGTTCGCCTCTTCCGGATCGGCGGGATATCGGGAGATGCAATGCAGGAGGACAATCTGGTCGTTCCCGGCCTTTCGGATGACACTTACGGCTTCTTCTACCTCTTCGAGGAAGGACATGCCCGTGGACAATAGGAGGGGTTTCCCGTAGCGAGCGATGTGGGCAAGCAAGGGATGGTGGGTAAGATCCCCCGAACCCACCTTGAAGCCAGGAACACAGAGGTGGTGGAGCAGGTCAGCGCTCTCTTCATCGAATGGGGTGGAGAGGAACAGGACCCCCCTGGCCCTGCAGTGGGCTTGTAGCTCCGCGAATGCCTCGCCCGGGAGTTCTAGCTTCCTCAACGTGTCACGCGTGCTGCGCTCTGTACTCAACTGGTCCGTACGGAAGGCCTGAAATTTCACGGCGTCCACATGGGCCTCCGCGGCCACATCGATGAGACGTCTAGCGAGGTCAATCTGACCGTTGTGATTCACGCCCGCCTCGGCGATAACGAAACAGGGGTGATCATTCCCTATCCAACGGTCTCCAAATCTAACGGCTTCCATGCACGACCCTGTCCCTGAGAATCAGTTCAGCCAAGTGGAGGTCCCAGGGCGTGTCGATATCCAGAGATCGCTCCTGAGGCATGATGTACGCGTAGGTTCTGCCGCTGAAAAAGGTTCGCTTTTCCTGGTACACCCCAGGATCCACGAGGTAGATTGCCCCATTGAGGGCGTAGACTTGCGGGAGGTCTTGCGGTTGGATGACCTCTTCTCCGGTCTCTCGAGTGAATTCCGCGAGTCTCCCATCCTCTAGCACTGTCTTCATCCAGTGGGGATACTGACTGACGGGCACGACGCTAACCACTGCCTCAGCCTCTCGATCCTCCGCCAGCTCGATCGAGTCCGTGATGTCAAAGGCAATTCTCAGCGGTGACGTGGGCTGGAGGAGCATCGCGTAATCAGGCCGATAATCCTCATGGGAGCTAAGCCAGTCGAGGGCGTGCAGTAGGACATCACCCGCAGGCGTCTCATCGCGAGACAGGTCTCGGGGTCTAACAAAGGGCACTTCAGCGCCCCACTCTTCGCCGACACGGGCCA
>CAYFZX010000062.1:0-6432 GCA_964347795.1 uncultured Methanomassiliicoccales archaeon
CGAACTGCAAGATTCGGACCTAATCTTATAGGGTTCTTGCCGTAAATCCGGACTGGCGCACCTGCTCTTTGGGGGCAGCCCGAACATCTTCTACGCAATGCGAAGCATATTGAGGGCGCCGCGGGAGTTGGAAGAGACTTGAGAAGCCAGGATTCTCCCAATCCCCAATAGCTCTGGAGAGAACGACCCGGAAATTCCGTCAGGCCAGAGTCCACATCCCCGTCTCAATGGCCGCTGGGTATGCTTGGCGGTTCCGTGGCCGAGGCCTATCTCGATGAAGCTCCTCTAAGGCGATTGGCGATCTCTTCGGTTGTCGTGATTTCACTGGCGATGAAGCCGTAGTTCGTGTAGGCTGCCTGGGTCGCCTCAGGTCCAGGGCCCGTGGTCGCATCCTTCACCATGATAACGTCGAACCCGTTCTCCGTGGCGTCCCGCAGGTGGGATTCCACACAGAGGTTCGCTGACATGCCTGCCAGTATGATGGTTTGGATTCCCCTCTGACGAAGCTGCAGGGAGGTATCCCCCGTCCAGAAGTTGCTGAGGCCCTTGTGGGGCGCCAAAACCCTTGTGTTCTCATCGGGGGCTAAGTCGGGATGAAATTCCGCTCCCCAACTACCCTCTTGAAACATCCTGCGATCGAACATCAGCTCATCGATGGGGTTCAGGTGCTGCCAGCGCTCGTATTCCTCGTCAGTGTAGTAGTGCGGAGAGTAGAAGACCGGCACGTGGGCGGCTCTGGCCGCCTCTCGAAGCTCCACGAGATTCTCCAAGACCTTCGTCTCCTTCACGCCGTTTCCCACCAGGTCCCAAACCGCACCACCCTCCGATAGGAAATCGTTTTGAGGATCCACGATTAGGACGCCGGTTCTCGAGGGGTCTATGCCCGCTTCCATGGCCATATGATATCTCCGCGAGCGGATGCACTCTGCTCGGGGATAAACACGGGCTACAACTGTTCAAGAACTGATTGTGGAGCACCAATGAACCTCCGAGTTTGGCCTCCGGTTCCCCCAATTCGAACCCAAACCTTGCCATGGCATCTCCACGTTCAAGCCCTCAGCTATTGGCGGAATACTTTCGGTAACCCCCCACAGGAAGGGTCATCAGCGGGCGGGGGGGTGTACGAAGGCGATGGCCTACGACGATGTCAAGGATTTTCGTGGTCAGAAGTACACGGGCATGGCGATCGGCGGGCAGCATCTGTGGATCTACCCCCACGGAGTGTGGCAAGAGCGGAAG
Organism: uncultured Methanomassiliicoccales archaeon; assembly: GCA_964347795.1. GTDB lineage: Archaea > Thermoplasmatota > Thermoplasmata > RBG-16-68-12 > JAJISG01 > JAJISG01. Next base: position 1,240 of record CAYFZX010000062.1, read on the forward strand.
ACGGCGCCTGATCGGTGGGACTTCACATTCTCGTCCGTTAAGGAACGGGAAGGGGACGCGCCAGAGGGCTCAGGGGCGCCGCCCGATACACAGTACCACTGGTACGTTCTGGCGCATCAACGAGTCAGAAAGATCGACAAGGACAGCTACAGCACTCTAATGAGCGGAGTCAAGCACAAGATTGCCCACAAGAGGCCTCACTGGCTGAAGTGGAGCTGTGAGTATCCCGATCAGCCAACCGAACGAACGAGGGTCATCGCCATTTTGGAGGAACACCTGGCCCGACTGAAAGCGGTGGACTCCCCAGGGAGGGATGTCACGTTGGCGGGGTTCGGAACCGCTCCTGGCGTTAGTCGGTGAGGTCCAGCCGACAGTACACATATGTATTGAGAGTCTATAGCAAGCCGGAATATAGCGACAAGGACACGACAAGCCGGTAAGGAGAGTCCGAAATGGAGCCGTCGTATTCTGAGGGAGTTAAGCAATACATCTCGGCGGCGGAGGAGTATCTCGCGGATCGTAGGGCCTACCGGGATGTGGTGAGGACCCTGAAGTTTGATACCATCGCAGTCCACGGGATGTACTCCGCCAAAGAGGCCATTGCGGAGGGAAAGGGAGGTGTCATCGAACCAATATTCCCCTCGACCTCCCAGGCCTACAGGGACAGTGATGAGATGGAGGCGGCACTGGCCTATCTCATCCCCACCTGGTGCTATTCCCGGATTCACAATCCCACTGTCTTCTACCTAGAGGAGACCCTGTCCCTCCTGGAATCCTACGGCTGCAAAGAAGACTCCTGCGCCCTCTGCACCGCGTCGGGGATGGCCGCCATCAGGCAGGCCGTGGAACCCCTACTCGCTCAGACGGGTACGAGGGACGACGCCATCAACTTCGTTTCCGCCGCCCAAGTCTACGGGGGAACATTTCAGCTCTTCAACGTAAGAATGAGAGAGCGGGGCGCCAAGGTGCGGTGGGTGAAGAAGCCTTGGGAGATGGCGGAGTGGGAGAACCTGACGGATGAGCATACGCGGTTTCTCTACGCGGAGATGCCCTCCAATCCCCAGCAGGCATGCTTCGACATATCCGCGGTGGCGAAGCTCGCCCATGAGTTCGAGATTCCCCTCATTGTCGATTCCACCATCGCCACACCAGCCCTGCTCCGACCCCTTCAACATGGAGCGGACATCGTGGTACACTCCCTCACCAAGACGGTGGGCAGCGGTGGCGGGGCCGTCGGGGGAGCCATCATCGCCCAGAAGCCACTGGTCTGCAAACATCTCCCAGAGGAGGCGGAGTCGGACTACGCCCTGTGGCTCAAGCGCTGGCCGTTTCGGGATTCAGGCGCGTGCATGTCTCCATACTCGGCGTTCTACCTGCTAAACGACTTACGGACCCTGAGGATCAAGGTCGAGTGGTACTCGAGGAACACAATGGAAGTCGCCGAGTTCCTCGCCAATCACCCTGGAGTGGAGAGGGTGGACTACCTGGGTCTGAAAGACCATCCTCTTCACGACCTAGCTTCCTCCTATATGAAGATGGTCGATACCGACCTCCCAGCCTTTGGTCACCTCATTTCCTTCAACATCAAGGGCACGGATCGGGATGCGAGACGCTTTCTCGATCAGCTACAGCTCGTCCTCCGGGCCACCGATCTCGGGCGCGTGAAATCCCTGGCTACGATTCCGGCCATTTCTACGCACTTGCAGCAGGGCAAGGAGGGCAGGGACCTTGCGGGCGTGGACCCTAGCATGGTGCGGCTGTGCGTGGGCGGCGAGCACCCGAAGGACGTCATTGAGGATTTAGACGACGCACTTCAAAAGACGTTGCAGGAGAAGGCGGGACATGAAACTCCTCTTCATCGGATTCGGCACAGTGGGTCAAGGCTTGGCTGAACTCATAGTCGAAAAGTGGGATTTGCTGGTGAGAGACTACGACCTGGACTTGAAGGTCGTGGGCATCTCCGATATACTCAAAGGCAGCGTCTACAACCCCGACGGGATTGACCTCGAACAGGGGCTCCATGCGGTTTCCGATGGCGCATCGCTCTCAAACCTCGGGGATTCGGTCTTCACGGGCGACGCCTTGGACATGATCCAGCAAGCGGATGCCGACGTGATGATCGAAGTCACATACACCGATTTGAAAACGGCAGAACCGGCGACACAACACATCCGCAGCGCCTTGGAGAAAGGGATGCACGTCGTCACGAGCAACAAGGGGCCTCCAGCCCTTCATCTGCGAGAACTTCAGTCGCTAGCTGAGGAGAGAGGTGTGAAGTTCCTCTTCGAAGGCACGGTGATGAGCGGGACACCGCTGCTGAACCTCATTCGGGAGACCCTCGTCGGATGCGAGATCAGCGAGATCCGGGGCATCCTGAATGGGACGACAAACTACATCCTCACTCGAATGGAGGAGGGACTGACCTACGACGACGCTCTGGCAAGCGCCCAGAAACTGGGCTTCGCGGAGGCCGTGCCAGATGCGGATGTCCGCGGGTGGGACGCCTTGGCGAAGGTCACGATCCTGGGGAACGTCGTCTTTGGGCAGTCGTTGCGGCCCTTTGACAATCCCTGCAAGGGTATCACTGATATCACCCCAGAGGACATCGCCGCCGCCATGGAGCGGGGAAGGCGCTACAAGCTCATTGGCAGAGTCTGGAAGGAGCGAGGCGTCGCGAGAGCCTCCGTCGCACCTGAGGAGGTGGACCTCACACATCCCCTCGCAAGCGTTGGAGGAGCCACCAACGCGCTCACCATTTCCACGGACAACCTAGGGGAAATTACCATCGTGGGTCCCGGCGCGGGGAAGCGGGAGACGGGTTACGGCCTCTTGATCGACCTGATTCACATCGGAGGTGGACCATGAAGATGTTATTGGGCGGCCAGTGGGTCAGTCGGGACAAGACCATAGAGGTCAGGGACCCCTACGATGACTCCCTCATCGACACCGTCCCCCGGGCGACGACAGACGACGTTCAAGCTGCCTTTGGATTCGCCCAGCAGGGTTTCGAATCCACCCGACAGCTGAGCGTCCACGAGCGGGCGCAGGTCCTCCACAGAACGGCAGAAATCGTACACGTAAACTCAGAGGAGTTCGCTCGACTCATTGCCCGGGAAGGATCGAAGACCATCCGTGAGGCGAGGAAGGAAGTCGGCCGCTGTGTCAACACCTTGACGATCAGCGCGGAGGAGGCGAAGCGGATTCTGGGCGAGACGATTCCGTTCGATTCCTTCCCCGGAGGAGAAGGCCGGAGGGGATTCTACTATCGTTTCCCCGTTGGAGTCGTCCTAGCCATCACTCCCTTCAACGACCCACTGAACCTGGTGGCTCACAAACTGGGGCCCGCCATTGCGGCGGGGAACTCCGTGGTTCTGAAACCTGCCACGGTCACGCCTCTTTCCGGGCTAAAGCTGGCCGAGGCTTTCTTGGAGGCCGGGCTGCCGCCCTTGGCCCTTCAGGGGATCACGGGCAATGGGTCAGAAATCGGCGACGCCTTAGTGCAGGATAACCGAGTGCGGATGATCTCCTTCACCGGGGGTGTGGAGACGGGAGAACGGATCACTCGCTTGGCGGGAATGAAGAAGCTCGGGATGGAGCTGGGGTCCAACTCCCCTGTCATCGTTTGGGAAGACGCGGATCTGGATTTGGCCGTGCAATCCTGTGTCTCTGGAGCATTTTGGGCGGCTGGCCAGAATTGCCTTGGCGTACAACGTCTCTACGTCCACGAGTCCGTCTACGACGCCTTCAAAGATGACTTTGTCAGGCGGACCTCCCGGTACCGCATCGGAGATAAACTCAAGGAAGACACTGACATGGGGCCCATGATCACGGAGGACGAGGCAAGACGGGTCGAGAGCTGGATCGAGGAGGCCGTGAAACTCGGGGCCAGAGTCCTCACTGGAGGAGAGAGAAAGGCCACTCTTCTACAGCCCACAGTCCTGGAACACGTTCCGGAGGAAGCGAGGATCCACCGGGAGGAGGTCTTCGGCCCGACGGTCAACCTCTACCCCGTCTCCGACCTCGAGGAGGCCTTTGAAAAGGCCAATTCCCTACCTTACGGCCTTCACGCCGCCTTCTTCACGAAGAGCATCGACCTGGCGTTCCGGGCCGCGTATAGCCTCGACTGTGGCGGGGTCATGATCAACGACTCTACCGACTACCGCCTGGACTCCATGCCCTTCGGCGGCGTCAAGTCCTCTGGCCTCGGGAGGGAGGGCATCAAATTTGCCCTTCAAGAGATGACTGAGCCGAAGGTGATCTGTTTCAACCTCTCTGGGGCATGACTTGGTGGTCCGCCGTGCGACCCTCAGGGAAGGTACTCGGGCCTTCCCATCATAGCGATGCGGTAGGGATACAATTCGGCCTGCATGATGCCTTCCTGGACAGCGGGATCGTTCGCCATGATTTGTCGAGCCTCGGACTCGTCTCTTGCCCGAAAGACGACGATACCAAACGTGCTCTCATCCCGATTCTGAGTTCTTCCGTACAGGACTACGATGCCCTCTTCCGTAAGATCCTCCAGGTAGGCAACATGACGGGACAGGATTTCTTCCTCCTCTAGGGTTGGGGCCTCGGTCACCATCTGCAGACGTCTGGCACGTATGACGTAGAGAAACTCCAGCCCATCAGTCAACGTTTCACGTCTCCGGGAAGCCGAGCCCACGGGTGACAATGCCCTAGTTCGAGTCAGCCGACCCCTGTTCATAGTGACCCGGGTCATACACCGCCTGGAGTTCGTTGCCATCAGGGTCCAGAAAATTCGCCGTGACTCCACCCCAGGGCTGTTCTGTGGGCTCATCAGTGAAGCGGACGCCCCCCTCCTTCAACCGAGTTGCGAAGGCGTCCATATCGTCCACCTCCAGGACGATTCCCGTTCGTGTAATGCCCCCCTCCCCCTTCTCCCACTCCTGCACGGAAAGGCCTATTTTGCAGAGAGGCTCTTCTGGACCCACCTCCATCCAGTTGAACTCGCGGGCATCTAGCTGCACAGGGAACCCCAAGAGGTCCCGGTAGAACTCGAGGGCCCGTTTGAAGTCCGTCACCCGAACCGCAGAGACCCATACTCGTTTCGCCAAACCCACATCGCTTGCCGTGCCTCGTTCCATGTCTCTCTCCTGTGGGAACCGCCCCACAATCTTGATATACAAAGTATAGTATATAAGACCCGCAGGGACGAAAGGTATAGCGGGATGG
>CAYFZX010000063.1:0-6180 GCA_964347795.1 uncultured Methanomassiliicoccales archaeon
GGCCTTGCTCCCGCGGGGGGTCGCCGTCTCACCAAATCCCGGGACAACGTCCTCGCCAGACGATTCATCCTCGTCCCGGGCTGTGTCGTTTCTGCGCCCTTGCCGTCCCTCTCAGGACCCCCGCTTGCGCGGGGCCGCGTGCGATGGAGGGGGGACTTTCCTCAGCGCCCAGAGGCACCGTCAGCCGCCCGCCGTCTCCTGGCATGGAATCAATCGAGCGCGGGGGTAAAAAGGTTCTCGTCAGGGGAGCCGATTCCAGATATCGTCTAGGACCGTTTCGTAAGACCCTTCGAGGACCTCCTCGTCCGCCATCGCCTGAGCCGTCAGATGGGGCAGCTTGTGGGTCGCGAGCGGTTTCACGTACTTCAGCAGATCCCTCATGGACCTCCCCCGCATCACGTCGACTGCCCGCAGCAGCGCCTGGGGATCGAGAAGGAACACTGCAGGGCCGCCGACGCTGACTGCAATGTCCATTTCGTCATCCCGCAACAGCAGGGGCAGGGGCACATCGCTGTTGCTTTCCACGACAAGGTTTGAGTGCCTGGCGGACAGCATGTCGAAGGCCGACCGTACACAGGGCTCGACGGGGGCCATTCCCTGCCCCACGGGCGAGACATGGAACCTCTCCACGTTGGCGGCCCCCTGTATCACGGCCTCCAGGAATGCCGCAGGGGCGGCGAACATGTCCGCCGCCTGGTTCAAGTAGAGGGTACTCCCGGCATCGGGGCAAGTCAACCTCTCGGCCAGGATGTGGTCTTCGTGGTCGGCGATAAGGTGCTCTCCTCCCTCGCGGACCTTGGTGAAGTCGATCGGACAGACGAGCTGGTGGTACGGATTCATCAACTCCAGGGACGGCGGATGGCGGAGGAGTCCCCGCATCTTCAGAGCGTCCATGCTGACCAGAGTTCCCAGCTCCTGACACACCTTCGAGTGCTCCAGGTGTTGCCAGTAGTTGTGGGCGGACTTCGGCTTGAAGACGCCGAAATCCGTCTCCTCGCGGCGGGCTCGCAGGAGAATTGCCCTCGCCAAGCTCGTCTTCCCGGCGTTGTAGGCCATCAAGCCGTTGACGAGAATGATCATCGCCCCACCTCGGCCGCACCCCGCACCTCCTCCAACTGCTGGAGCGGGGGGATCTCTCTCAGCTTGTTCTCTGACAGGAGGGACCAGAAAATCCCAGTGGGCTTTGGATGGTGATGAGGCATCGCGTAGGTCCTCTGGGACGTCGCCACATGGTCCACGGGGATGTCGTGTGTGTGCATGGGGAGGTCATCGGCCAGAAGCTGTAGCGGATGCACGGTGGTGACCACCGGTGTCTCAGCCGACAGGAAACCGTATTCCCGACCCAGGGCGTACTCCAGATCAGAGTAGCCCCCTCCCTTTCCGACACGGCCGCCCTTCCGGTCGACCGCTACGGAGCCAGCGAGGACGAGGTCCAGCGTTCCCAGCTTGTTGGGCCTACGGGGTTTCCCGAGGGCGAAGGCGCCCCGAATCGTCGCCGCTCGCTCCGGACGTTGGATCGACCTCGGATCGAGTTCCAGGAAGCACTCCGCCTTGGTCAACCTGGGAACCGCCATGTAGACCCTTTTTCCCTCCTGCAGGGCCATGCGTCGGACCCATCTCTGTGGGCTGTCGGGGTTCGCCTTCAGTGCGCGGGCGGCCTGCCAGCAATCCAATTCACAGAGACGCGTGGCCGCTTCCCTGGACCCCTGAAAATTGGGAATACGGCCAACAATGGGAAGCGGAAACCGCGCAACGCCACGGTTCTCCAACCGGGTCCAGACGGACTGTCGGATCTCATCTTTCTCCATTAGGCCACCGGTCTGCTCATCTCGCCAGATAGGGCAGGACCACTAAAGAAGCTTAATGGCCCACAAGATCGTGGAGGGGGGAGGCCTGTCGCCGGGACCCTCGGAATGAATCAGGGGGCGACAGGGAGACCCTTGGCGACCGGTCTGAGGCCGAAGGGCCGTCGGCGAACCGCCCCCCTCTCCGAGCTGCCCCGGACCTCGCGGAGGAACCACTCAGGGTTCTCGTCCCCGTACTCCATCCGGACGTACCTTGCCAGCTCCTCGGAATATTGGCCGTTCGTCTCCCAGCGCACACCACCAACGGGAATGCCGATCATTTTCTACACCTGTCCTCATAATCGACCGGGACATATTTATAATGTCTTCAGAATAAAAATTGATAACCTCCTTCACGGCCGTGATGTCATCAGAAGTGACCGTGAGATCCTCAACCCTCCGGTTGCACAACAAGGATCGCGTGCCCCACCGCCCTCCGAGGGGGTTTCGTGGCCACTGACACCGTGGGTTTCAATGGTGGTAGCCAGGCGGCAAATTATAAGCACCTTTCGATGAAAGGATTGGAGGCCGGCGCCGCGCATGAAGAATACCATTCAGATGAAGGCCAAGGTATGCCTCGTGGGTGAGCCCGCCGTCGGTAAGACTAGCCTCATCCGGCGCTACATTTCAGGCCATTTTGACGATTCCTACGTCCCAACGCTGCAGGCCAAGTTCGCCAGCAAGCGGCTCACCCTCGATCTCCATCCGGAGGACACTCGCGTTCACTTGACGCTCATCATCTGGGATATCGTGGGTGACAAGGGGATGAGACAGCTCCTGAAGGAAGCCTACTTCTTCGGAGCGCAGGGCATCCTGGCCGTGTGCGACATCACCCGAAGGGCGACGCTCGAGGACTTGAGGTCCTGGTGGCGCAGCGTGATGGACACCGTGGGGGAGGTGCCGTGGGTCGTCGCGGTGAACAAGTCCGACCTCACGGGCAGGTACGCCTTCGGCGAGGAGAAGCTGCACATGGTGAGCGACCTCCTGGTATCTGCGACGCAGTGCACGAGTGCCAAGACGGGGGACGGGGTAGAGGAAGCGTTCGAGCTCCTCGGACTGCAGGTGGTTCGAAGGGAGCTGTCCAAGAATCAGGACCTGAGCTGGGACTTGGCCCAGCCAACCTGACCCCCTCTCGCAGTGAGGTTTTATACGCCCGGGACCTACGCCGGCCGTGACTTCCAGGGGGCGCGCCCTGTGGGCCATGGGTCTCTACCACGCGTCAAACGACGGAGCCACCGTGGCGGTCGCCGCGCTGTTTCCGATCCTTCTGACAGAGGGCCTCCTCCGTAACTTCAGCGACATCGGCTTCCTGACCTTGGTGGGACTCTCGGTTACCGTAGTGGGTCAGATTCTCTTCGGGGCGTGGAGTGACAAGGTGAGCCCACGAATCCTACTGCCCACAGGGATGGTGATCCTGGGCGTGGCGTCCCTATTCACCACCCTGGCCTTCAACTTCGCCATCCTCCTCTCCTTCGTCGCCCTTGCCCGATTGGGCGCGAGCTTCTATCACCCCATCGGGATATCCTGGGTGGGTCGCCGGTTCAAGGACAACCTCGACCACGCCATGGGGTTTCAGAGCGCGGCGGGGGATCTTGGTGTCATCGTGGCCTTTGGCACATCCGGCTTTCTCGGGCTGTACTTCGGCTGGCAGACGCCCTTTGTCGTGTGGGGCACCGTCGCCCTTCTGGCGGCTCTCTTTGGCTACGTCCTATCGGCGGATGCCAGCCCGCCGGAAGTCACCCCCAGGGCAGCCGTTTCGTGGACCGGCATCCTGCGCAATATCCTCTTCTGGATACCTCCCCTGGCCATTGGAGGCGCTGCCTACATCATCACGGTGAACTATGGCCACCTCCTCATGATCGAGAGACTGGGGTTCCGGGAGGACTTGGCGGACTTCGTCGTCGCCGCCTGGATCGGCGCGGGAGTCATCTCAGCCTACTCCTACGGGCGGATAAGTCGCGTTTTCGGACGGTTGCGTTCCCTCGTCCTCGCTTTCCTGATCATCGGCTTCGCGAGCCTCATCCTCAGTTTCGCTCCACCGGCCTACGTCCTGCTTCCGGTCTTCATCCTGTTTGGGATTGCCGTATTCATCACGTACCCTGGCCTCTTCGCCTTCATCTCGGAGTCGACGGAGGAGAGGATCGGCGGGACGACCTTTGGCGTCATCTTCGGCTTCCAGCTCGTCGGCGGGGCTCTCGCTGGGTACGCCGCGGGGGTTATGGCGGATGCGTGGGGCATCCACACGCCCTTCTTGCTTCTCATGGTCTTGGGGTTTCTTGCCTTCGGGACGTTGGCAGTCCTGGCCCCGTTCCACTTTCGACTGCAAGGAAGGAGAGCAAGTTCAGAGAATCCCTCTCATTAGGTGCGGCCGTCACGACCCGTCGGCTTTTTAGACCCTGATTACCCTCTCGGGATATGCGGCGTGCCGTAGCTCTACCCCCCCTCGTGTGCCTCCTCGCAATGGCTTTCGTGATCAACGGAGCGCTGGCCGCAAGCATTGGGTCGTCCCCCGTGCAACTCCTCGTCATCGACTCGCCCGCGGAGATCCGCCTCGGTGCCACGGCCAAATATACCTTCGGAGCGTTCAACGGCGGCAACACCACCTACTTGGTCCAAGGGAGGGTGCTGAGCACCGAGCTGGGCCTTGACGCCAGGGTGGAGCCCTCCCATCTCTTCCTCAGGCCTCTGGAGGATGGCCAGCTTAGCATGACTCTCCAGGCCCCTCTCGCCGGCCAGGAGGGAATCGTGAACACAGAGGTGGAGTTCGAGGCCGTGAACCTCGCCACTGGGGATTCATCCTCCCAGGTCCTCACTCTGGAGATCCGACTCCTCGGCATCACGCCTGAAGAGGATCCCACTGGCAAGATCTTCGGCGTGTGGGAGAATCAGCTCCCGGCCCCTTTCAATAACCTGTATGGAGCTTTCGTCCTGACCTTGGCCTTTTGGGTCGTTATCTCCGTCGTCCTTGTTTCTGCTATCGGGGGTCTGGCCCGTCGCCTTGGGGGGAAGCGGCGAGGCAAAATGGTCTTGAGGGCCTTGCATTTCCTCCGCGTCCCCATCTTCGTCTTCGTCTTCGCCTACGGAGCCGTGAACAGCCTGCAGATCCTCGGGATTCAGCCCGAGCTGATGGCGCTCCTACTCCAGGCGTACTCCCTCATCGTGGTGGTTCTGGCGACGTGGATCGGGTACAAGGTGTGGCGGGACGTTGTCATCCGCTATGCGACCCGGCGCTCCGCGCGGGCACGGAAGGACCTCGGGAAGCGCGCCCTGCCCTCCTTGGACAAGCTCGGCGGGCTAGTCATCGTGATCGTCGGGTTCATCATCGCTCTCCAGAGCCTGGGCTTCAACATTACCCTCCTCCTCGCGGGGCTCGGCATCCTGGGCATTGTCATTGCCTTCGCCGCGCAAGACACCCTGAGCAACCTCTTCGCGGGACTGCACCTGATGGCGGACAAGCCCTTCCAAATCGGCGACCTAATCGAGATGGAGTCCGGAACAATTACTGAAGTCGTGGACATCGGCCTGCGAAGCACCAAGCTCTACTCCCGGCGAGACAACAACCTCCTCATTGTCCCGAACAACGAGATCGCCAACAAGCCCGTGGTGAACTATCTCCGACCGGACTTTCGCTATCGCATGCACGTGAAGATTGGCGTCGCCTACGGGAGCGACCTCGCGAAGGTAGAAAGAATCCTGCAGGAGATCGCCCTGGCCCATTCGGAGGTGTTGAAAGATGAGGAGCGCAAGCCAGAAGTCTGGGTGGACGAGTTTGGGGACTCCTCCATCAATTGTCGCTTGATAGCCTGGATTCGCGACGCCCGGAATCATTGGCGAGTTCGCAGCGACCTAAACAAGGAGATTGACCGGCGATTCCGTGAGGAGGGCGTTCAGATCCCCTTCCCGCAGCGAGACGTCTGGATGAGGGGAGAGGAGGGCGCTCCGCAGAAGCTTGGGTGAGGCCTTGACCCTCCGCCTCCTCCAGGTCTACGTCCCCGGAAACCGGGGGGAACGGGCGAAGGAAATCCTTCTCGGTAAGGACGTGGCCGGAGTCTGGCATGAACAGCTGGATGATGGGACGACGCGGGTGACCGCCCTGGTCCCGGCGGAGGAGACGGAGGGCGTCATCGAGCTCCTGGACCAGCACTTCGGGAAGCTCGAAGGGTTTCGAGTTGTGCTCCTCCCTGTGGAAGCGACGGTACCCCGCGTCGAGGAACCCCCGGAGGAGACGAAGGTGCCCCGACCCCGTCGCTGGCTCCCGCGGGTCAGTACAGAAGAGCTCTACAGCGACATCAATCGAGCGGCCCGTCTTGATGGCGTATACGTCTTCCTCGTCATC
>CAYFZX010000064.1:0-6144 GCA_964347795.1 uncultured Methanomassiliicoccales archaeon
GATAGGGTCGCCAGGACACTCGCCACGAAGGACAGGACCAGGATAAAGGCCAGATTGGGCCAGGGGATCACGAACTCCGCATCCCTGAAGATCTCCATGCTAGTGAAGAGGTTCCAGGCGAGGGCGATTCCCAAGACCACGCCGAGGACAATGCCAAGGACGGCCACAAACGACAGCTCCAACAGGAAGGTCTTGAGAATCATGTCCTTCCGGAAACCCAGGGCTCGCAGTGTGCCAATGATGGAGCGCCGCTCCACCACGTTCCGCACGGCCACTACCCCGAGACCGGCGATGCCCACGGCCAAGCCCAGGGCCAGAAATGCCTGGATAAGCTGCATGACGTTGAGGGTGATCTCCATGGCGTCCCTCACCTGGTCGATGATGACCAGCGAGAAGAGTCCGTAGTCCACGAACTCTCGCTCCAAGGCGTTCGCCACGGCGGAGACGTCCTCGCCCTCGGCCACCCGAAAGTAGAAGAGGGTCGGCTGGTCGACGAAGGTGAACTCCTCCACCTTCTCACGCTCCATGAAGACCCCGGGCACAAACTGGGCATCGAGGATACCGATGACCGTGACGATCATCTCCTCTCCAAGGGCATTCTCCAGGGTCAGGACGTCACCCACCTCCACCCGATAGTCCACCGCTACGCCGAACTGCACCGGTTGCGCCGACCGGTCCAAGACCACGAGGCTGGAGTCCATCATCAGGGCGGCCCACACGTCCGCTGGAGTCTCATAACTATCGGCTATCTTGTGGAAGGTGAACTCGTTCCTATCGGTGAAGTCCTGCGACACGCCTAGCAGCGGATAGGGCATATCGTCCATGTGGGGTCCGTTGATGGACACCCTCCCCTGCAGCAGCTCCTCCCTGAACACGATCCGCTCCGCCAGGCCGGACTCGTTGAGCCGCTCGTCGAAATCATCCAGCTGGGCGAAGGGGCTCACGCGACCAACGACCTGGTACCCCCCGGATTCCATCCGAGCGAACACGTCGACGGTGGACCCCGTCAAGGCCATGACCATGCTCATGACCGTGATGGTAAACATGATGAGGGCGAACATGGCCAGGATGACCCCCGTCCGGAACCTCTTGGCCATAGGGTAGGCGATGGCAGCCTTGATTACCGGCAGCCTCTTCCTGTCTCTGCTGATCCGTGGGCCCAGCCGGAGGAGGGCCTCGCTGTTGGCCATAACTGTCAGGACCCCGCCGGCCACGAGCAGAATGCCCGCCACAATGAAGTTCTCAATGTTGGGCTCCACCTCTCCAATCAATCGGTAGGGAACGAGAATCCAGGCAATTGTGAAGACTCCGGCCAGGGTGAGGGGCAGTCTCGGGCCAAGCCGGTGGACGCCAGCCTGGGCCAGCCCAAGGGCAATCAGCGGGGCCCCAGCAATGTAGAGCAACTCATTCGTCTCCGCTACGCTGTAGTAGAAGGCGAAGGCGCCCCCACCCGCGAGGATCCCTGCCGCGACCAGCTGCAGCCAGTTGGCCCGCTTCTGCGGTGGCTCGGGCAGGTCTCGGACGGCCCGGACGATGTTGAGTTTGCTGATTCTCCACGAAGCCAGGGCAATGGTCCCCAGGGTTAGGAGAAGGCCCAGGGAGAAGGACGTCATCAGGCTGCCGAGCTCGTAGACGATCCGAAGATCCCGTGCGAAGAAGGTGAAGACCTGCCGGAAGGACTCCATGATGAGCGTGGCGACCCCGAGGCCGGCGAAAGCCCCCAAGACCGCGGAGGCCAACGCGTAGAGGAAGCCCTCGAAAATGAAGGCCTGGACAAGGTGACTCCGCCTCATCCCCAAGGCCCGGGACATTCCCATCTCCGTCTTCCGTTCCTCCGCGACCATGGAGAATATGTTCAGGATGAGAAGGATACCGGCAACGACGGTGAAGGCGCTCATGAGGGTGAACAGCTGGCCGAGCTGCTCTATGAGCTCAGTGAAGCTGTCGATGGCGTCCCGCTTGATGGCATCAACGGTGTAGGGATGGCCGGCGCCCAGGGCCGCGTCCAGCTCTGCGACCGCCTCGTCCGTTGCCTCGTGCCCGTCCTCCACGCCACCGATGTTGGAGACCGTCACGAGGTTGATCTGGCCCTCCACGTTGAGCGCTCGCTGAAGGACGGAGAGACGAAGGAAGAGGGCGTCAAGGGTGGCCCAGCCTCCCCTCCCTCGGTCCTGGACCACCTCTCTGACCCGCATGTCCAGGATCTGTCCGTTGACGAATATCCGGACCTCGTCGCCGCTCTCCGCGTCGATCTCCGCGGCGAGCTCCTCGTTGACGTAGATCTCGTCGTCCTCCAAGGCGGCGCCGTCGACCGTGGTGCCGTTCAGGAGCAAGAAGGAACCCATGTCCAAGGCCGGATCGAAGGCGATGATGGCCGTCGAGGGCTGGACCAGATCCGTCCGGTTGTCTCGCACGGCGGCCCGCGAGTGGATTCGCGGGGCCACGTCCTCCACGTTCTCCATGTTGGAGAGATTCGCGTCGAGACGCTCGTAGACGGAGTAGTCGAAGTAGGTCTGGAGCCCGGTCTCGTCCTCCAAGTAGATGATCTCATCGATGTGATCGGTCCCTCGGAGGACGATGGCGATGGTGGTGGCCTCGAAGCTGTCGTTGATGACCAGGGCGCCCGCGATGATGGAGGTGGCAACGGTCAGTCCTGCGACGGCCAGAGCCACTTGGGTCTTCCGTCGAATGACGTTCCGAAAGCCAAGACGCAGGAGAATCCTCTTCCGCAGGCCCGCCAGGAGGATGATGAGAAAGGCCACGCCCGCTAGGATGAAGGAGACGTTCGCGAGATTGAGCTCGACCAACTCACGCCTCCTGCAGCGTCCTTTCCTCCACGATTTGACCGCTTCGCATCGTCAGGATGCGATCGACGTAGTCGGTGAACGACGGGTCGTGGGTGACCATGACCAGCGTCAGGCCCCGTTCCCGGTTGAGTTCCCTCAGAAGAGCGACAATCTCCTGGCTCGTCTCCTCGTCCAGGTTTCCCGTGGGTTCGTCGGCAAAGACCACCTCCGGGTCGTTGACGATGGCCCGGGCGACGGCCACTCGCTGTTGCTGGCCCCCGGACATTTCCATGGGCTTCCGGAAGGCCTCCTCCGCGAGGCCCACCGCCTCCAGGGCCTCCAAGGCTCTCCTCCGGGCGTCCTTGGGGCTGACGCCCAAGATGAGGAGTGGCAGCTCCACATTCTCGACCGCCCTGAGAACCGGGATGAGGTTGTAGGCCTGGAAGACGAAGCCCATCCGAGCCGCCCGGTAGTCCGTCCGCTCGTTGTCCTTCAGATCCGTCAGGAGCATCCCTCGGATGTAGACCTTCCCCCGGGTCACGTCGTCGATGCCCGAGAGGCAGTTGAGGAGGGTGGTCTTGCCACAACCTGAGGGGCCCATAATGACCACCATCTCGCCCTTTCTCACGTCGAGGTCGATGCCCCGGAGGGCCTCCACCTGGACCTTGCCGGTGTCGTAGACCTTGGTGATGCCCTCCGCCTGGACCAAGGCCTTTCGATCGGCGGGAGCGACGAAGACCTCGGGTGCGCCCGGGACCTCACCGTGGTTGATGAGGTCGAGACGCCTCCTCTCGTCGATCTCCTGCCTCAGCGTCGAGACCGAGTGGAGGAGGTAAAGGACGCCCGCCAGGATGAAAAGGAGCGCGGTGATGAGGAGTTCCTGTCCTGCGCCGTCATAGAAGGGGTCCAGGTACTCAGACCGCAGATCGTAGATCACATCGAAGAACGTCAGGAAGGCGGCGGCGATTCCGATGAGGGCGAAGAAGACGGCGAGGGGCTTGTAGACCTTCATGGGGATCCCTGAGGTAGTTTACTTTTGAAACTAGGTATCATATGTATAAAAGGCCTACAGTGTTCTTATCACGCAGTTGTAACCGCAGGTAAAGTGGTTGGCATGACAAGACCTGACACCGGGCAACGGTTCTCGGAGTTTGCCGAGGAGTGCGTTCGCTTCGTCGAGACGATGGCCAAGGAGCTTCAGGAGGAGTTGGATCCCATCGCAGAAGCTCAGCGAAGTTCCGAGATCATTGGCTCCATCACGAAGAAGTGGACGGTGCCGATCGTCTACCTCCTCTACCGATCGGGGCGTCTTGGGTTTTCGGAACTCGGCAAGCTGCTCATGGGTATCAGCTCCCGAACACTCTCCCTCCGACTGAAAGCGCTCGAGGGGATGGGGTGGATTCAGAGGGAGGTGGTCCACGACCGGCCTCCCCGGGTTCGTTACTCTCTCACGGAACGGGGCAGCCTGCTGGCCAAGATGGCAGGGCCCATGTACCTCTATCTAAGGCTGGCTGCCCAGTCCCGCGGATAAAGACCGCCCCGGGAAGGCTCACTTCTTGCCCTTCTTCAGGATGACCACGACGTCCTCGCCGGTGAACTCCGTCCCATCCAGGAGCTTGCCCGAGAGGGTCAGGACCAACACGTCTCCGTCAGACACCTCGCCCAGGGCAGCGACGATCGCCTGTCTACTGAACTTCAGCGTCAAATCGACGTAATTATCCGGTCCCGCCTCGGTGCAATCAAAGGCGTCCTCCTTCCCCGTGAAGGGCTCGTAGGGCGTCGCGACATCCTCCATGGACCACCGCAGGGGCGCGACCCCTTCTAGCAAGATGGTCGTGACGTCGATCTGCGAGACGTCAAAACTGTCGAAACCGAGGATGGCAACGGGGAGAACGCCCTTGCTCTTGACGTTCAACGGATTGCGGCAGGACGTGGGCTTGATATCAACTGGCACCTCGAGGAGAGGTTCTGGTTCGCGTGGTTCGGCTTCCACCGTAATCCAGATGAACTGCTGCTCAAAGGGGGCCCCGGCTTCGGGATAGGTATTGGCGAGGAAGGTGACCGTACAGTGGTACTCCCCGGGAACCGTCTCCGACGGCACCTCGATCCACTCGTCAAAGGCCAGGGTGGTTCCGACCGCAACGTCGTTGTACACCTCCGGCTGGAGGGTCACGGTGATGCCTGGCGTCTCGCAAGCGACTTCCCACCACACGTCGGTGAACTCCTCTTCAAAGCCACCGGCGGAGAAGGCGTCCAAGGTGACCTCCTTCTGCAGGTGCAGGGATTCGCCCGGATGCATGGTGGCCTTCACCTGAAGGGGGCAGGGCACGTCAAAGGTGCTCAACGGGTTCTCGATGCTTGTCAGCCAGACCACACAACTCGGGGCGAAGGTGACCGGGTCGAAGGCGAGATCCTCGGATCCGATGGGTCCCACCTCGCTCACCACGCCGCCCAGGAAGACACCATCCGTGGTGAACTCGACGAGAATCACCTCGACGAAACCAGGCAACGCGTCTCGGGTGACGCCCCCCGTGCGGAGGGAGAGCCAGAGATGGTTGCCATCAAAGGTGAGTCCAGCATTCCACACTTCCGGCGAGAAGGGAAGGACGAAGGAAGAGACGAGGGTGCCCTCCGTCGTCACCTCGTAGACGTGAACCGACTCAAGAGGGCTGAACCACAACGTGTCGCTTCGCGGATCGAAGGCGAGGCCATCGATGATGCCATAGAGGGGTTCCTCGGCCTCGGTGATCTGGCGTGTCGGGAAGGAGGATACCACCGTCTCTGCCACGGGGTCGATCTCGAAGATTTCCCCCTCCCCGAGGGATTCCTCTTCCGCCGCGTCGAGATCAAGCAGGGTGGCCACCCAGAGATGCTCCTGGTTTGGGTCCCATGCCAGCCCGCCGGGGACGAGGTTTCTCCCTCCAGTGAGGGTCACCATGTCCAAGGTGGCGACCACTGTCTCCGTGGTCGGGTCGATCCTGTAGATGGTTGGATCGGGGACGTACCCCAAGGTATACCACACGTGACTGCCATCGAATGCGGCGCCCACCCCCAGTTCGGTCTGTCCTATGCTAACGTCTTCCCTTGCATCCGCCATGTCGGTAGCCACGGGCTGAGTGGGCAACCACAGCAGAAGCAAGGCCATGAGAGCAAGCGCAGTTCCTCTGTGAAGCGACCTTCCAATCGAGCCAGTCAAACCAGATTACCTCCCGATCAATCCTCAAGATGGCGAGGTTGGGGTTGCTATATCAACGTAGTGGTGGCATTATCAGATACTTCGGGCCTGGGGGGCCCGCCCGCTCAGGACAACACTGACTCGCATATCCCGAAGCGGCGAGGGACTATCCCGCCGCCTTCC
>CAYFZX010000065.1:0-6096 GCA_964347795.1 uncultured Methanomassiliicoccales archaeon
ACGATTCTTGGCACGGTTCCCACCGAGACCTATGCCTCGAACCTCTCCACCCGGTGACCTCTGAAATCCAGTCGCGAGGACCTCTTAATGACGCTCTTGAGCATGACCTGACTCATATCCAACTCCTCAGCCAGGTCGCCGGCGAACTTGCCCTGCTTGCCCACGGCTTCGAGAATCTGGCCCTCCAGTTCCTTGTAGTCATCCTCCGGCATCATGGCGACTTGGAGGACGTCGCTGATCTCGTAGACCGGGGAGGAGGCGCTGATGTGAAGGCTTGTGTAGAAGCTATGGTAGGCCTTGACCGGCCCGCCATCGCCGGCCTGCCACTTGGTCTCTACGAGTCTCATTTTTTCGAAGAGGCGGAGGGCATCCAATCCTTCCTCTCCGTATTGCTCCTTAATCTGACTCTCCGTGAGCCAGTCATGGGTCAGCTCTTTGAATACGGCCTTCTTGATGGTCGTATCAACGGCCCGGAGAATGGGCACTAGGTCTGAAGGCTCGTTGATAACCTTGATCCTATTCATCAGGTTCTGTGTCTTGTAATGATTCGTGCGAATAAAAAGATTAGCTAGTCTCGAAAATGGGCCCTTCCAGGCGCAAAACCTACTCGGCGAGCAGCTCGAGGAACTTCTCGAAATACTTCCGCTCGGCGACGAGTCCCTCCCTCTCCAGCTCCGAACTCGCAACCGACAGGATGGCGTTGGGTCCCAGGCCGTAGGTGCTCTCCTTCTCCACCCTCCGTCTTGACAGGAGTTCCTCTTCCTTGGCCTGGAAATACCGCTCCAACTTGCGGTGAGCCAACTTCCTCAGCGCTTCCCGTCTCCAATCCTTGGCATTTTCGCCCTCTGGCTGAAGCTCATCGTGGAGATAGTACATCGCCAGCGCTCGCTCGTAGCCCTCCGTGACGGGGTAGACCAACCCCCTCCGGTTCTCCCACGCCGTGGGGATGGTCTCCGGTCCAAGATCTTCAATCCGGGGAACATGAGCCGTGGAGTGGTAGAGGAGATTCAGCCTGAGATGATCCCTCCTCTTGGCGGGAAGGACCCTCTTGCCATCCTCGACTGCCTTCCCCAAGAGCTGCATCGGCGATCTGGCTGGACCGGCTCCGAGATATCCCTCGAAGTTCTCTACGCACTGGAGCGGTTCGTAGGACCTGCTGAGCCAGAACCTGGGAGGCTTCTCCGTCCACGGTTGACCATCTGGAGGTATGCGGGCCGCACTGAATTGAAAGTCGAGTCCTCCCTCCCTGGACCTGAGTACTCCGCACCGGAGGCCGGCCAGGATAGAGGCTTTGTCGATGGCCGTGACCTTCAACAGATCCTCCTCGGGTAGCGGCCCCCTTTCCTGAATCTGTGCCAGCAAGTCGCGACGATCCTTGTCGGACAGCCACTGGAACCAGCCAAGAAAGGCCGAAGGGTCCCTGATGAGAGGGATGGGGTGGTCCTTGCCGACCTGACAGTTCCCGGGCAAGCAGAGATTCTCTTGAAGGTCCACCGTGCCTGGATCGAGCTGCACACAGGCCTCGCCCTCCCCAAGACTAGGCGGCGTGATTCCTAAGTCCGAGTTGAGGAAGAAGAAGTCCTCCTGTCCGTCGCTCAGAGCTACCAACACACCGCACTTTTGTCCTGCGTCGAGCGCCTCGTCCAAGCTTTGGTCCCGTATCTCCGCTTCTCTCAACCTCAGATACTGGAGCCGATACGGATGGCTCCGTATCTCCACCTCCTTCAGAGGCTGAAACAGCGTCAGAAGATAGACGATGCTCGAGGAAACGTCCCCCTGAAAGTAGGAGCCGATGAGGGCCGCATCAACGCTGCCGCTCCGCGTGTCTGAGCCCAAGAGTGCATCCCTCGGTGTCGCAGACCGGCAATGGAGGAACCGCCATATAAGAATAATGCCACGTCAGCGGGCAGAACGCGAGGACGGAGTGGGCTGATGCTCCGAATCGATATCGATGTCAAGAGATGGTGGGCCTGGGGCCTCCATCGAGGAGTCATAAGGAAGAGTTGATAGGGACCCTCACAAGGTGGCTGCAGCCAGGCCCATGGAGGACAGGAAGCGCAAGCGGGGCTGGTCTAGACAGGTTCATTCCTTGTCCGATTTGGTCACGTACCACACCGGCTCAGTCGTCAGCAGGGCCATTCTCGAGAAGGAAACAGGGACGGTGACCGTCTCTGCCTTCGACGAGGGCGAGGGCTTGAGCGAGCATACTGCACGGTTCGACGCCCTCGTTCACGTCCTGGAGGGGTCCATGGCGATTGATATCGCTGGAGAGCCCCACCCGATGAGGGGAGGAGACATCCTGATCCTGCCTGCCCATCAACCTCACGCGCTACAGGCGGTGGAGAGGTCGAAGTTGCTGTTGACTATGATACGGTCGTGAACTAGCCCGCGAACCTTTTATTTGTGGGCTTGTTATCTTCGCGGGACAGTCATGATGATCAAGGAGTTGAGGCCCCGCAACAAGGTGCCCTCCCTGGAGCTGGTGGTCACCGAAAAGGGAGAGCCCAGGAGTTTCACCAGCCGCGAGGGCGTCACGGGGCAGGTTTGCGACGCCCGGGGACGTGACAGCGACGGAGACACGATAGGGTTGACCCTTTGGAATGAGGAGATCGACCGCGTTAATGTCAACGACCGCGTAAAGATTGTAGACGGTTGGGCCAGTGAGTGGCAAGGCAATCTCCAGGTTAGCGCGGGTCGCTACGGGAAGCTGGAGGTCCTAGAGTAGCACCGCTGTCAGAGTCAGCCCTAGCATCGGTGCGAACTGCATAGTGAAATCGTCATCAATCCAGGTTAAGCTGGGATACTCCACAGCGATGGCCAGAGCCGTGGCAACGACAACGAGCACCAGGACGTGCTCGAGGGGTCGTCCGGCGGTCAGCCAGAGTGTGGTGAAGGCCACGATCGTGTACGCGACAATGGGAAGGTAGGGGTAGCCCCCCTTCCGTCGTGTCCAACCACACAGCGGGTCAATCCAGGCCATGCCGATGAGGCCCACCCCCACGAAGGGCGGAGGGAAGAAGAGGAGCCCCAACAGGAAGGCGGTCCCGCCCCAGAAATAGGCCGACAGCTGCCATCTCTCGTAGTCGCGGAGGCCGAGGAATTCCAGGCCCAGAACGAGACGGAGGACCTCCACGACGAGCAGGCCTGCCCAACCTATCGCAGCCCCATGGACCTTGGCAAGGCCTATCCATAGGTCATCTGGGAGGATGTAGTAGACCAGGAGGATGGGCGAGGACATGTGGAAGATTCGCCTCAGGATGGGGCCGCCTCGGCCTTTCATCTGTTCGGGAAGAGGCCAGGGGGTCATAAGGCCACCGTCACGGCGAACGGCATCGCCCCATTGTGGCATCATGGCTTATACTGGTGTCTGGTTCCCTCACCCCGGTCGAGAGGATGGCAGTTATCGTTGTGCACTGCGGAGCGGGTTCGACGTCCAAAGTCGCGGACGCGGCGGAGCGGGCGGCCACAGCAGGGCAGCAGGTCCTGAAGAGAGGCGGAACTGCGATTGACGCCGTGGTTGAGGCCGTCGTGGTGATGGAGGATGATGAGAGGACGAACGCCGGAATCGGGTCTAGACTGAATCTCGATGGCGTGGTGGAAATGGATGCCTCGATCATGGACTCAGAGATGCTCTGCGGCGCGGTGGCCGCCATCCGTGACGTGAAGAATCCAATCCTCGTCGCTCGTGAGGTCATGGCCAGCCCCCATGTCCTCCTCTGCGCTGAGGGCGCGTCAGACTTCGCGAGGAAGGCAGGCCACGAGGTATTCGATCCCACCACGGATGAGGCCCGGAAGACTTTGGACGATGTCAAGAGAAAGCTCGCTACAGGAGAGCTACCCTCGTGGGCTTCTGCTTGGGAAGGATACCGGCCCCCAGAAACGGTGGGGGCCGTTGCGCGCGACGAGCAGGGAACAATGGCGGCCGCCAACTCCACGGGGGGTGTCTACCTGAAGCTCCCAGGTAGGGTGGGGGACACTCCTCTGATCGGCTGCGGTATCTACGCCGGCCCTGGATCGGCTGTGACAGTCACGGGAATCGGAGAGGAAATCATAGGTCGGACCGTTAGCAGAGTCGTCTACGATAGGATTGTCACGGGGTCAGTCGCTCAAAAGGCTTGTGAGGAGGGCCTGGCTTTGTTTTCGGAAGAGACGCCCGTAGGAATCATAGCTGTCGATGAGAAGGGTTGGGGAGCTGCCTCGAACACAAACATGGCCTGGCAGGCTTTGGAGTGCTAAGTATTGACAACACCTTTAAGTTGAAGCTGGGTGTAAGATAAACTTGTGGGTGGTTTTGTGCCGGATGGAAGCGCCCTAGCTAACAGGATTAGGTCAGAACTAGACCTCCTCGGAAGACACGTTAGATTGCTCAAGACCGTGATGGAGAGTCAGCCCATTGGCATCATCAGGCTATCCGACAGGCTCGGCTATCCTCAGCACAAGGTGAGGTACACCCTGAGGGTCCTGGAGCAGGAAGGTCTCGTCGAGCCAACGCCGGAGGGGGCAGTCACGACGGAGCAAACGAAGCCGTTCCTGAACCAATTGAGAGCGCTTTTGGATGAGATGGAAGAGATAGTCGGCTCCCTCAGGACGTCACTCTGAGAGAACGGTTGCGAATCCTTTTTGAGGACATGCAGCGTAGGGCTCCCGTCGCCGCGGTAGCTCAGTCTGGTGGAGCGCTCGGCTGTTAAGCCGGCAGATACCGAGTGGTCACCGGTTCGAATCCGGTCCGCGGCGCATTCTCCCCGACTCATCGCCACTGGCCTCAATGACGCCTCCGACATTATCAGCCCAAAGAACCACATGGTTTAGTTTAATACCGGGCAAATCGGAACATTCCATCCTCTATGAGTCAAATAATCCTTCAAGCCATCCTCCTAGCCGGCGCCGTTGTATGGGGCGTCGCTGGAGTGCTTCCCTTATGGAGAAGGATCTTCAAGAGTCCTGGAGGATGGGCCTTCTCGCTGATGGCCTTCGCCTTGGCGGTGTATCTATTCATGGACTCGCTTCGAGTGGGCGCCACAACCGCCGAGGGTGCCTTGCTTCTCTTCCGCTTGTCTGCAATCCTCGTCAGCTTTGTCCCGCTTCTCTTCCTCCTCTTCGCGAAATGGATCGGGCTGCAACGTCGACGGTTGGACCTTCTCCTCGCGCTCCCGACACTCCCAGTGGCCTTGCTAGTCTTCTTCGCTCTGAGCAGCTCCGCGTATCTGGGACCGTGGGGCTTCGTCCCAGAGCGGAATCCGGTCGTTTTTGCCGTTTGGCTGGCCTATCTCTTTGGTTACAGTGTTGCTGCCCTCTACTTCCTGTGGCGAGGGGCGAGGAAGTTCAGGGGAATTGCAGACCGAGAGTACGTGATATTCACGGCCATTAACTCGAGCTTGGCGGCGGTGCTGATTGCAGGAGCCATTGTCCTGATCTCTATGGGCGAGTCTGGAAGCCCCCTGGTGTCCAGTGTTCTCCTGGTGCCCGGGATCGTGTTGACCCTCTTCCTCGCGCCCGTCACCCCCGAACTTCTCAATGGGTTCCTTCGCAAGGCAACCAGAGCGCGAAGAGAGATCCTGCATGCTTTCCTCATCTACCATGGCGGGAGCCTAATCGCCTCTCGCAGCCTTGATGGACACTCTCTCCCTGATGAAGACATCTTTTCTGCCGTCCTCGAGGCCATCCAGAGGTTCATGAATGTAAGCCTGCCCGTCCTCCACGGTCGTTGGTTGGATGCCATCGTCCACGGCGATCTCAAGATTCTGACGGAGAGGGGGAGACACTGTTTCCTGGTACTCGTGACAACAGGACGGGAGGATGACCTGCTGAGGGGTGAGATGATGGACGTGCTGCGAAGATTCGAAGAACGGAACAGCTCGGCCCTCGCGAAGTGGGATGGGGATGTTAGCTCAATGACAGATGCCACGGCCGCTGTCGACCTCTTCTTCGACCTCGACCAGGTGTTCTGACGTTCTGGCGCGAATCTTTTTAGCCGGGCACCCGTTGGTACGGAACTGATGGGCCCGTAGCTTAGTCTGGCGGAGCGTCTGGCTCATAACCAGATGGTCGTCGGTTCAAAAGGGAGAAATCCCTGAAACTCCGACCGGGCCCATCCAA
>CAYFZX010000066.1:0-6095 GCA_964347795.1 uncultured Methanomassiliicoccales archaeon
GCGTAGAAGGAGACGAGAGTACTCTCCCTCAGGAACCTGAAGGGGCGAGTTGGCAGGATGTCGGAACCCAGCAGACGGAAGATCTCACCCATTCCCTCGGTCATGGAGACCCGAAGGAGAGCGGTGTACCTCGTCGCCCTGTCGTTGACATCCAGGAGCTCGAAGTGCTTCAGCCCGTATCGCTCCCTGAGTTCCGGACCCCGGCTCTGCACTTCGCCCGCCGTGGGACCCGGCCCCCTTCGCACGATCCTGGCCAGCAGGGTTATGTCATCGCCCGCCAGGCGAAAGGCCTGCAGAACCTCCAAGCTCTCGTTGTGCTCGAAGAACCTTCCGGGGAACAGTCCGAGATGCACAAGACCGTCTGTCGGGATGGAGAGCGTTACGAGCCTCATCGAATCCCAGGTTTACCCTTAAACCTGAATCCCCATATATGAGTCGCCCCGCTTGATCCCTCGGTATGGAAATGAGGAAGAGATCACAAGAGGACGTGTCCGTGATCACCTGCGACCTGAACGGCCTCGTGGAAGGGTACGGGGCAGGGGCCGAGGAGATCTTCGGCTGGAAGCCCGAACAGGTCGTCGGAAAGGAGTCCGTGGCGATCTTTCACCAACCGGAGGCCGTCGCGACTCTGGTCCCCCGCCTTCTGCAGACGGCCGTGGAGGAGGGGAAGTTTGAGGAGCGAGTGACTCTTGTCCGGAAGGATGGCTCGGAGTTTCCCGCTGTGCTCACGGTCCGGCCCATGTACCGAGAGGGGGAGCACGTAGGCTACATGGGGTATACCAAACCCCTGTGAGGTGGCCCATTGACGAACGAGGCAGCGGTCGCGGGCGAGGTCACGGTGAGGCAGCTCTGGTTCCGGGCCCTCCGCGCGCCCTTCCTCGCCGCCTCCATCCTCCCATTCTTCGTGGGAATCTTGGCCGCCTACCAAGCCGTGGCGGCCTTCGATGCCCTTCTCTTCTCCCTGACCTTCGTGGGCGTAATCCTGTTCCACCTGGCGACGAATATGCTTAACGACAACTTCGACTACCGGAGCGGCAACGACCTGGCAGTGGACCATCAGAATCCCTTCGCGGGTGGCGGGCGAGTTCTGATCACCGGTCGAATTGACGTGAATGCGCACTTGGCCGTGGCTCTTGGCCTCTTCACGACTGGCAGTGCCATTGGGCTGGTCATCTTCTTTCTGATTGGCGGCTTCGGCACTCCCGCGGGTCAACTCCTCTTCCTGATTGGGGCAGTGGGCGCGGCGGCCGCGTTCTTCTACGTCGGTCCACCCGTAAAGCTCGCCAACTGGGGGGTGGGGGAACTCTTCGTGGGCTTGGCTTTCGGACCGTTGATCGTTCTGGGGACGTACCTCGTGCAAACAGGGACGGTCACCCTCGGCGCGCTGCTCCTGTCCCTGCCCATGGGACTGCTCGTGGGGGCCATCCTGTGGATAAACGAGTTCCCCGATGTGACCGCGGACGTCTCCGTCGGGAAGCGGACCCTGATGGCGCGGCTTGGGCCTGAGCGTTCCATCGGCGTCTACATTGGGCTTCTCACCGTGTCCTTCCTCGTGCCCGTGTTGGCCTCTCTCCTCAGGCTGGTGCCGCTGACGTCGGTCCTCGTCCTCCTGGCGGTGCCGCTGGCGGTGCGAAATGTGAAGGGCCTGAGAGCCAACTACAAAGATCCGCACGCTCTGATCCCGGCGAACGCTGGGACCATCGCCTTGACGGTGGTATTCGCGATCCTGCTCCTTGCGGGGCTGGGCCTCGGCCTTTGGATCAGGGTCTGACCCTTTCGGTGCTGTGTCTCCGCCTATCCCCTCGATTCCGAACGGAATCGCTCCCTTTATGGTATTCAATCCCATTCCTCTGCAGCCCGGAAAAGGAGGGCGTAAGCAATGAACAAAGGGTTGATCCCATCTGAAATGAAGGAATTCCTCAGACGGCGTGGCATATCCCTGGAAGTGGCGGCCCTGCTGATGATCCTGTTTGGTGTGTTGATCATCGTCTTTCCTGGTCTGGTAGCCATCCTCATCGGAGCCTACCTGATTGCGGCCGGCATCGTCACTCTCTTGGGACACGTGATCTGGCCTGGTAGGGCGAAGTAGACGCGCAGAATGGGGGTACCTTGACCTCTGACAGTTACTCTTCCTCCAATGAAGAGACACAAACTTCACGTCTGTCGTCACCCCATCCAGGCTGAGAGTAGATATGGCGAACATGAGCGGACACTGCCAATTGTGTTTGTGATGATGACCTGAAGGCAGGTAACACTCACACCCGCCTATGCGTTCGCCAGCGATGGACCGAGCGGTGTCCTTCAAGCAATTCATTCACCTTTGATCTGGGATAACCAGCGCAGAGGCGCCGGCCAGACTGATAACCCAACATTCACCGGATAGCCGTTCATGGCTGAGCCTACTCTAGCATTCGAGGACCCTACGCGCCGCCCTTCGGTCCACCTCTCCTCCTCCACATCAGAAGCCCTGCAATGGCTGCGGCCGCGCCTCCCGCCACGACGCCCGTCACGATGAGTACCGTGGGTGGCAGCTGGATGCCCGGGAGCTCGATAATCACAGTCAGCGAGTCCGTATCCGTGTTGCCGGCTGCGTCTCTCACGATGAGCACTGCAGTGTATGTTCCGGGATCTGTATAGACGTGGGTTGTTGTCTGGCCCGTTCCCGTTGCTCCGTCCCCGAAGTCCCATTCGTAACCGACTATCGCTACGTCGTCCGAGGAGGCGCTCGCGTTAAAGGAGACCGCCGCGCCGGTGCGCGACGTTTGGTCTTCGCCAGCGTCAGCTATGGGCTTCACCGTGTCGACACTCACAGCGATGGTGAGGGTCGCGTTGTTGCCTGATGTATCCGTCGCCCGCGCGGTGATCGTATTCGGACCTTCGGCCAGGGTGAGCGTTCCGGACCACGATGTGGTGCCCGTGGCGAGAACCCACGCCGTCCCGTCCGTGCTGAGCTCAACCTCCGCGACGGCGATGTTGTCCGACGCCGTCCCGGTGACCGCCACGGAGGTTGACGGCAGGGTCGCGCCGTCGCTGGGCGATCCTATCGCAACTGCGGGGTCTGTCGTGTCCGGCGGCACAACCTCAACCTGTCGTGTCGTGTTATCCATCAACGTGCCCGTGTCCCTCACTCTCATGCGGATCGTATAGGTGCCCGGAAGGGCGTACTGATGCTCAGCCGTCTTCTGACCCGTCCAGGTCGTGTCCCACACCCCGTCGTCCTCCCAGTCCCATTGGACTTCGAGAGCCGAGAGGGGGTCCTCCGCATCCTCCGATGCGGAGGCGTCGACGGTGAAGGTTGTCGTGACGTCGGCGGCAGGAGGGGCCACGGTGAAGGACGCAGTCGGCACCGTGGTCCCGGGGGGCGCTGGCCACACGGCCTCTTCCGGAACCACACCGATTTGCTGAATCTGCCCGCCCGCGCTGATGTTCCATATCTCATAGTCGCTTCCGACATCGCCCACCAGATCGAAGTTCACGTGGCCCGAGGCTCCTTCGTAGTCGATGTTCCCGCCCGCCTCTAGTATGCCGACGGCTCTCGCGAACTCTTGGGGACCTGGACCGACGATTTCTCCAGGGGGGTTTGACACGGCGATGAGACTATCACGGATGCTCAGGGAGCCCCCCGTTTCGCGGGCAGCTGCCGCCAGCGCGGCTACGTAGAGAGCATCGTAGGCGTGATCAGCGAAAGTCTGTGGCTCGCTGCCGTATTTCGCCAGATACGCGGTCCTGAAGGTTTCGAAATTGAGCCCATTGCCAATCGGCGCCGTTCCCTCCATGCCCTCGACGCCGATGCCCTGGCTGATGAGATCATCCACGAAGCTCTGCGACCTGATCCCCTCGGACCATAGCCAGGCCCCGCCTCTCCAAGCGGGGTTGGCCCACCAGTCGTTCAAGATGATCTCCCCCTCAGCAGGGAAGGCCACCCACCAGATGGCCTCGGGGTTGCTGTTGAAGACGGTCGTGAGCTCTGTGACGAACGAGAGGGCCGAGGGGTCGAAGTCAACCCTCGCCGTGATGGTGCCCCCCAGGCCCACGAAGGTGTCGTTGAAGGCCTGAGCGAGCCCCGCCCCGTAAGCGTCATTTCGGGTCAGAATGGCCACGTTCCTCCAGCCTTTGTCATTGTAGGCGTAGCGCCCGGCGACCACGCCCTGGAGCCCATCTGAAGGTGAGGTCCTCCAGAACCAACCCGGTTCCTCCGGTTCCATAGTACTGAAGAACGGCGAGGTCGATGAGGGGGAGATCTGTACAACCTCGTTCGGCATGGTAACAGTGGCCACCGCCTGTGACGGTGCGTTTCCGGCGGCCCCGAGGATCACCGGCACGCCTAGCCCAGAAACGAGTTCGTCTGCCGCGCTAGCTGCTGCCGCCGGGTCGGTCTGACTGTCCCGGTGCAGAAGCGCCAAGGAACCACCAAGGAGCCCTATAGTATTGATCTCTTCCGCCGCCAGGTCCAGGGACTTCCTCATCGAGGGGCCAAAGGAGGCAAGACTCCCCGTCACAGGAAGGATGGTCCCCACTGGAAGGGTTGGCTCCTGCGCGCTGACCACTCCGAGCATCAGAGAGAGCAGGAGTAGGCTCAGTGGAACATACACGATTCCCCGCATTCCCTCCTCCCCCCATCGCAATGTATGCTACGGCATGTCTTGGAAGTTTTGGTTTCCGTTTGCCCACCCTCCCTGCCGACCGACCTGGGATTGTAAAGGGATCTCGTGTCCATTGCATGTTAGTGACGAGGGGAAAGACTCAGAATCCTCGAGTGATTGGACGCCATCGGTCTAGGCCGCTCTTGGGAAGCCGCCGACATCTCGAGCGATGGACCGAGCGGTTTCCGCCACGGAAAGCACCACGTAAGGATTCGTTCCGCCTCCAGCTCATGCCTGAGAAGCTCCATCCTCGGAAGGTCGATTGTCCAGCTCTCGAACTTGGAAATGATCTGTTCAGTTGGGTGTTTCTTTCAGCACTCTTTGGAGCAGGAATCTGTCTTGCCCTTTCCCTTCGCTATCCTTTGCGTCGTCGACGGAACACAAGGAGGACCGTCACAGTGACCGCCCCTGCCGCCGCCAGCGCACCGACAACGAGGGGCGACAGTAGGATGTCCGCCGGCGAGGCGGGGAGGACCACAGTCACTAAGACGCTCGTCGAACCGACGTTGCCCGATATGTCGATGGCTCGGGCGTGAATTGTGTTTTGTCCTTCCTGAAGGGTGAGGGTTCCCGACCATGACGACCCCGTCACAGAGACCAGCGCCCAGTTCGTCTTGTCGGTGCTGATTTCGACTTTCTCCAGGGAGACATCGTCGGACGCGGTGCCTGTGACAGTCACGGTGGTGGAGGACAGGGTCGCGCCGCTAGCAGGGGAGGTGATTTGGATAGAAGGGTTGGTCGTGTCGGGTGTGTTGGAGACGAAGACCTGCCTGGAGGTGTTGGCCATCAGCCCGTCATCATCCGTCACAACCAGCTTAGCGGTGTAAATGTCCTCAGCGGTGTACGCGTGCTCGACCGTGATGCCGTCCGCCGTCCCACCGTCTCCGAAGTCCCAGGCGAAGGATACGACAGTCCCGTCGGGATCGGAGGATACTGAGCCGTCAAAGGTCACGGTCTGTCCGACGGCCGGGTTCGAGGGCGTGAAGGTGAAGGCTGCCGCGGGGGGCGAAGGCGCCCGGGCGATCCTGAGCGTGTTTAGGTTGGTCATCTGAAGGTGGGAGATGGTCCCGCCGCTGCTTCCACCGCCATCAGAATCAGTCGTCACGACGAAGTTGTAGGTCGTCATACCATCGGCTTGATAGGATAGATCTTGCGAGTCACCGCTGTTGAGCGGCCGTTTCCACTCCGCCGTGA
This sequence comes from uncultured Methanomassiliicoccales archaeon, assembly GCA_964347795.1. GTDB lineage: Archaea > Thermoplasmatota > Thermoplasmata > RBG-16-68-12 > JAJISG01 > JAJISG01. Next base: position 5,838 of record CAYFZX010000066.1, read on the forward strand.
AAGCGTACGGGGCTTGGGTTCCTGAGGTACCCATGAAGCCGACGCAGTCTTGAGAGACGTCCCCACCCGGTGGCCTCCCGAAGCCATTTGTGTCGGCGGCAGTCGGCTCTTGTGCGTAGTATGGATGACCGAAGAATACCCCGTCCCATGGGCCGCCGCCATGGTGGGAAGCTCCTGTCGGCGATACCACGAATCCCAGCCAGAAGTGATGGTCGGTGGTGCTTACCCAAGCGACGTCGATGAAGCCATCGATTCGGA
>CAYFZX010000067.1:0-3322 GCA_964347795.1 uncultured Methanomassiliicoccales archaeon
CGCTTCATGACTCGGCGCACCCCGCCTCGGAGACGCCTGCGTCCAGGGCCATATAAGGGTCGCGGAGTGATTATCAGACTCAATTGCGGCAATCAAGGTCGAGGACGAGAATCAGTCTTGGGAATCAGACCGTCGGTGCCACACCGAGTTGGAAGGAAGGCGAACGGTGGGACGGCTGCCTACCGAGGCCTCTTTGTGGCGATCACAATCTCTCCAGAGAGGCCGAGCATTCCCACCTGTGTCTTCTCCTTGATCTCGAAGCCTGCCTCCGCGATCGATTGCGCAACGTAGATGGGCCTGCAGTCGATGTACTTGGGCCACCTGGAATGGGCCCATTCGTAGAGCCGCAGCACGACAGTCTCTCCATCTTCCCTAGACAGACTGACCACTCCGAATCTCCCGCCCTCTCTCAACACTCTTCTGATCTCACTGAGCACAATCGGTATCTCGGGGGTATCGAAGAGTTCGAGGGTGAAGCTCATAAATACCGCGTCGAAGGCCGCCCCTCGAATCGGCAACCTCGCCGCGTCAGCCTGGACCAACTCCACGCGGTCAGAGAGATCGGTCCGCCGTAGCCTCCTTCTGGCCATGGCAATCATGCCGGACGACATGTCCACCCCGCAGGCCTTTCCCATTCCCCCCACGTCTACCGCCAGCCGCCGGAGGCACCTTCCCGTGCCAAAGCCGATTTCCAGTACCCTCTCGCCTTCCCGCACGGCGAGCCGACGGAGGGCTCTTTCCGCCTGCTGTCTCTCGAAACCCCAGGTGAGCAGGTCGTAGGCGACGCTTATGCGGTCGTAGACGCGTTGGCCCTCGGCCTTGGTCCGTTCAACAGGTAGAATGTCGAACGTGTGCCGCTGCGGATCCTCCGACCGGCTCGGCATTTACCCTCGCCTGAATGGGGGGCGCGGAGAGGCCGCATTCAGAATGCGACGGCGCCCCTAGCTCCCCAGAAAAGGAGTCAGAACGCGGTATATGATGCCTCCTGTCAGGAAGGCTACTCCCAAGGTGAAACCCAGGATCCCCACGACACCCTTGAGTCCCAGCTCCTTGTGGATGACGAAGACGCTGGCGATGCAGGGGATGAAGAGGGTGATGACGACCATGCCCACGACGGCTTGGAGGGGCGTCAAGACCATGTGGAAGAATCCGGCAGCGCCGAAATCCCTCCTCACGAAACCCATGATGAGGGCAGTGGCGCCCTCTTGGGGCAATCCCAGCCAACCGACTACCAGGGGCTGGAGGCTTTGCTGCAAGGCGCCCAGAGCCCCGGTGACGAGGAGAAGGCTGATGATCAGCGCCCCCAGGAAGAAGAGGGGCAGAACATCCTTGATGAAGACCCAGGTCCGGAAACGCGCTTTCCTGAAGACGTTCCTCCACTGAGGAAGCCGCAACTTCGGCAGCTCGAACATGAGGTCCGACCGCTCGCCGGGGATCATCCGGCTCAGGAGCCAACCGATAAGAAGGAAGACGCCCAGGATGATCCCCCCGTAGAGGGCCCAATAGGTGAATCCAAGACCCGCCAAGAGGACGAGGATGACGGCCATTTGGGCCGAACAGGGGACGGCGAGGGCGAGCAGGGCGATGGCGATGTGCCGCTCCTTGCCACGGTTCAGCATCCTGGTGGTGATGGTCGCCATGGTGACGCAGCCAAAGCCGAGGACGATGGGGATCACGGCCTTGCCGTTCATTCCCATGGCGCTGAAGGTGCGGTCGGCGAGGGTGGCCAGCCTGGGCAGGTAGCCCGTATCCTCCAGGATGGCCATCATGACGTAGAAGAAGAAGACGAGCGGGAGTAGGAGACCGAAGACGTAGGTGACGGTCATTGTGAGGACGCCGAACTCGCCGGCAAGGATGACGTAGATAGGGCCTGAAAAGACGCTGCCTACGAGAAATCGGACGCCGGGCTCGTAGAACTGCTGGAAGATCACGCCCTCTGTGAAACCCACCAGATCTTGGGCCACGAAGGTGCCAATGAGATAGAAAACGGCACCCAGGATCACTAAGGCCAGTGGGACCCCTGTCAACGGGTGTATCATGAGGCTTGAGAGCCGATCGGCGAACCCCTTGGGCTCCGGCATCTCGGTGACGACGTGGTCCAGTATGAAGTCGATCCGGCGTCGCCTGGCAAGAGGGTCTCCGATCTCCGCAAGCGGGGAGGGTTCCATGAGCGCCACGAAGCCATCGGAAGCTTGAGCGAGCTCAGGGGTCCAAGTCGAACCGTGGACAAGGTCGAAGAGGGTCCTCGAGAGGCTTCGGACCCCAATTCCCTTGGTGGCGATGGTGGTGTAGACTGGACCCCCAAGCAAGGTGCTGAGCTTGGCGAGGTCCAGGGCGAGGTCCAGCGATTCGGCCTCATCCCACATATTCAGAACGTGGATGGTGGGCTTGCCCGTCTCTGTCAACTCCAGGGCTAGCCAGAGCCCCCTCTCCAGATTGGTGGCATCCATCACGTTGATGAGGACGTCGGAGACCCCGAGGGCCTGCCTCACCAGGCCTTCGTCCTCACCACGACCCTGGATTCCATAGACCCCAGGCGTATCGATGATGACGCAATCCTCGATCCGAGCGTGGTTGAGGGAGAGGGTGGTTCCAGGATAGTTCGAGACTTCGGCGAACTGTCTCGTGAGCTCGGCAAAGAGGACCGACTTCCCTGTGTTGGGGTTCCCAACGAGAGTGATGGTGCAGGAGGCCTCTCCGCCGAGCAACCCACCCCCATGCGCATGCCCCCTCATTCGTCCTCCCCAGTTCCCGAGACCAGGATTCCCGCCGCCAGTCTGTGCCCCAAGGAGAGTTCGAGTCCGTTCCTACGGATGACGACGGGCCCACGGCCGAGACGGTGGATGCACCGAACAACGGATCCCTCGGTGATGCCCAGCCGCAGAAGGTACTCCCTCACGCCATCGTCCAGAAACCTCTCGATCTTCACCTGCCGACCCGGGGAGACCTCCGCGAGGTTCAACGCCCCCACGCTCCTTTGTTAGGACATCCGAAAACTCGGGGGCGAGCCTATGTCCTTTGTGCAATGACTATACTTACTAGTCATTTCGGCGGTCCGAAAGCGCCGACGGAGGCCAGTGTTCCTTGGTGCTGCCGACGCCCCGGAATTCGGATCCTCGGGCTAGTCCACATCGAAGTAGATGCGCAGGGTCGTCCGGAACTCGAGAACCTTCTCGTCTTCGAGTCCCATCTCCATCTCCGATACCCTCGCCCACCTCATGTTCCTCACCGTTTTGGCCGCCGTTTTGACGGCGTCATCCGCAGCCTTCGCGAAACTCTCTTTCGAGACGCCGACCACGTCGATTACCTTCTGTACCATAGC
>CAYFZX010000067.1:3422-6059 GCA_964347795.1 uncultured Methanomassiliicoccales archaeon
CTTAATGGGTCAAGGGCATCTTGCCTGCGGGGACTAGCATGGCGAATATCGTCATTCTGGGAGGAGGAGTTGGAGGTGCCATCGCCGCAACGGAGTTATCAAGGAGACTAGGTGGCCGGGACCGAATTACGTTGGTCGACAAGGAAGGAAAGCACTACTTCTCACCCTCCTTTCCGTGGTTGGTGATGGGCTGGAGAAGTCCGGAGAGAGTATGGAGGCCGCTCACAAAGTTGAAGGCCAAGAACGTTCGGCTCCAACAAGAGGAGGTTGTCGCAATAGACCCCGAGGAGAGGCGCGTGACGACCCATGCGGGGGAGCTTTCCTACGACTCCCTCCTGGTGTCCCTGGGGGCACAGCTCGATGCCTCCGCCATAGACGGGTTTGCGGGTGAGGCCCACCATCCCTACGACTTGGAAGGCGCTGTACGCCTCGGCAAGATTCTCCAGGAATTCAAAGGGGGCAGGGTGGCGATAGGGGCATCGAGGTTGCCCTTCAAGTGTCCGGCGGCGCCCTACGAGATGGCCTTGCTGATGGACTACCACTTCCGCAAGACCGGCATCAGGGACAGGGTGGAAATGGAGTTCTTCACCCCGGAAGCATTCCCGCTTCCCGCGGCAGGGGAGGCCATCGGACGGAGGGCCGAGGTCCTGATGAGGGAGAGGGGCATCCCTATCCACGTCAAGAGAGAGGTGGAGCACGTCGACCCCGAGTCGAAGCTGGTCCACTTCAAGGGGGACACGAAGATGGAGTACGACCTACTCGTGGCGGTGCCCCCTCACACCACTTGCGAAGCCGTCAGAGATTCCGATCTCACAAAGGACGGTCCGTGGATCCCCGTGGATCGGTACACCATGAGGTCCCCGTTTGATGACGTCTACGCCGTGGGAGACGTGACAAGCATCTCGACACCTTCTGGTAACGTTCCCTTCCTGCCGAAAGCGGGCGTGTTCGCCCACGGGCAGGCCGAAATAGCTTCTCAGAACATCGTGGCAGACATCCTCGGAGGGGAGGAGGCGCGATGGGACGGCTACGGTGCCTGCTTTCTGGAGATTGGGTTCGGCAAGGCCGGCATGGTGCGGGGCGGGTTCTACGGGGAGGAACCCTCAGCAATTCGGATGAGGAATCCAGGAAGGATGTGGCACTGGGGCAAAGTCCTCTTCGAGAAGAGGTGGCTGAGCAAGTTCTTCCGTCGATGAATGTCCGATTCACTCAAGCTTGGCTCCGCAGACACCGCAGAAAACGAAGTCCTCCGGGATGCCCTTGGCTCCACACTCACCGCACGCCTTGATGTAAGCGCCCCAGACGAAGGAAGGTGAGCCCCCGGAGACTGCTTCCTCCCGCAACCGTCGGTACTCCGCTGGCCTTTTCTCCACGAAGGCCCGCATGCCCTCGTAGGGTTCCTGGCTGGCGAAGTGAATGGCGAGCCAGTCCCTGGCGTGGCCGATGGTCGAGTGCCAGACTAGGTCCTTCCAGAAGTTGACCTGCTGTTTCGTGTACCTCAGGCACTCGGGGAATTTGTCAAGCAGTTTCTCCGCCATCTCCTTTACGGCACCGTCCAATTCCGCGTACGGGACCACTTGGTTCACCAGGCCCCAGTCGAGGGCCTTGGCGGCCGGGATCCGCTCACAGAGGTAGAGAATCTCCCGAGCCCGCCGGTCTCCCACGATGATCGGGAGCCACTGGGTCGCTCCGCCGGCTGCGACGCTGCCGACCCGGGTCCCCACCTGCATGATCTCCACGTGGTCGGCGGCGATGGCCAGGTCGCAAGCCATCTGGAACTCGTTTCCCCCACCGGCCACGATGCCGTTCAGCCTCGCGATGGTAGGCTTGCCGCAGTTTCTCAGCATGTCGACGGCGGCCTGGAACTCCACCATGTACTTCCAGTAGTCGTGAGGCCTCTTCGTGTACTCCTCCGCGTACTCCTTCACGTCCCCGCCCGTGCAGAAGGCCTTTTCGCCGGCCCCCGTGAGCACCAGGACGGCCACCTCGTCGGAGTAGGCCGCGTCCCTGAAGGCTTCCTGCATCTCCCGAAGCGTGAGCGTGCTGTAGGCGTTGTAGACGTCAGGTCTGTTGATGGTCACCCGTGCAACCCAGTCAGCCTTCTCGTAGATGACATCCTGAAAACCGAGATCCTTCGGGGCTCTTCCCTTAATGGGTTCCGTCGACATGCGGAAGCATCAGGGGCTCTGTTATATCCCTTTTTGCGGGAGGAACCCCGTGCATGCTGTGCGCGGAAAAATAACGCCGTATTAGATAGTTATAAGATGTAGCTACTTTATAACCATCATGTAGCCTCAGGGGGCCCGCAGTGTCCCACTCCGAGCACCTTACATCCGCGAAGAATCTGGCGGAGGACCTTTCCTTCAGCTACGTCTCCCGGTGGAAGGACGAAACGGGGGGCCAGGCCATAGGGCACTTTCCCGTCTACGCGCCTCAGGAGGTCCTCCACGCAGCGGGGTGTCTGCCCGTCGGTGTCATGGGAGCCTGGGGGCTCTTGGAGGTGGACTACGCCGATTCCAGAGTGCAGTCTTTCGTTTGCTCGGTAACGAGGAGCACCCTGGAGATGGGGTTGCGGGGCCAAACCGACGTCCTCGACGGAATGGTGTTCACGGACATCTGCGACGTGGCCCGGAACCT
>CAYFZX010000068.1:0-2944 GCA_964347795.1 uncultured Methanomassiliicoccales archaeon
TGCGCGCTGTGGCTGGTCTTACGGTCTTGTTCCTCTTCCTGCTGGTCTCGGTGTCGCCGATGGCTGCCCGGGCCCAGCAGGTCGTCGACAGGCCGACGTATGCCCCTGGAGATTTCTGGACATACGACGTGCAGCTCGGAGAGATACCAGAAGTCAATGAGACTGAGGGCATCGTGCTGGATATCGATGTGACTGGGAACTATACCGTCACCATCGAGGGCACTGTGGAGGTGGATATCGGGGGCCAGCCCGTGACTGTTTACAACGCTTCTCGCAGCCTCGAGCTTGGGGTTGACGGGATCGTGGATCTTTCTGTGGAGGAATTCTCCCTCAACGCCTCTGTGTCTGGTACCATCACCGTCGACGAAAGAGTATACATGGCGCAGGAGGGGCTCGAGGTCCTGATGATGAACACCTCCCTCGAGGCCGAGTTGACCGCTGAGATCGAAGACTTCATATCGCTACCTGTCTCCGGCACTGGCGATTTCGAGGTCGAGTTTGAATACGGTACCGACACCTGGTCCTTCCCCTACGAACTAGGGAAGGAGGGCTCCGAGGCCTTCCAAGCGGCAGGTATGCTTCACTTCGAGTTCAACCTGCTCGGCAATATCACTGTTTTCTCTTCTGACGTGAGCGCCAACGGGACATTCATTCACGATGCCGTGAAAGAGGAGGCGGTTACCGTTGGCGCAGGAACGTTCAGCACCCTTGTCGTGAACACGACGGTGGAGCCGGAGGACAGCGACCTCCCGCCAGAGGTCACCCTCATCCTAGGCTCCCAGCTCACTTACTGGGCCTCCGAGGTGGGCGCTCCTGTCAAGCGGGAGATCCTCGACGGTTCTGGTGAGACCATCGTGGAATTCAGCCTCACCTCCTACAGGTATCAGGCGGCTGAACGCCTGACGATTCTGGGCTTGGATGTAGTGTACTGGATACCCATAGTTGCCGTTATTGCAGGTGGGGTTGTGGCCGTCCTATTCTTTAGGGCTAGGAGGAAACCCCCCACGGTAGAATAGGACGAATTCGACCGCCGCCGCTCAGCCCGCTGCAACAATCGGATTCTCCTTGTCGGAACACCTCAAAGAGGGAGTCCGGAATCGGGGCTCTTGTGAGAACGTATTTAATGCCGGATGCGTGCCTGACGTATAGTGGAGGAAGAGATGCCTGGAGCAGCGCCCCCCCTTGAAGGTGACTATCCGTCTGTCTGGGGTCTGAGCACGAAGGAGCTCGCGGGAACTGGTATGCTTTCCGCCGTGGCAGCACTGTTCGAGGTTCTCCCCTTCGACCTTCCCTTTCCCCTCCTTCCCTTCCTCACCTTCGATCCAACGGGGATCCCGATCGCTATAGCTGCTATTCTCTACGGCCCCAGTGCCGGCATGGTGGCCACAGGGATCGCCGGCATAGTCATTGGCGCGCGAAACCCCGTTGGGGCGACTTTCAAGACTGTGGCCGAGTTCTCGACCGTCGTCCCACTCGCTTTAGTGATGCACCGGTTCAAGCGTTCCCTCTCTAGGGGCGGCACGACTGGATGGATAACAGTCACTGGTCTCACGTGGGTCGCGGCCATTGGAAGCAGGGTCGCTGTCATGACGCTCTTCAACTACGCCGTCCTGCCCATCATCATTCCTTCCATGGTCAACGTGATCGGATTCATCCTCGTGCCCATCGCGGTGTTCAACTTGATTCAAGGAGTCCTCAACGTCGTTCCAGCGTACTTCGTGGTCGACCGTCTTCCCCCCGACCTCAAACCGGACTGGTTGAGTCACCCAAGGGAGCAGCGAGGGTAGATGAGATCCAGGGTCATCGAAATCCGGAACGCCACGTATCGGTATAGCGGTGCCCAAAGCCCAGCGCTGAGGGACGTCACCTTGCACGTCTCCCGCGGAGAGTTCGTTCTTGTCACTGGCCCCACCGGGTCGGGCAAGTCGACCCTCCTGAGGGTGATCAATGGGCTGATCCCCCACTTCCATGAGGGTGAGCTGCACGGGACCGTCCGCGTCGTCGGGATGAACACAGCCTTGGCACGGCCAAACCAAATGGCCGCAAGGGTAGGCACCGTTTTCCAATTCCCTGAGGAGCAGATAGTGGGCTCCAAAGTGTGGCGAGACGTCGCCTTCGGACCGCAGAATCTGTTGCTCCCAGAGAAGGAGATCTTGAAAAGGGTGGAAGAAGGCCTGGCCTTCGTCGGCCTCGAAGAGCTGCGAGAGAGGGAGGTGTCCACACTGAGCGGTGGGGAGAAGCAGAGGCTGGCGCTGGCAAGCGTTCTTGCCATGAGGCCTGAACTCCTGCTTTTGGACGAACCCGCGGCCGAACTTGACTCAAGAGGGAGGGAAGATCTGGTCGGGCTTCTGGTCCGTCTTTCTGGAGACGGGAGCAGGACCCTGGTCATAGCCGATCACAGGCTGGACGACTTAGTGGGAGTCGTGGATCGTGTCGTGGTTCTCCAAGGAGGACGGGTGGTCCTGGACGGGCCGCCGCGGAGCGTCTTGGCTGAGGACGGCTTCGCGGACCTGGGGGTGGAAGTGCCCAAGCCGATCCAAGTTTGGAAGAGGCTACTCCGCCCTGAGGCATCGCCCTCAACCTGCCCCTTGACGCCCGAGGAGGTGACGGAGCTGGTCCACGAGTACCGGGAAGGGGGCGCGTCCCGTGGGAAGGCCGTTAGTTGAGCTGGAGAATGTCAGATTTGTCTACCCGGCCGGTGTGGAGGCCCTTGGCGGTCTCAACCTCCGGCTCTGGCCGGGTGAGTTGATCGCACTCGTCGGAGAGAACGGTTCCGGAAAGACGACACTCGCCCGTCTCGTCTCTGGGCTCCTGCACCCCACTACGGGCTCGATCACCGTCGACGGGGTCGACGCCTCCACGGCCTCCGCCGCCGAACTGGCCAGGAGCGTAGGCCTTGTCTTCCAGAACCCCGACCATCAGATCTTCGAAAAGACCGTCTGGG
>CAYFZX010000068.1:3044-5997 GCA_964347795.1 uncultured Methanomassiliicoccales archaeon
GTAGGCCTTGTCTTCCAGAACCCCGACCATCAGATCTTCGAAAAGACCGTCTGGGACGAGGTCGCGTTCGGTCTCAGAAACCGTGGAATCCTCTGGGACGAAATGGAGACCCGGGTCGAGGGGGAACTTCGGAGACACGATCTGTGGTCCTCGAGACAGCGGCTCCCCACCTCCCTGAGCGGCGGCGAGAGGAAAAGTGTCGCTTTCGCATCCACCTTCGTCCTGGACCCGAGGGTTCTCTTCCTCGACGAGCCGACCAAGGGGATGGACTATGGGAGGAAGCGGCGCCTTGCCGCGATGTCCCAAGAGCTTTCGTGGGCGGAGAGATGCGTGGTCTTCATTACCCATGATCTGGACTTCGCCTACGACACAACCAATCGGACGATTGTGTTGCACCGCGGTAGAGTGCTCCTCGATGGAGACACGAAGGAAGTGCTCGCCAATCCTGCGATTGAGGAAGCCGGGCTTCGACTCCCACCGTTGGTGAAGATGGCGTCTCAGCTGGAGGGCCTCGGACTCCGTCTCCCAATCGACGGCATCGAGGACCTGTGTCTGCAGCTGGAGGGCCGACTCTGAACGCTTTGTCTGCCTTCCAGTTTCGGGAAGGAAACACCCTCCTTCACGCCCTCGATCCGCGCGCGAAGCTTGTCGTCACACTCACCTTCATTGCCTTTCTGTGGCTCCGGGCTGACCTCCTCGTGATGCTCCTTGCCATACCTCCCCTCCTCGGGGTGGCTACAGTCGGAAAGCTTTGGCGAGACCTTCGAGGTTCCCTGAGGGCATACGGCGTCCTCGGCATGGTCCTGATTCCTCTGACTGCGGTCCTCCACTCGGTGTACGCGCCTATTGGGGCAGGGCAAACGGTCCTGCTGGCGATCTCCGGTCCAGAGACCCCGATCATTGGGGGATTCTACTTGACGAGGCAGGCCGTGGAGTTCAGCCTGATCATCTACCTGCGACTAGTCCTCATGCTGGTGGCCGTGAGCGTGTTCATCAAGACCACGAGCTTGGACGACCTCCAGGCCCTGTTGTTGAAGCTCCGAACCCCCTACTTCTTCGTGCTCACCCTTGGCTTCGCTTTCCGATTCCTACCCACCCTCGCCGATGAGGCCCAGAGGATCAGGGAGGCTCAGATGGCGAGAGGCCTGGATCTGGAGAAGGGCAACGCATTCGGCAGGTATTGGAGAGGCGTTGTCCCCTTAGTCTTCCCTCTCATGGTCGGTGTGTTGCGCAAGGCTCTGCTGTTTGCGGAAGCGTTGGAGGCCCGAGGAACCTTTGCCTACCCTCGTAGGACGTCCTTGACGGTCCTAACCTTCGGACGTGGTGACGTGGTTGCGACGTCTATGTCCCTCTTCCTCCTTGGCTTGGCGTTCTTCTACTTGGTGATTCAACCAGTGTTCTAGCCGCCGGCTAGCATCAGCCAAGTGCAAGGGCAAATAGACCGAAGAGGAAGATCATCAAGCCGAGAACCTCCACGCGGCCCAACCGCTCGCGCAACAGGAAGGCGGCACCGAATACTGTCACCACAGGATACGCACCCGTCAGGGGCGTGACGAGCACCGCGGGACCGGTTGCCATGGCTAAGGTGAACAGGACGACGCCGATCGCTCCAAAGGTAGTCCCCAAGGCAGGCCATATCCGATCACGGCCGATCCTCAGGCTTCCCACCTTCCACCGATAGTGGATGAGGAGGATCGATCCCACGAGGAGGTTGGACAAGGCGTAATACGCGAAGAGGGGGCCCTCGGTAAGCCTGTTCACGGCAACCTTGACGAAGAAGCCCCAGAGGCCCCAAAAGAGGAACGCCAAGACGATCAGGATGACGACGAGCGGCGTGGTCCTGCCCCCTCGCGCGGTCTCGGCGTACCCAAGGAGCAGCGCGGATCCGAGGAGGAGGGAGACGCCCGCTGCTTGGATGCCGGTCATGCTCTCTCTAAGGATGAGCAAAGCGAGAATGACTGTGACGGCTGGATAAGCCGCTGTGATGGTGCCTATGCGGGTTATCGTTCCGCGCGCAACGGCCTCGTAGTACAACACGTAGCCCAACATGCCGACAAGGCCGGCCGCCATCCCGAGGACTGCCCCATACGCATCCGTTAGCGGTGGAAACCCGTAGACTGCGTAGACCGCCGCGAAGAACGCAGCCTCAGCTAGGCTCACAATGGCGACCATACGACGAGGACCGATGGCCGACGCGCCACGCTTGGCGACAATCTGCCCCAAACCCCATGCAAGGGTGGCCCCGACTGACAGCGGAAGCCAGAATTCGACCATCGCCTCTGGAACCTAGCATGGCTTAAAGGATTTCTACCGGCAACTGTCAAGTGAGAACCTAGGTCGCCTCCAAACCGTAGATCGGGATGGACCGGGTGGGATTTGAACCCACGACCTCCACCATGCCAAAGTGGCGATCTTCCAGCTGATCTACCGGCCCTGGGTATTCTATATTGAAAGCGGTTAAAAACCTATTCAACTGGCCTGGGTTGAGAACGTCAGACTGGAAAACACCCGTGGGGGACGCGGCACAGTTGCCTTTCATCAGGGATCTTCCAGAACGAACGAGAGCACCGGAGAAGGTGGGGAACCGGTGGTCAACCTGTCTTGGAAGGCTACCTGCTCCTTTTCCTGAGCCTCGCATCCACCTGCTGCAGGGACTGAATCGAGACCTCTTCTTCCACGGTCTTCCTGCCCTTCTTGTATCGGAACACAACGTATCCTACGTGAACGTCTGCTCCAATGAGGTTGTTGTCATCCGATGGAGGAGCCTCGAGACTCTCCTCCTTCTTCCAGTAGACTAGGTTCATGAGGTTCATCCAATCATTGCGCGACAAACTGACACCTTCACCTCTCTCAGGCTCTTGGTCGCTAGCGTGCCAATGGAGGACGACGGCGTCCTCGAAGATGTGGGCGTGATTGACCTTCTGGTGGGGCCCGATGTTGCCTGGGCGCAGGA
>CAYFZX010000069.1:0-5882 GCA_964347795.1 uncultured Methanomassiliicoccales archaeon
TGAAATCCTCTACGTCCTCCTCCGAAACGTCCTCCGGGAGCTCTATGTGGCAGGCACCCTGACGCTCTGTCATTGCCACCTTGAACGACTCCCGGACTTCCTTGGGGATGCTCTCGGGACTGCGAATCTGGACGGTCCGCTTTGTGATGGGTTGCATCATGTGGACGACGTCCAGCACCTGGAAGTTGGCCTGCCAGTTCTTTCGGATTCCCTTCTGTCCAGTGATGGCTACCGTCGGAAAGCCGCCCAGTTGCGCGTGCGCGATCCCTGTCACTAGGTTGGTTGCACCGGGGCCAAGCGTGGCCAGGCAAACCCCCGTTTTGCCTGTCAGTCTGCCGTAGGTGGCCGCCATGAAGGCAGAGCACTGCTCATGGCGGTTCACGATGACCTGAATCTTCGACTTCCTCAGGCTTTCCAGGAGGTGTAGGTTCTCCTCCCCGGGAAGGGCGAAGACGTACTCCACTCCCTCTTCCTCGAGGCACTTGACGAAGAGGTCAGATGCCTTCATTCTACCCCCCGAACCGGGCCAGGGTTTCCTGTGTGTTCGTACACGTTGATGGCCTTCACGTTGACGAACTCCCGAATGCCGAACTTGGAGAGCTCACGGCCGACACCGCTCTTCTTGATCCCTCCGAAGGGCATTCGAGGGTCCGACTTCGTGATGGCATTCACGAAAAGAATACCGGCCTCAATCCGCTTGGCCACTCTCATCCCCCTCTCGAGGTCTTTGGTCCAGATGCTCCCTCCGAGGCCGAATTCCGAGTCGTTGGCGACCCCAATGGCCTCCTCCTCGTCCTTCACGGAGATGATCGGGGCGACGGGGCAGAAGGACTCCTCCGCCACGACCCTCATGTCGGGCCGCACTCCCGTCAGCAGCGTGGGCTCGAAGAAGAAACCGGTGCCCTCAACCCTATTGCCGCCGGTCACGAGTTTCGCACCCTTGCCCACCGCATCTTGGACCATATCCTCCGTGTCGTCGGCTGCGGCGGCGTTCACCAATGGCCCTACCTGCGTCTCCTCGTCCATCGGGTCACCCACGACGAGCTGGCTCATGTACTCCGCGAACCTCTGCGCGAAGGCGCCGGCCACTTCCTCAACTACGATGAAGCGCTTGGCAGCGATGCAGCTCTGCCCCGTGTTTTGGGCCCGGCCGGCAGCGGCATTCTTCGCAGCCAGGTCGACATCGGCGTCCTCGAGGACTATAAAAGGATCGGATCCTCCCAGCTCAAGGACGACCTTCTTCAGGTGCTTTCCGGCGATTTCGCCGATCTTCATCCCGGCACCCGTACTCCCGGTGAGGGAGACGCCTTGTACGACATCCGACGAGATGAGCTCAGCAACGGCCTGGTGGTCCGCAATGACAGCCCGAAAGATGTTCTCCGGGAATCCAGCCTCACGGAATGCCTTTTCGATTGCCAAGGCGCACTCCGGTACCGTGTTGGAGTGCTTCAGAATCGATACGTTGCCGGCTAGCACGGTAGGAATGGCGAAGCGTAGTGCCTGCCAGAAGGGGAAGTTCCAGGGCATGACGGAGAGGACGACCCCGAGAGGCTCGTAGGTAACCACATGTGTCTTGCCGTCGGCGTCAGAGAACTCGTCCCGAAGCCACCCCGGACCCCGGTCGGCGAAAACCTCTGCCGTCCAAGCACACTTCTCGATCTCCGCCCGAGCATCGGTGATCGGTTTCCCCATCTCAGAGGTAATCAACCGGGCATGACTCTCTTTGTTCTCTCGAAGGGCATCGGCGAGCCTCCTCAGGTACGTTGCCCTCTCGGACATGCCTAGAACCCTCCACATTAGGTATGCCGCGTGACAGACCTGGGCTATTTCGAAGACCTCCTCTCTTGACATTGTTTCATACTCACGGAGGACTTCGCCAGTTGCTGGATTGATAGTCTTGAACTTCATCTCACACCCCCCCAGAGGAGATATGGAGACCGCCTAAGGGGTCGTCGCAATTACGCGGCCCTAGCACTTTAGCATAGTGGTTCGGACGTCTGCCCGCGCAAAGCCTTTATCCCATGGTGGACTGGATTGGGCAGCCGCCTGCATCCACGGTAGGACCGTGGTACCTCGGACGATTTGAGATTCCCCGTTCTCCAGTCAGAGGGAGTGACCATCAGGAGAGCCCAGCGACAAGACTACGAAGGCATGCTTCAGGTCCACAACACACTCTTTCCGGACCATAAGATGAGCCTAGAGGAGTTGCGGTGGGAGTACAAGACCTGGGATCACGACAAGTACTTCCTTCTGACATTAGTGGCCCGGAACGCGGCGGGGGTCCCCGTGGGATACGGGGACTGCTACCATTTCCCGCGGGAGTATCATCCGCGAAAGTTCCACCTTGATCTTATGGTCCACCCGAAGTGGCGGCGGCGTGGGATCGGGAGCGCGCTGTATGACCGATTCCTCGACGTTCTTATGGAGCACGAACCGCTCCAAATCAGGTCTTCCGCCAAGGAGGATATCGAAGAAGGTATGCGGTTTCTCCAACGCCGGGGGTTCGTGGAGAACCGCCGGACGTGGGAGTCTTACCTTGACCTCTCCGAGTTCGACGTCTCGATGTTCGAGGCCCACCTCGAGCCGCCGCAGGGCATAGAGATCTCCTCTGTCGCGATGGAGATGGGACGTCCAGGGTGGGAGAAGGAGCTGTATGAACTCCACGACGAACTCATGGGGGAGGTCCCAAGAATCGGCGATTACACGCCCGTCTCCTTCAAGGAATTCAAGAAGTGGAATCTTGGGTCGCCGGGGCACATCCCTGAGGGGTACTTCATTGCGAAGGATGGAGACGCCTACGTCGGGGAGTGCGTCCTCGAGCAGCAGACAGGGCTGGAGGGCACGTTGACCCATGGCTTAACGGGCGTAAGACAGGGCTACAGGCGGAGGGGAATCGCCATGTCCATGAAGTTGAAGGCCCTCCAGTGGGCGAAGGAACAGGGCTACAAAGTCGTGCGAACCTGGAACGACTCTGCGAACCGAGGTATGCTGGTCATCAATGAGAGACTCGGCTTCAGGAAGGAGCCGGAGTGGGTCGCCTTCGTCAAGGAGCTGGGGCGAGAATGATGAGTGGGCTCCCGTGTGTCAGAGTGGAAGGCGCTCCCCGGGAACTGGGTCTCCACCACGGCCAAGCAGCCAGAGACGAGATCAGGGAGAACGTTGACTTATATTTCTACCGCTTTCGAGAGGAGTGGAATCTCCAGCGGGAGGAGGTTCTGCGCCGAGCCGGGCTTTACTCTGAAGCAATCGAGGATATGGACACGGGCTACTTCGAAGCGATGGAAGGCATAGCCGAGGGTTCTTCCATCCCCTTCATGGACGTTGTCGCGATCAACGTCCGCTACGAACTTGTTTACAGCGAGTACTCAAAGCTGGGGAAGGTACAAGGGCTTCCTAGCGGCTGCACCGCCGTCGGTCTGCTGCCTGCCCGGACGGAAAGTGGCCATGTCCTCATGGCCCAGAACTGGGATTGGATTCCAGGAATCAAGGGAGTCATTCAGCAGTACAAATCTTCCAGAGAGTCCGAGGTCCTCTCATTCACCGAAGCGGGAATTGTGGGAGGGAAAATAGGCCTGAACTCCAGCGGGATTGGTATGATGATCAACGGGTTGATCTCCGACCAAGACGATTGGGAGATGATGGGCGTTCCATTTCACGTCAGATGTTGGCGCGCGCTAAGGGAAGACTCTCTCGAGGGCGCAGTGGGACAGCTCAGGGATAGCCTGGGATCGTGCTCAGCGAATTTCATCTTAGGTCGGGCCGACGGCGAGGCGGCTCTGTTGGACCTAGAGACGTGTCCGACGGGAGTGGAGGAGATCCTGCCAGAGGATGGCATCATCACCCACGCAAACCACTTCCTCATGGGCGAGTCCTTGGGGATATGGGAGCCACTAATCGAGGAGAAGACGACCACCTTCGAACGTCTGGGACGAATGGATGAGCTTGTTGGGACTCGGACCACAGAAATCAGCGTCTCGGACCTCCAGCGCTTCCTGAGGGATCACGACAATTGGCCAGGGTCCATCTGTAGACATCAGGAAGAGGCCCTCCCTGAGCCCCAGCGTTATCAGACAGTGGTCTCAGCAATCTTGGACCTAGATGATCGGTGGCTCGCGATCGCCTCCGGGAACCCATGCGACGAGGAATACGAAACTTACCGGCTGGGTCCCGAGTGAATGTGGCTTACTCGAAAACTACGTAGACCTTGCCACCTTCGACTTCCACGCTATGCTTGTCCAGGGGTTCCTCCGCTGGTGCCGAGAGCGCCTCTCCGGTCTCGACGTCGAACTGGGAGAGGTGAAGGGGACATCTGACCGTATCCCCCATCAGAAAACCAGTATTCAGCTCAGCGTAGGCATGCGTACAGATGCCGTCCAGGGCGTGTAGGACGCCACTAAGGTTAACGATGATTAGCTTCCTGTCATCGATGTCGATCCTGTGGATCTTGCCCTCAGCGAAGTCCGTCACGCTGCCGATTTCCACTCGCTTCAATACAACCCCTAGCCCACCCACTTCTGGCCAATAAGATCGAAGAGACGTTCACGAGCCTGAGGCAGATCCACCTGTTCTACGATGGGGGTCAGAAAGCCCTCAACCAACATTCTCCGGGCGTGGTCCCTTGGGACGCCACGGCTCATGAGGTAGAACAGCTGATCCTCGTCCACCTGTGCCACCGAGGCGGAGTGTTTGGCCCGCTGCACTTCATTGGTCTTGATCTCGAGGCTTGGGATGGCGGTGGACTTCGCCTTCTTGCTCAGAAGCATGGAATACTGTCCGAGGTAGGAATCGGTATTGAGGGCGGTGTTCTCGATGGTAATCACACCCTTGAGAGCCGAACGAGATTTCTCCTGCATGACGGCCTTCGCCAGGAGGTCGCTCGTCGTGTCCCTGCCCACGTGGACGACGAAGTTGGTGTTGTCGAACTTCTCCGCACCGTTCCCGTACACTACCTCAACCTGCCTTATGCTAGATCCCTGGCCGGCGAGGATGCAATCTGCCCGAGACTTGCACAGGAAGCCGCCGAAACTGCCGAGGGTCTGGTTCAGGTTCCCATCCCTGTTTAGGATGGCTTGCCGCGTGAGGAAGGAGACCACATGATCGCCAAACCGCTCTATCGCCGCGTACCGCAGACTAGCACCGTCCTCTAGAAAGACCTCGGTGGCATTCCCGAAGAGGGATTGACCCTCCCTGGACATGTCGGACTCGAACTCCTCGATGACCGAGGCGTGACTCCCCTCAGAGAGGTAGATCACGGTTCTCGTCAGCAGTGAGGAAGCTTCCTGGGAGAAGCTCCAACGGAGGTTGATGGGAAGCGTGATGTCCACCCTCGGCGGGACGAAGACGACAAACGCGGAGGAAAAGAGGGCTCGACTCATCATGCCGAATTTCTCGTTGCTGGGAAGTCCTCCAGGTCGTGCCAGGATGACCTTCGCGAGATCCGGCTCCGCCTTCAAGAGACCGGAGGCTTCGTTGAAGTAGAAATCCCTGTCCTCGAGCTTCTTGTTTATCCGGACCTCCTCGACCTTTCCCTCGTTGACGTGGCCGAATGCAGCCCGCTCGCCTCCGTCGTAGACAGGCTTTGCAGGAGCAGCATCGATTTCCTTCGGTTGATCCAACTTGGCCACGTCTACGCCCCGGATGTCTGTGTGTCGAACGAAGAGCGGCAAAGACTCGACCGGGATGACTCCAAAGGTCTCCAGGGCTGTGAGCCTGTCCTTAAGAAGCCACCTAGGCTCTCCCCTGGACTTGGAAATGGCGGATACCGTGTCCTCCGTAGCGTAATCTAGCTCGAACTCCATGAGACAATCATCCTACTTGGCGACCTAGTTCTAGCCGACGTCGCCCTCCAGCTCCATCCTGATGAGCCTGTTGAACTCCACGGC
>CAYFZX010000070.1:0-5665 GCA_964347795.1 uncultured Methanomassiliicoccales archaeon
GTCGAGGCCCTCTACTGGACCCTCCGGACCTTCAATGCCCTCTGGTGGCTGGTTCTCTGGGCGCTCGCCCTTGCCTTCACTCTCGTGAGCGGCTATCTAGCCCCACTCATTCTACTCCCACTCTTTTACCGGGTTAAGAGGATCGAGGAAGGGGAGCTCCTGGAGAGGATCCACGATCTGGCCAGCAAGGCCTCCGTCGCGGTCGTCGGAGTCTACGAGTTCAAGTCGAGTCCAAAGACAGAGCGAGGAACCGCAGCTTTGGCGGGTCTCGGGCGAACTCGGCGAGTCTTGTTGAGTGACCACATCCTGGATCATTATTCCCGAGACGAAGTCGAAGGGATTCTCGCCCACGAGCTGGCCCATCACGCGCAGCGCGATTCGCAGTTGTACCTCGTCGTGTCCGCCGCCGTCTCTCTCCTCGCCCTGTACCTGGCCGACCTTTTCGTTAGGGCCGCGATGCCCTCGTTCGGCATCTCGAATCTGTCCCAAGTTGCCGCTCTCCCCCTCTTCGTGCTTTTCGGGACGCTCTACTACACCGCGGTTGGCCCGATTACCCGCTCCATCTCTCGGTGGCGGGAGGCCAAGGCGGACCAGCTGGGCGCCTCGCTCTCCGGCAACCCCCGGGCTCTCGCCAGCGCTCTGGTCAGACTCCACAACAGGAACCTCTCTGACGCGTCCCCCCCGCGGTTCGTCGAGGTGCTCTTCTACACACATCCAGCAGGTCAGAGGAGGGTGAACGCCCTTCTTTCCCTATCTCGGGAGCAGAGCGCCTAGAGAGGGGCTACGTTGAGTCTTTCCACATGGGGCGTCGACTCGATCAAATGGAAGATCCTCCTCAGGTCGCGCGCCTGTCCTTTGAAGACGACCACATCGCAGCACTTCTGGCGATCCTCACCGAAGTCCAGATGCAGGAAGGAGGTGAAGACTTCCGGATGGTCGTGCAGGCTCCTGTGAACCTCTTTCTCTCCTTTGTGCGAGTAGATGACCATCGCAACGCCTTCGACGTGACCCTCCATCTGGTGGAGGCCTCGGTGTTTGTCTAGGAAGACCCGAATCGCGTCTCGGATGACCTCAGAGCGATTCTGGTATCCGATCTCCTCCATGACCTCGTCCACCTCCGACGCAAGCTCCTCTGGCAGGCTGAAGGAGAGGACGCCCACTTGCCTTCCCTTCTGTCTTGTCATCCCAACCTCCTGTAAACCGCGCTCACGCCAAAGAAACCCACAGCGGTGAAGACAATCACGCCGCTAGTAGCCACATCGTACACCGCTGACAGCAGGATGCCAACTACCACGCTAATCACTCCAAAAGCCACCGCCACAAGCGTCGTGCCCCTGAAGGAGCGGCTTAACTGTAGGGCCGAGAGCCCTGGAAGCACGACCAAAGCGCCCACGAGGATGACGCCGATGACCTTGATGGCAAGCACGATGGTGACGCCTACGAGAACGTTGAAGGCCATTGCCAACCCACGCACAGGGATGCCCTTCAGTCTCGCGGCCTCTTCGTCGAACGTGATTGCCATCAATTCCTTGAAAAAAAGACCGATGAATGTGAAGGCAACGACCCCCAGGATGGCCACCACGACGAGGTCCGTTGCGTTGATGGTCAGGATGGACCCGAAGAGGAGGGCGAAGAGTTCCACGTTGAAGCCACCGGCAACGCTGATGACGATGAGGCCCACAGAGAACCCGACAGCGACCATGACGGCGAGTGCCGCGTCGCTCTTGGCCAGCCCCCGCCTGCGCATGTAGGAAATGCCCAGGATGGAGAGGACGGAGACCACCAGGGCGGCCAAGGTGGGCGACACGCCCAAGAAGAGCCCCACGGCTATCCCCCCAAAGGCGATGTGACCGACGGCATGACCGGTCATCGCCTCCTTTCGGAGGAGCAGGAAGAGGCCGATCAGAGAGCTAGCCACCGCAGCCACGGTGCCCCCCAGAAGGGCGTATTGGAAGAACTGATATCCGAGAAGCCGCGGGAGGTCCAGGAGGCTCAGACTAGCCATGGTCTCCATCACTCCTGGGTTGCTGGCCGTGGAGGACGAAGTGGAAGTGATCGCCGTAGGCCTTCCTGAGGATCTTCTCCATCCCCAGGTCGTCGGAGATGGGCGCGATGTTCACTTCCCTGTTGACGCACATGATCTCCGACATGCGGTAGAACACGGCCGTCAGGTCATGAGATGCAATCAGGATGGTGATGCCCTTTTGCTTGTTCAGAAGGCCCAGCCGGTGGTAGAAGGCCTCCTGGGCGTTGGCATCGATCCCAGCTACAGGCTCATCCAAGAAGAGAAGCCGCGGTTCCCCGACCAATGCCTTGGCCACGAACATCCGCTGCATCTGTCCCCCCGATAGCTGGCCGATCCTCTTCCCGGCCATGTCAGACAGCCCCATGAAGTGGAGGGCCTCATCTACGCGGTCCCAGTCCGTCTTGCCAAGGCGTCTACCTACGTTGCGACCATCGGCCCTCCCCAATCCCACGAGTTCTCGAACGGTCAACGGGAATTGGCCATCGAAGTTGATCGCGTCTTGGGAGATGTAGGCCAGCTTCTCCCAGTCGGTGAAAGAGTCGATATCGACTCCGAAGATTCGGACCGTTCCAGAATGTCGCGGGAGAATACCGAGTATGGCGAGCATAAGACTCGTCTTGCCGCCTCCGTTTGGGCCGACCATTCCGATGTAGTCGCCTTCGTGGACTGTGAAGCTCACATTCCGCAGGACCAGGGTGTCCGCCCGTGTCACGCTCAGGTCCCTTACCTCCAGAACCGGCGGGCCATGATTCGTGGGAGAAGCCACATCTCCCGCAGAGTCCACCGCCCTTTGGGCCCCTCTCGGGCTAGCCACCGAAGCCCACCTCCAGGCTTGCCAAGTTGGCCTCCATCTGCTCCACAAAGTCCTTTCCGTCTGCCGGCCCTGTGAGGATGTAGAGAGGGAGAACGGTCACCGTCTCTCCTGTCTCTTGCTCCAGTGTGCTCTTCAGCGTCCCCACGTATTCATCAGAATACACCGGAGTCACGTACAGGGTGTAGATCCCCTCCATCATCATCCGCGTCACTATCTCGGTAAGAGATGCCGCGCTGGGCTGCTCATCCGCGCTAAGGCCAATGATGCCGATGACGTCAAATCCGTATCTCTGCCCCAAGTATCCGAAGGCATCGTGCGCCACGATTATCGCGCCAGGGCCGGCATTCGCCAGGGCGACTTCGTAGGCGAGTCGGACGGTCTCAAGCCTCGCGAAAAGAGTCGCTGCGTTTGCATCGTAGTCGTCAGCATGCAAGGGGTCTGCTTGTTTGAGGGCCGTAAGGACTGCCTCGGCCTCTGCCATCGCCAGAACGGGGTCGACCCAGGTGTGTGGGTCGAACTTCCCGAGTCCATGGTCTACTTCCAGAGGGCCGTTCGACCTGTATTCAAGGAGCTGATTCCTCACTCCATGGGTGGCCTCCACGACGATGATGTCGCGCGTGTCTACGGCCGGAAGCAGTCGCTCTTCAACCCAAGGCTCGAGGCCCGCCCCGTTGTAGATGAAGATACCCGCTTCCTGAACGGCCACGAGGTCACCCGTGGAGAAGTCGACGGCATGGAGTTCCGCATTGTGCGGAATCAACGTCCGGACGCGAACATGGTTGCCACCGATCTGCTCGGCAAAGTAGGCCAAAGGATAGAAGGTTGCCACTACCGAGAGTCTGTCTTCATCCACGTCTGGGACGATAGTCAGGGAGTGAATGAGGGCGCCCCCGGTCGCGGCAACGAGGACGCCTGCAGTGGCGACAACGAACAGCCTCTGACTCGAGTTCACCGGAACGCCCCAACGCAACTGCCGTTAATAAACCTATTGTTGATGGTTAATAACCAATCTATCCCTTAAATCCAAGTGCGTGCATCCCTCGGGGGTGGCGCATGAGAAGGCCAAAACCCTCCTCATAGATGCTCAGAGATCCCTGGAGGAAGGCCGGTTCGACGATGCAAGGAGGAGTATTGAAGATGCCTTCGCCCTGCATCCCGAAGACGAGAAGGTCGTCGAACTCTACCAACAGATCCTCTTGGCGGACGGAGTGCGACTCACTCGCGTCGCGAGGGATCTACGACGGGACGAGATTAGGGCATTGGAGAAGAGGGAGCGAGGATCCCACAGGGATAGCGATGACGTACGGGAGGCCTTCCTGAAAGCCCTCGAGAGCTTCGACAAAGTCCTGATGGCCAATCCGAGAAACTCCAAAGCCCTCATGTTGAAATCGGGCACCTTGGACAGAATGGACCGCCCAGGAAACAGGGAGGAGGTACTGGCTCTCTTTGATCAGGCCCTGGCGATTCACCCCGACAATGAGGAGCTGTTGTATGCCAGGGGGAGGATTCTCGGCCCGTGCTCCCACTGCGGAGGCCCTGGCTTCTGCGCCGACTGCCAGGGCTCCGGCGAGGTGTCTGGCTTGTTCGTGCGCCGTCGTTGTCCGTCCTGCAAGGGATCAGGAGTCTGCGTGCACTGTGGCTTGTTCTGAACTTCGTACAAGAGGGCGCCTTCGACTTATTCCTCTCACGAACCGCCACTCCAGACCACGCGACCGGTTGCGACTACAACAAGGATGGGGTGACTCTGAATGTCCCTCTTTCCGCAAAGTGCTCCGGAGGCAACTCTCTGCAACGGAAGACAAAGTCGCCCCTAAGGGTTGCCAGGAAAGGGTCGATGTGGACGGTCTCCATGGCCGGAACCACAATTACGATGTTGTAGCCCAACAGCTCAAAGGTGTGCTGGACGTCCCGGGAGGAGATGTTGAGGGTGACAAGGCTCCCCTGTAGCACGACGATTTCATCGGGGGTGATGGCCCCGAGGGATATCTCGACCTCGAAGTATGCCCTGGGCGCCTCCGGGACCGTCATGGGTTCTGCCGGCCTGTAGAGAAGAGCGAACGTAACCGTAACGAGCAGAAGAATGATGAAGAGCACCATGGCGCTCCTCATCCATGGCTGCATCAGTCCCCTGATAGAGTTCTTCGTCCTTAACAATTGGCAGACCAATTGCAGGCCCAAAACCAGGAGGATTCCAGGGCCTAATACGGAGGATTTTGGCGCAAGCCAGTGTCTTCCCGTGACCCCACAATATATTTATACGCCAGTACCCTAGGCCGCTCCGGCCCTGGCGGGAAGGGATGAGCGGGAGATGGAGGCAGGCAGGCGTCTAGGTTGTGCCACAGTTTTGGCCTTATCTGCGATAGCTTTCCTGGCGGCTCTACCGCAACCAGTGGACGCTCAGGCTCAACCTCCCATAAAACTCTCTCTTGTGATGGAGGGAGGCGGCAACCCGGACGGAAGTCTCTGGTTTGAACCGAATGAGATACTGATCGCGTCAGTCCCCATCCTCGTGAACATCACGTTTGTCAACAACGACACGGTCAACGCGGACATCAATCACAACTTTAGGACGGAGATCGGTGCGGTGGTCTACGAGACGCCCTTCATCAAGCCAGGCGAGTCTTCGCAGATTGAGTTCTGGATCAATGAGACCGGGGAGATCCCGTTCTGGTGCAACGTCCCAGGCCATCGGCAGCTGGGAATGGAGGGGACGTTCATTGTGGGACTGGTCCCAGGCCCGGAGGCGCTTGCGGAGCAGGGCCTACCTTTGAGGGCCTACTGGATTGGCCTCATTGGCATCTTTGCCATGGTGGGAGTCATCGGCG
>CAYFZX010000071.1:0-5590 GCA_964347795.1 uncultured Methanomassiliicoccales archaeon
TCTCGGGGTCTAACAAAGGGCACTTCAGCGCCCCACTCTTCGCCGACACGGGCCACTTCCTCGTCCTCCGTAGACAGGACAAGTCGCCCGATCCGTGTGCTTTCCAGGGCGACCTCGATCGTCCAGGCCAGGAGCGGCTTTCCAGCTAGCATAGCCAAGTTCTTCCGTGGAATCCTCTTCGAGCCACCACGGGCTACGACAAGGCCGAGAACTTCAGACATGGGATCGAAAGCCTCTCCTGAATGAATCTCGGCCGGCGGAAGATGGTGACATCACCGTCAGAGCCGAACAAGCCGCTCTAGAGACCACGTGAGTGAAGGTGTTCATGGCTTGCCGACTCCTTCCAACCTGAATCCCGTCTTAAACCTTTATCTCTGGGGTCTACCTTGCTTGTGAGTCGATGAGCTGGCTCGAGTGCTCGGTTCTCTCGACGCCTCGCTCTTATATAGCTGCGGCAGGCTCCGCATCCATAGATGGTGACCGAAAGGTCCGTCGCTCTCATCGCTCGGAGGCAGAGCTTGGGCCATCTGCCAGCAGGTGCTGACATTCTCCCGCTGAGCCCGTCCCTCCCGATTCCAGAGAATCGTCTCCTGGCCTCCAGGCCTGAAGACCTGCTTTCTCCCGCCGAGGGAAACGCCATTGACAAATCGAGCGAGGTCATTGCGTCGAGCTGGTGGAAGGGGGCCACGTCCGGAGACGCCTTTGAGTGGCGTGGTGTGAATCTTGCCAAGACCGTTGCCTTTGGAATCGAATACATGGTTAGAGACATGGCGAAGAGTGCGTGGGTGTTGGCGCGAGTCCTGGAACGGTCGCAGGTAGACGTGGTCTATACGGACGTCCCCCTCCTTGAGACGAGCATCCCCTCCTATCCCTACCTCGCCTCCGTTGGCTCGATCCTAGAGTCGGAGGCTGGATCTTTGGGGATCTCCATTCGAAACATCTCAGTTGGTTCGCATAGACTGCAATCCCGGTGGAAATCCCTCGTGGGAGCCGTCTATAGTTTCTTAGAAGCGCCTCGGGCCATCGCGCGACTTTCCGAGGAGCATCCTCTGCTGGTAATCGGTCCGCACAGGGGGTTCTATCTCCCTGTGGCTCGATGCTGGCAGGGGTGCGGATCATCGAGTATCGTGGGTACGCCAAAAGGGCGTCCCGTGCGGGCGTCTCATAAGGAGGGTCTGTACCTGCTGCCCTTTGAGCGTCTGGTTGGCCGGCGTGACCGCGCAGAAGTCGAAGCATTTCAGACACAATTGATGGAGGCTCTATCCACCCTCGAGTTCCAAGAACCCATAGTCCAACATGGACTGGACCTTAGCCCCATTCTTCGGGCCTATCTCCAGAAGTTGTTTCAATTGGAACTTCCCGTGCTGACCGCCATTGGCTTGGGCTTTGACAGAGGTCTTGCCAATGCTTCCCATGTTCTGCTGGTGGAGATGGGATCGGCCATAGCCAAGGCCTGCGCCCTCTATGCTAGACAAAAATCCATTCCTGTAACAGTCTTACAGCATGGCGTCGTCCCGGCCAGGATGAGCTACATGGAGGGGGTTGACTTTGTTGCAGCTTGGGGCACGGCTGATGGAGCGTGGTACCGTAGGAGCCTCGGGCGAAACGTCAAGGTTGAGCCAACGGGCTGCCCCCGATACGACTTCCTTGCCGCGACCCCCCTGAGGCTCTCTGAGCCCCCGCTCCCCCCAGATCGCCAGGTGGTCCTCTTCGCCTCCCAATCGTTCTTTCAGGACGAAGCCATGCGGTCAAGGTGGGATCAGGAAGCCGTTTTGAGGATGGTGATGCAGGGCGCCAGGCATCCCGATTGGATTCTAGCCATTAAGTGGCATCCTTCGGAGCTTCCGTCTATGGCGTCTGGAGAGGGTGAAGGCGTAGTCAAGCAGTTCCATAAGGAGAACACAATGGCTCTGGTGCGCCGATCAGATGCCGTGATGACACTTTTCTCCACTGTAGCCCTGGAGGCGATGTATTTGAGCCGGCCTGTCGTGTTCCTCGGTCCTAGAGACGTGCGAACGCCCTTTGACCCCCCTAGCTCCGGTGCAGGGTTGAGGGTCACGGAAGCCGCCGAGTTGAGGGAGACCATCCGAAGGTTGCTCAACGAGTCTCAGTTTCGACAGGATGTAGTTGAGGACCAACAGAGGTACCTTGAGAGAAACTATGCGCCCCTTGACGGTCGCGCGGGAGAGAGGGTAGTGGCCTTCCTCAAGAGGACGAAGGCATGACCCTGTACGAGACATTCGATCCGATGCCGTATCGCACTCACCGGCGGACCCTGGACCTACTCCGACCCGGAGAGAGGGTTCTGGAAATCGGATGCGGCAGCGGGACATTAACCGAACGCATCCAGAAGATGGGTTGCACCGTTGTCGGCGTCGAGAAGCGAGTGGATGCGGCAGAGAAGGCGCGACCACTCTGTGAGGAGGTCGTCATCGGCGACGTTGAGGTGACAACCCTGGACTTCCCCTCGCACAGCTTCGACGTCATCCTTCTGATCGACGTCCTGGAGCATCTCGTGGATCCAAAGGCCACGATCAAGCGTCTCCTCCCCCTAGTCAAGGCCACCGGACGTTTGCTGATCGCTGTGCCCAACGTGGCTCACTGGTCCATCCGATTGAAGCTCCTTCTCGGTCGGTTTGACTACGAGGAAAGCGGCATCTTAGACCGGACCCACCTTCACTTCTATACTCTGGGGACGGCGAGGGAATTGCTGGAGCAAGCCGGCTTGGACGTCTTGGAGTCTGACATCGTGCCTGATGTGCCTCTACTGCGATACAAACACCTTCTAGCTAGGCTGAACTACACGGTGGCACGTGTGTTGCCAAACCTCTTCTCTACCGAGGCCCTCTTTGTGGCTCGTCCAAGTCAAAGGATCGCATCCCTTTGACGCCTCTTCGGAAGTCCCGCAACCCTTCCATTATAAACTTGCCCCTCGGGCGACCCAATAGGGAGGCAAGCATACCTTCTGCGTATAGACGCGCCTTCAGCTTTGTGAGCGCTCCACCCCCGCAATATCGCATCGTGACCATGCACGCGTTGCGCGTCTGGTAATAAGCTCCGGAGAATACTCTTTGTCGTCCAGGTGGATGATGGAATATCTCAGCCTCCGCCTCCAGTACGCTTCGGAAACCGGCTTGAGCAGCCCGAGTTTGCCAATCCAGGTCCTCAAGATTGAGCCCAAGATTCTCGTCCAATCCACCTACTTTATCCAAGACCTCCCTTCTGACGAGCGTGAAGGCTCCTTCCAGGTAGTCGAAAGGCTGCCCCGGACCCTTTACATGCCAGGGGAGCCCCCCACAACTCCATCGAACCCCCGCAGACCTCACCCTGTTTGTGTCGGCGTGACGTTGCAGGGGGCCAACGAAGCCAATGGTATCGTCTTCGTCGGCGGCCTTTACCATGCGCTCAATCGTGGGGGGCGTAACGATGAGATCCGCATTGGACAAGAGGAAATAGGCAGCTTCATCTGAAAACTGTTTGAAGGCGCGGTTGTAGGCCACGCAGTAGCCGAGGTTTTCCCCGTATAGGAGCGTCTCAATTCCCAAACGGCGAGGTATATCGGACGATCCATCTGTTGAACCGTTGTCCAAGACCACGAGCCGGATATTGGGATATGTGCTCTCTTGAATCGATTGAAGACATGCTTCCAGAGTGGCGCTGCCGTTGTAATTCAACACGAGGACTACAATCCGGCTCGAGGCCATGGTGCCCCTAGCGCCAAGCTGGCCTTTACCCTTCCGGGACAAATGACTTAAGCCCGCTAGCAAAATAAGAGGGTGTGCGGACGGCCCTGGTCGCGACAGTACGGAATGAAGCTCCCCGATTAGCTGAGTTTCTCGACTCTCTGGAGCATCAGACACGGATTCCCGACGTCGTCGTGATTACAGACGGGGGCTCAACGGATGCGACCGTAGGTCTTCTCGAGGAATTCGCCGCCACTACTTCTTTGCCGGTCCAGATCGCCAAGGTTCCAGGAAACCGCTCTAGGGGACGCAACGCCGCTATCGGTCTCGCCGACGCGGACCTCCTCGCCGTGACGGATGTGAGCGTCCTCGATCCGGCCTGGTTCGAGCGGATCATCGCCCCCCTGGAGGCCGACCAGGCTGATGTCGTGGCCGGCTGGTACGAACTTCTGGTGGACACGCCGCGGGAGCGGGCCGTCGGTCTCCTGACCCAATACTCCCTGGATGAGGTCGACCCAGATCGCTTCCTGCCAAGCTCCAGAAGCATCGCCTTCACACGGCTTGCCTGGGAAAAGGTCGGAGGGTACCCCGAGGATCTGGTTACAACGGAGGACACCGTCTTCGATCTCGCCTTACGCCGGGCGGGGCTCCGTTTTGTCTTCGAGCCAGGGGCGGTGGTGAGATGGCGACCGGCGACCACCATCGCGGCCGCCTACCACATGTACGATCAGTTCGCCCAGTCCGACGGCGAGGCGAGAGTCTTCCTCTGGTCCCATACGGGATATGGCTTCATCTATGGCGCCTACGGCCTCGGACTGATACTCCTCCTACTGGGTTTCGTCTGGCCCCCCCTGTGGGTGTTGTTGGGCGTCCTCGCTGTAAGCTA
Organism: uncultured Methanomassiliicoccales archaeon; assembly: GCA_964347795.1. GTDB lineage: Archaea > Thermoplasmatota > Thermoplasmata > RBG-16-68-12 > JAJISG01 > JAJISG01. The sequence goes on from CAYFZX010000071.1 coordinate 4,570, forward strand.
CGTTGTCTTTCGGTTGCGCAAGGTCCTCTGGGAGGGCTTGTGGTCACAACTCCTCTACGCCACCTTGGTGGTGTTCGCCTTGGAGGCGGCTCGACTGATAGGATACGTCAGGGGTCGGCTGCGCCCGCCGACAGCGTGGCCCCGACCCTGATCAACCCCGGTGGCCCGGTCTATCGAGGCGATTCCTCTCTGCCAGTGACCGTCGCGACGATGCCCGCTATGATGAGCCCATAGCCCCACCAACCGGTCAGCAACGTGAGGCTAGCGACGTTCATCAAGGACATGGCTCCGCCGAATCCGACATGGGCCACGGGAATCGGCCCGAACACGCTGACAAGCCCGGCGGTCAGTACCACTGGCGCCGCTGGCGGCGGCGTTTTCCTGCCGACAACGCCCCCGACGATGGCCAGAGCCCCAGCAATGAATCCAAGAATGGGAATGAGGAGTAGGATGGCCCCCTGTCCGGAGACAATGGCGACTAAGGCCGCGAAAGCGAATGATGTGAACACCGACCACAGGAGACCCAGGACTCCAAGACCGATGCCGACGGGGGCGATCCACCTTGTCATGGAGTAGAACCCTTCCAGGCCATCAGCGTCCCCGGCCTTATCCGTTTCCTCGATGGCGGCCGAGCTTTCGCTGATATCGGACAGTCCAGAAGGGACAGTACGGCCCTAATGCTGTCCGTGCACCTGACCGTGGCCGTACGTGTGAGGGTCCGCGTCGAAGGTCTCTTTGCAGTTGGCGCTGCAGAAGTAGAACACCTCACCCGCGTGCTCCGAGCTCCCAAAGGCCGTGTCGGGATCGACGTCCATGCCGCATATGGGGTCTTTCGCCATTTCGGGTGGCCTCCTTGCCTCCCACTGCTTGATGGTGGGTTGGAATCGCTTCAGCAATAAAGAGTTAGCTACAACCGTCGTGGAGGAGAAGCCCATGGCGGCCCCCGCAAAGATGGGATCCAGGAGGAGGCCGATCACGGGGTAAAGAATGCCGGCCGCGACCGGGATGAGGGCCGTGTTGT
>CAYFZX010000072.1:0-5514 GCA_964347795.1 uncultured Methanomassiliicoccales archaeon
AACGCTACATACAAGTACAACCCTCTCCCCGGCGGCTTAGATGACATCGTTGGTATCGACCCGTCTTGTGCTTCGCGAGTTCAGAAGAGGGGATTGGAGGGCCGTCCACGAATACGCATCCGATCCAAAGGTCGTCCGCTACATGCCCTGGGGTCCCAATACGGAGGCACAGACACGCGACTTCGTCCGACGGGCCATTACCTTTCAGGAGGAGGAGCCCCGTAGGAAGTTCGAGTTCGCCGTGGCTCTAGGTGAGGAAGACCGCCTCATCGGTGGCTGCGGCATCCGCCTAGCCAATCCGGACGCTCGAGAGGCAGACATCGGCTACGTCCTTAACCGGGAATACTGGGGCAAAGGGTATGGGACGGAAGCCGCCAAGACGCTCCTACGCTTTGGTTTCGACGAACTCCTTCTTCATCGGGTCTATGCCACATGCGACCCGCAGAACCTGGCGTCGATTCGTGTGTTGGAGAGGATAGGGATGCGGATTGAGGGCCACCTTCGAGAGCACATGCTCGTGAGGGGGAAGTGGCGTGACTCCCTCATGTACGCGATCCTCGAGGGCGAATGGGAGGCTGAGGTCAGTTGAGGGTATCGCGCTCTGGAGTCTAGGTCATTAGACTGCGTTGCCCAGCTCGTTGATGGCCAATATCAGCTCGTTGAGCCGCCCGGCGCTGCCTCGGTCATAAGAGAACGCAATCCTGGGTTTCGAGCGGAGATCCGGTTCGTCCTCCTCTTCGGGCAACGCGGAGGTCTTGGAGATCCTGCCCGCCGTGACGAGGTCTGGGAAGGTCCGATTCAGTTCTGAGATCTGGTCAGTTGAGAGCTCCCGTTCGAGCCTAACGACGAGTCGATTACCGACCTGGCGCGTGGAGTGGTAGGTCGAGTAGTAGGACGTAATCCAGTCAGCCGCTTCCCCAGGGGAGTGTACGATCCTGAAGAACCCGAGGTCCTCCGGGGAGATGAAGCCGCGCGCGAGCATCTGTTCTCGCAAGAAGCGGTCCCATGTCTCCCAGTACCGTTGCCCCGGGAGCTCCATCAGCACGACGGGCATCGGCGGAGCCTTCCCCGTCTGCAGCAGTGTCAGCACCTCAAATCCTTCGTCGTTAGTCCCAAATCCACCGGGGAACAAGGCGACGGCGGAGGCCTCCATGACGAAGAACACCTTGCGGGTGAAGAAGTACCTGAAGCTGACCACCTTGGGGTCATCCTTGAGCAGCTCCGTCGGCCCCTTCTCGAAGGGCAGAAGGATGTTCACGCCGAAGCTGTTCTCGGGTCCGGCGCCCTCGATTCCAGCCCTCATGATGCCATCGGCCGCCCCCGTGATGACCATATACCCCTTCTCGACCAATAGGCGGCCAAGCTCGACGGCGAGCTCGTAGTAGGGACTGCCCCTCCTCTGGCGGGCCGATCCGAAGATGGAGACCTTGCGGACCCCTCGGTAGGGCTTGAAGATGCGAGCGGCGTGTCGGAACTCGGCGACGGCTCGATGGATGACCTTGAGGTCCAAGATATCGAGGTCGTCTCGCTTGCACTTCAGCGCGTTTAGGAGGATGTCCCGGTAGAGCAGATACCGCAGGTCTTGGCGATCCGACGTGAGGATCTCCCTCGCTTCACTGAGGGCATCCTCCGGGGTGTGTAGACTCCGACGGGTCATGGTCTCTTCCCAACCTTGGCTTCGATACGCTGTTCCCAAGTATTTCACTCTACGTCCGGGAGTATCATTCCCCAGAGTCTGAGGCGAGCCCCTTGGATGCTGGGGTATCGAGGATGATGCTTGCTTACGAATGTGCGGCTAGCTAGATGGGACACATCCTCACTAAGTCACCGAATCCAACCTTGAGGGGGTAGCACTACGGATGAAGTGCTATCTGGGCGACGGAGTGTCACGGATTGAGCATTTCCCGACACCCACACGAAAATGCTAAAGCTCATCTTCTCCCTTTTCCACCGCTTTGCGATCCTCTTCGACGGATAGAGAGGGGGTTCCCCAGCATGGAATTCAGATAGCTACACTCGGTACACTTGTATACCTGCTATCTGTCGTCGTTGCCAGCGTGGGAGCTGGAGTCCTGAATCTGGTCTGGGGGACACCGTCCACCCAAAACCCGCCTGGTCCAATGCCACCTGACCTCAACACTGCTGGGGCTCTGATAACGATCTTTCTCCTCATCCTTGCCTTCGCATCCTTGGCGCTCATCAGCCTCGGGCTCTACATTGCGTGGCGCTGGATGGCTTCCCGATCCGCTCAGACGCCTTTGGAGGTGGTGCTGGCAGGAGGGGCCTATCTGCTAGGCCTGGTCGTCTTGGTCGCGGCCCTCGTCATGGCCCTGGCCGGGGGCGGTGAGGAGGCTTCGATTGCCTTCAGTTACACCGCGGGGGCTGCCGCCTGCCTGCTGTTTCTTGGCATAGCCATTACCGGCGCGGGATTCGCAGGAAGAGCCAAGGACAAGAAGGCCCTCACGAGCCTCATCATAGCCTCATCCCTCGCTGGACCTGGCGTCGTCGGTGAGGCGATGGTCACCAGCGGCCATTGGGTGATCGGTCCTGAATGGCTGACTTACCCAGGCGTTCCCCTCCTCAACCTGAACCTGCTCTTCGGGGCATTTGTGGCGGTCAGCACCTTCTTCCTTTGGTATGCTTTGAGGAGCCTCAGGCGGAATCCCGCAATCTTTGGTGGACTGGTCCAACGGGGCGATCTTAACGAGTCAAGTCAACCATCATCAACTCGAGTAGAGAACCAAGTGGCCGGAGGTGATCCTCCATCCTACTGATGTCGTCCTCGGTAGGAACAGACGAGTCATGGTACGGTCGTCCCTCTCCCAGGCCGGGCTCGTGGTCAGGGGTGGTCGAATGAGACGATTCGGGAGGGCCACCACGATATTGTTCCTGGTTCTTCTCCTGGGCCTTGCATCACTCCAACTAACGGTCCCCCGTCCGGCCGAAGCCGCGCCATCGTCACATTACATGACACATGCGCCCATACTCATCCAGGGTGATCAAGACTTCACAGCCGCCAACGGGGTCACTGGGGGCTCTGGTACCCAGGCGGATCCGTACGTGATCGAGGGTTGGGAGATCGACGCATCGACCTCTCATGGGATATGGATTCGCGACGCCAGCTCGTCTATCGTCATCAAGGACGTCTACGTCCATTCCGGCGGCGCAAACGATGGCGTCCTCCTAGAGAACATCTCTTCGGCGGACCTAGTGAACGTCACTACAACTGGGAATCGGCATGGCATCAGGGTTGCAGATTCCAGCATCGTCTCCATCGAGGGGGCCGAGGTGGCGAGCAACCAGCTGGGCATCAACATTGTCGACACTCTTAACCCTCTCATCTTCCGTAGTAACGTGACCCTCAGTGTGGGGAAGGGCATCGAGATCTCTTCCGGGGATGAGGGGGACATCTGGGAGAACAACGTGACGTTGAATGCCGGGGACGGCCTGCACATCTCCAACCTCCCCGGGTGCCATCTCCATGGCAACCTGGTCGCGGAGAACGGAGGTTACGGTATGAACCTCTTCTCTGCCTGCTATTCCGCAGGTTCGAATGTCGTCCTTTCGAATGGCAAGGGGGGCATCAACGCTCAGGGCCTGGCCGCCATGGAGTTTGGCGGCAACCAGGTCTCCCGCAACCAGGGGGATGGCATACGCGCCGTGAGTTCGGAGGCAATACACGTCGAAGCCAGCCAGGTCTCCTATAACACGGGTACTGGAATCGTTCTCGGAGGAACGCCCAACGTGACGGTGACGGACAACAACATCATAGACAACGGGGTGCAGGCCTCCGACGATCGTGCGCTAACGTGGACTAGGGACCCTCCAGGACTGTTTCATGGCGGAAACTTCTGGTCGGATTACTCGGGGAAGGATGAGTGCAGCGGCCTCAATCAGGACATCTGTCCTGAATCGGACGGATTCGGTGACACCCCCTACCAGATCGATGACGACAGCCAGGACACTCGCCCCCTGATGGAGCCCTTCGAGCTTCCGGATGTCACGCCGCCGATCATTGTACACGTCCCATTGCAGACGGCGATCACCGGTGAGCCCCTCACCGTCGCAGCCTCCATCAGGGACCAGTCGTCCTTGGAAGATACCGCTCTCTACTACAGACGCGCAGGGGACGCGAATTTCAACCGGGGCTGGATGCGTATAACGAGGGGCCTCACGTATGAGACACAGATTCCGGCACAGAGAGACCCGGGCGAGGTCTTCTACTTCATAATCGCAGAGGATGGCCTCGGCAACGTTGCCAGAGATCCGCCCACAGGCATGCATGTGGTGACTGTCAGTTTCGGTGTTCCGCTTCACAACTGGATTCCCATTCTCTCAGTCACGGCGGTTCTCCTTGCGGCCGTGGTGTTGGTCTACTACTACACCAGGAAGCGACCCGGAGTTTAGACAAAGGCCTTCCTCTAAGGAGAGGCCCTGGCCTTCCGCGCTGTCTGGACAAGATGAGACCGGCGGCCAGTCGAGGGCGGAGCGCGGAGGCCACACCGCCGAAGCCTCGGGATGAAGAAGCCCTCGCAGGCCAGGGTACGGGACTTGCGCACGAGATCAAGGATGGTAGCGTTACGCATGCTATGTCTCTCTCACTGAGTCTAGAACCCCGAGAGAAGACGATCCTCGTGTGCTTGGCGCGGTCGAAAACCCTTTTTAACGACGTCCGCGTAGCTATGGGGAAGCCGCGTCCCGGCGGTCCGGGCGGATGACAAGTCCAAGAGGGCCCGCACACCCCGGGCAAGGCCGGGAAGGAGACGACGGGGAGGAAGGAAATGGCACCGGTCGAAGTAGACCAGCAGGGGTCGAAGGAGAACGTGAACGTGGAGAGGAAGGAGAACGTGGACCAGCCCCCGGTCGTGCACGGAGCGACGACCATCGGAATGCGGTCGAACCGGGATTGGTGGCCGAATCAGCTGAACCTCGGGATTCTTCGACAGAACTCGTCCCTGTCCAATCCGATGGGCGAGGCCTTCCACTACGCCGAAGAGTTCAAGAAGCTCGACTTCAAAGCGCTGAAGAAGGACCTCCACGCGCTGATGACGGACAGCCAGGACTGGTGGCCTGCGGACTTCGGCCACTACGGGGGACTCTTCATCCGCATGGCGTGGCACGCGGCGGGCACCTACCGCGTCGGCGACGGCCGAGGCGGCGCCGGCACCGGCCAGCAGCGATTCGCGCCCCTCAACTCTTGGCCAGACAACGCGAATCTCGACAAGGCACGCCGGCTGCTTTGGCCGATCAAGCAGAAGTACGGCAGAAAGATCTCCTGGAGCGACCTGATGATCCTCGCCGGCAACGTCGCGCTCGAGTCGATGGGCTTCAAGACGTTCGGCTTCGGCGGCGGGCGCCCCGACGTCTGGGAGCCGGATGAGACCGTGGACTGGGGCCCCGAGACGACGTGGCTCGCCAACGAACGTCACGAGAAGGACGGGACGTTGCGGGGCCTCTTGGCCGCCGACCACATGGGCCTCATCTACGTCAACCCGGAAGGCCCCGACGGCAACC
>CAYFZX010000073.1:0-1061 GCA_964347795.1 uncultured Methanomassiliicoccales archaeon
GCCTGCCACATAGAGCTCCCGGAGGACGTTTCGGAGGAGGACGTAGAGGATTTCATCCGCCCCCAAGAGGTGAGCCAGGTCCGTCGACCTTCTCCAGATGCCAAGGCCCTGAAACACGCCTCTGAGCTGATCCAGAAGTCGAAGGACCCTGTTATCATCGTCTCCAGCAGGGGTCAGAGCCATCGAGTCCGGAACAGTCTTCGCACGCTCTGCGAGGGGACCAACCTCTACGTCATCCACACCCAGCTCGGAAAGGGAGTGCTGGGCGACGACCATCCGAACTCTCTTTACTCCTTTGGCATCCATCGCCGTGACTACGTGAACTGTGTGGTGGACAGAGCTGACCTCATCGTCACCGTTGGCTACTCCACCGTGGAGTACCCGCCCAGCATCTGGAACAGGAATCTAGACAAGAAGATCCTCCACGTGGATTTCAGTCCAGCTTTCCACGATATCTACTATGGTCCCAGCTGCGAGCTGATCGGTGACATCGCGTCCTCGTTGGCCATGTTGTCCGAGAGACTTGGCGCCTACCGTCACGAAGGCGACTACTGCAAGCGAATCAAGTCGGACCTGGACGAGAAGCTTTTCGTCGAAGGTGTGGACGACGAGGCCTTCCCGCCTCGCCCCAGACGGATCATCGCTGAGTGTCGCCGGGTCCTCAGGCCCCAGGACATTCTGTGCCTCGACAACGGAATCTACAAGCTCTGGTTTTCCCGCCACTATAAGACGTTCGACGTGGGGACTTTTCTGGTAGACAACACCCTCGCCGCCATGGGCGCTGGCCTACCCAGTGCCATGGCCGCCAAGCTTGTATACCCGGAACGGCGAGTCATGGCGGTGTGTGGCGACGGGGGATTCATGATGAATTCCCAAGAGCTGGAGACGGCGGTTCGGCTCAATCTTGACCTGCCCATCCTGATCCTTAATGACAACGCCTACGGCTTCATCAAGTGGGAGCAAGCCACCTACGAATACCCGAGCTTCGCTCTGGACCTTGGTAACCCGGATTTCGTGAAGTATGCGGAGAGCTACGGCGCGACGGGCCTCCGGGTCAGCTC
>CAYFZX010000073.1:1161-3307 GCA_964347795.1 uncultured Methanomassiliicoccales archaeon
CCTCTGCGAGAACCAAGCAGCGAGTCCTTCCCCGTTGACCTCCAACCACTTGGCATTGAGCCGGATCCGCTCCAAAGCCTGTTGGACTTTCATCTTGGCCGCAGGGACGGGATGGACCCGGAAGAACTCCTCCACCTCCTGCGCTTGGTCCAGCGTTGTGAACGACTCGGTCACGCCCACGAGCCTCCCCGCTAGGTGACCGGTCTTGCCGTACCTTCTGTCGAGTTCCTCCCAATTGTCTTGGATGAATTCCCAGGCAATGTTCCGGCCATAGCGGTTGGAACCGACATCGGAGACGACGAGGATCGTGTCCTGTGACCGGACCTCATCCGTCATCGAACGCTCGAGGGTCTCCCGCAGTAGGGAATCGATCTTGGGGGTCGCCAGGGCTCGCAGGAAGCGTGCCTTTTCATCATCAAGTGTAGCGGCCTTCTCGAGTTCCCAGAGCGTGTCATATACGGATCTCTCTCCCTCTCTTGCGGCGAGGACGAAGACGAAGTCTTTCAAGTCGGGGTTGAGGCTCGTGGGGTCCTCCACGTAGTCCTGAAATCGCCTGCTGGCCTCCTCGAGTGTCTCCCGGTCTGCGAACATCCCGAGGCGGCCGAGTACCGTGAGTCTCTTGAGGGCGTCCAGGTGTCCTTCCCTCGGTCCAGCGTCCCACCCAATTCGTCCCGCGACCGGACGATAGAGTTCACGACCGAAGCTGAGGTATTGCTCCAGGTATGGTTCGTCTGCAATCGCCATCTCGAAGGCTCCGAGGTTGTTGGAGAGCACCCTCCAGACGTTGGCGTCCTCCTCATTCCTGTAGGCTTCCGTGACGGACAGGTAGAGAGTGGCCGGGATGAACCCAGCTCGCGCCAGCGCGTAGGCGTCGCTTTGGAGCCCCAGCCTATCCCTGATGGGGAGTTCAAGGGCCCCTATGGCCCGGGCGAGCCGTCTCCACTCCTCCTCGGAGTAGTTCACCCTGTAGAAACCCGACTGGCCTCCGTTGACCTTTACCCAATCAAAGGCTTCCTTGCGGTGACCGAGCTCCAGTGGGCGCTGCAGCTCACGGCTGGCCATCAGGAACGTATCCGGCTGCGGCTCCTCTGGCCGGACGACCCTGACAGGAACCTGCCACAGAGTCTCATCCGCCTCAGCCCCTTGCAGGTTTTCATAGAGGAACCGAGATTGAGAGAGGCGGAGCCTGGACCTAGCATCTCCCCGCTCAACGTGCGCCGCAACCAAGGGGAAGCCTGTCCGCTTCACCCAGGTCTCCATCAACCCGACGATGTCTTGACCCGCGGCTCTCCCGAGGGCCTCCCACAAGTCCTCTGTCCTTGCGTTTCCATACTCGTGGGTGGTGAAGTAGTCGTGCATCCCCTGCCGAAAGACCTCCTCCCCAATGTACTGCTCAAGCATCCAGAGGATCGCTGCCCCCTTGTTGTAGCTGATGGCATCGAAGATCTCCTCGATCTCTTCCGGGTGCTCAACGGGTACCTCCACGGGGTGGGAGCTGCTGAGCCCGTCGAGGTTCAGACCACCCATGGTCTCTTGAAAGAGGAACTGGGTCCACATGCTCCACTCTGGGAACAGTTCCGCCACGGCCTTATTGCCCATCCAGGACGCGAAGCTCTCGTTGAGCCAGAGGTTGTCCCACCACTCCATGGTCACCAGATCTCCAAACCACATGTGGGCGATCTCGTGAGCCATCACCTCGGCGATGGCCTGCTTGGTGGCCGCTGTGGAACTCTGGGGATCGAAGAGGAGGATTCGCTCGCGGTAGGTGATGATTCCCCAGTTCTCCATGGCGCCCGCTGCGAAGTCAGGGAGAGCGATGTGATCCAGCTTGTCCAAGGGATAGGGGATGCCGAAGTAGTCGTTCATGTAATCCAGGATTCTTGCAGACGTCTCGACCGCAAACTGACCGTACTCAACTTTTCCCGGCGTTGTCCAAACCTTGATGGAGGTTCCGTCGGTCGCCTTCGCCTCCACAGGGGCCATCTCTCCGACGACGAAGGCAAGGAGATACGTAGACATCAAAGGCGTCTCGGCGAATCGCATGACCTTCGTTCCGTCCCCGAGGACCTCTTCAGAAACGGCCGGGGTGTTGGAGATGGCCACAAGGTCCTCTGGGATGATCAGGGTGACGTCGAATACCGCTTTT
>CAYFZX010000073.1:3407-5503 GCA_964347795.1 uncultured Methanomassiliicoccales archaeon
GGAGATGGCCACAAGGTCCTCTGGGATGATCAGGGTGACGTCGAATACCGCTTTTGACATGGGTTCGTCCCAGCACGGAAAGGCCCGTCGGGCATCGGTGGACTCGAACTGAGTGGCGGCCATGTATCGTTCCTTGCCATCCGGCGTGGTGTACCTACTCCGGTAGAAGCCCCTGAGCTGGTCATTCAAGGTGCCTGTGAATCGGACAGAGAGGGCGGCCGGCCCCTTCGGGAGAGGGCGCCGAAAGGAGAAAGTAACTCTCTCCAAGGAGTCGTCGACCGTGATGGACTCAGCCGGTAGGACGACACCGTCGGGCAACATGATTTCCGCTGTAGAAATCTCTAGCTCGGCGGCGTTCAGGATTATCTCGGAGACCCCTTCCCTCAACCTGATATTGACCTCCGCCTCGCCCTCAAAGGTGAACTCCTCAAGATCCGGCCTCAAAGACAGAATGTACTTCTCGGGCCGCACGGTCGTTGGCAGTCTTGCCGATGTATCCTCAGTCATCTTCCATTCTCCCCCGAGTCCCGCTAGGACCGGCACCTAACCCCCACCGGGCTATTTAGTTACCGTGAAAGCGGCCCCCGTCAGAGGACGTCGAGCCATGGGTGTTTCGGATGGCAGATCTCGATGGCCCTTCGAAGCCACAGGCGGTCCGCCGTCGGCATCACTCCGACGGTATTCAGGAGGTCCTTGTCGTCCTTCGGTCTGTGGTGTTTCGCCTTGTAGAGCAGCACGACTGTGGGACTCAGAATGGGGAGGCCTCGTTCGGACTGTGCACCCACCTTCCGGAGGTCCAGAGTGACCGCGAGATTCCGACGGTACCTCCAGACGTTATCCTCCACCTCGTTCAAGAGGACCTCCAGGGATGAAGGCTCTCCCTGGTCACGAAATGCGTGGACTTCGTGAATGGGCCATTCGAGCCACTCGCCCTTTTCCCATGGTTGGACTTCCCCGCTGCCACCAGGTAGGACCTTCGTGAATTCCCAGTCCTCCAAGTGACTGACGAGGGCATGTTGGTCTCTCCTGAATATCGCCATTTCAATGTCCTCATGGTCACGAGTACGTCGACCGAGGTAGAGGTCTATGGCCCATCCGCCTGCAATGTACCAAGGCCGCCCGAAGTCAACCATCAGGGACGCGACTGCGGCGGGTCTCTCGAAGGAATCTGTTCCCGCTTGGCTCACTTGAGATCCCCACGGTTGTATGCTGAAGGCACAAAACCACTTATCGCATTAGCGCTTGGTCAAGCTTGAGGCATGTGAGTGACGTCCAAGGAGTTGCTTGACGGACTGAATGAGGACTTCAACCGGGAGGTTCACGCTATGTTGAGCTACCTCCATAAGTCCTTTCTGGTATTTGGGCCCAACCGGCAAGAGGTCATCCAGTTCTTCAGAAGCGAGGCCACGGAATCGATGCAGCACGCGATTCTACTCGGGGAGAAGATCATAGCTCTGGGCGGTTTGCCGAACATCGAGTCCCAGTCTATCCGGGGCGAACCCAAGAGCATCCCGGAACTTCTGAAGGAGAGTCGTGAGATTGAGGTGGCGGCTCTGGAGGGGTACAAAGCCCGCCTCGAGCAGGCTGGGAACGACATCGCCCTACGAGTCATGCTCGAGGGTCAGGTGGCGGCCGAACAAGAGCACATGGAAGAGCTAGACAAGTATATCCGGGAGTGATTGGCCCTTCTTAGGGGCTACGCAATCGGCCACCTGTCGCTCATCAACCGGGGGCAGTCACACGGTTGAGGTCTGACCTCAGGAGGTTCGAATGCGGCTGACACCTCCCTGCACACATCAGCTCCGCAACGGCGTGTCCGCAGCGGTATACACAAAGATGTCGCCGGTGCACACGAAGTCTTGTCCAATTCGGGGCACCCGCGAAGGTTTATGGCCTTCTTGCGCATTGCCTGGTCGGGGTGTGGATGACCGATACAGACCCGAAGACGAAAGTCTTGGAGAAGGCGAAGTCAGAGAAAGTACAGTTCATCCAGATGCAGTTCATGGACATCCTGGGAACTGTGAAGACGGTTACCATCCCCGTGGCGCAGCTGGAGAAGGCCCTGGACGACGGTATTCTCTTCGACGGTTCCTCCA
>CAYFZX010000074.1:0-3722 GCA_964347795.1 uncultured Methanomassiliicoccales archaeon
GGCTCGACATGAACCCGGAGGCCGCCCGGGCGCGGGGCATCCGCGAAGGGGACCTAGTCTGGGTCGAGGCCCAGAACGCGGTGACGGGGGAGACGAGGAGGGTGAAAGTGCGAGCGACCCTCATTGAAAGCATTCGACCGGACACGGTGGGCATGCCCCACCACTTCGGAATGTGGAAGAACCCCACGAACGAAGGGCAGGGTCCCTCACCCAACGAGCTCTTCTTCACGGGCGAGGGCTACGTCTCCAACACGGCGGATCAGTCGTATCACGTGAAAGTTAAGGTCTCCAAGGCAGGGGGTGAGGACTAATGGCCAAGTACGTCATGACGATCGACCTCGATCGATGTACCGGTTGCCGCGCCTGTATGGAAGCGTGCAAGGTGGAGAACAACACCCCCCAGGCGAACTTCTGGATGTACGTGTGGCGCCTTGAGGACGGGACCTATCCAGACACGCGCATCTCGTTCTTCCCTAGGCCATGCATGCACTGCGACAACGCCCCCTGTGTCAAGGTGTGTCCCGTCGGGGCCCGCTACAAGCGGATCGACGGGCTCGTGGCCACGGACTGGGATCGCTGTATCGGCTGCCGGTACTGTGAGGTGGCCTGTCCCTACGGCGTGAACTACTTCAACTGGAAGGAGCCGGTGAGGAGCTACTACCTGGCGTGGGACGATTCCGATCTGGCAGGCGTCAGTGAGGGTGCCACGCCTCCCTACAAGAATCCCGATCTGGACGAAGCGTACGGCCCGGAGCAGCGGCTCATCGCGGGGGGCGGCCACATCAAGGGAGTCATCGAGAAGTGCACCTTCTGCGTGCAGCGGGTCGAGAAGGGACTGCTGCCCGCCTGCGTGGAGACCTGCCCAACCTACGTCTTGCGGTTCGGCGACATCGAAGATCCGAACAGTGAGGTCTCCAGGTTGCTCGCGGAGAAGCCGCACTTCCAGCTGCTAGAAGAGTCGGGGGCCGATCCAAGTGTCTTCTACCTGAATGGGTCACCCCCCAGCGTTACCATGAAGCAGATTGAGAGGGTGAAAGAGGAGGTCACGCCATGACGGCCGAAGCGGCTATGGCCCGCCTACCGTACGGCGTCGGGAAGCTCAGCTGGCGTTGGATCATCTTCATGGTGGTCTCCGCCGCCGTGGCCCTGTTTGGCTTCATTGCCTGGCTGGTCCAGGTCAATTTTGGACTGATCGTCACCGGGCTGAGGGACACGGGCACGATGGGAGGCGCCCCCTGGGGCCTCTACATATCCTTTGACATCTACTTCGTCGGGATCAGCTTCGCGGGCATCACGATGGCAGCCATGATCCGGCTGCTCGACCTGAAGCATCTTCGCCCCGTGGCCCGGATGGCGGAGGTGCTGACTGTCGTTGCGCTAATCCTCGCCACCTTTGCCGTGATACCCGATCTTGGTCGCCCTCTCGTCGGGATCGTCAACCTCTTCACATACGCTCGCCCGCAGTCCCCCTTCTTCGGGACCTTCGTTCTAGTCATCGCCGGCTACCTTCTGGCAAGCCTGACTTACCTCTACCTTGACAGCAGGAAGGATGCCGCCGTTCTCGCGAAGACACCAGGTCGTCTGCAAAGACTCCATCGCTTCTTGGCGGCTGGATATCGCGATACTCCCGAAGAGCAGAAGCGACATCGTCGGGTCAGCTTCTGGCTCGCCGTGGCCATCATCCCCATTCTGGTGGCCGCCCACTCTACGCTGGGCCTCGTCTTCGGGCTTCAGGCGGGACGACCAGGTTGGTACAGCGCCCTGCAGGCTCCTGCGTTCGTGGTGTTGGCGGGAATCTCCGGGCTCGGGGCACTCATCGTTCTTATTGCCATCGCGCGCTGGTCCATGGGCGAGAAGAGAAACATCAATGGCGACGTATTCAAATCCCTCGGAAAGTACCTGATGGTCCTCATCGCGGTCTATCTGTACTTCATGCTCGTCGAGCTCCTTACGGCGACCTACCAAGGGCACGCTCAAGAAACACTTCTGGTGAACGCTCTCCTCTTCGGCGAGTATGCGGGGGTCTACTGGCTCTCCGTCGCATTCTTGGTCATTCCGCTCTTCCTAATCGTCACTCTTGCCCTGACTGGCCGATGGAGCATCCCCGTGCTCGTGGCGATCGGACTGATGGTCAACGTCGCCGCCATCGCCAAACGGTACATCGTTGTCGTACCCTCGCTCACTCACGGGAGCCTTCTCCCGTACCAGATAGGCGTATACACGCCCACCTGGGTGGAATACGGGATCATTGTCGGTCTCTTCGCCTTCGGAGCCCTCCTCATCGGCCTCTTCATGAAGCTCTTCCCGATTATGCCCTTGCCAGAAGAAAGAACAACCATGTCAGATGGAGGTGATAGTACAGATGCGTAGACTCCTCACTGCTCTCCTCATCGTTGTCGGTGCAGCGCTCATGATCGTGAGCTATTTCTACTTCGCAGCCCCTTGGGGCTTCCCCCCAAGCAACGTCGATCATAGCAACCCAATCGTTCCGTTCGCTCCAGGTCTCTTCATCCTCGGGTTCCTGGTCCTGTTCCTCTCCGCGGTGGTGTATGAAGTCTTACCAGAAAGGTCAGAAGGATGAGGTGGAGCGCGAAGCCTTAGCCCAGCTCCGACACGGACTCTACCGGTTCTTCGCGACGTGCCTCCTCTACCCAGAGGGGGAGCGAGTCGCCCTGCTGGCGGACGCCTTGGAACGCCTCGATGATCGCCACCTCACCCACCTGGCCTTCTACCCCAGCTGGACCACACTGAGGGAAGCCTTTCAGCACCTGAATAGCTCCAAGAAGATCCAGCAAGAACATATCCGACTCTTCTCCCTGGGACCGAGGGGTCCTCTCTGTTCTCCCCACGAGTCCTTCTACCGAGCCCCACCCGGTCAGCGGACGGCCGTGATCATCCAGTTGGACGGAGAGTATGCGGCAATGGGTCTCGACCTCCCTCCGGACTATCGAGGCCTTCCCGATCACGTCTCCGTCGAGATGGACGCGATGGCCTTCCTCTGTGAGAAGGAGGCCGGAGCGTGGAAGGAGGGGAATCTCAAGCAGGCCGGGGAGATCCTGCGGGGGGAACTTGCTTTCCTCGAGGAGCACCTCGGCATCTGGTTCCCGACCTTCGCGGACCTCGTCCTGCGGGCGGCGAAAGAACCGTTCTACAAGGCCGTCGTCGAGTCGGCCGATGCCTTTATAAAGCACGACCAGGACTATTTGAGCTTCCTGCTCCGGGAGGCCAGCAGTTGAGTTCGAAGCTCGCGACGACCGTCCTGCTCTGTGAAGATTGGCCTGGGAGTTCCCAGGTCCTGGACTTGGCGGAAAAGGCGCCCGCAGAGGTCGTCGCTGTCCGGGGCCTGTGCCAACGGCCGGAGGCAGTGGGCCCCTCCCTGGCCGGGATGGAGGGCGATCGCTTGGTCCTGGGCCTCTGCTCGGAGGACTACTCCCTGGCGGAATGGCAGCCGGAAGTCAGGAAGGCAGGCCTCGATCCGTTGGGAGTCGAGATTGTGCACTTGAAGGAGGCTAGCCCCAGCAAGGCCAAGATCCTCTTGGCCGCGGCGGTGGCGAAAGCGCGAGCGTTCGCCGGTAGCCGGCCCGAACACTCCAAGATGTACCGCTCCTCGAAGATCAGCCGGAGATCCCTCTTCAGACTCCGATGGACAGAGTATCGGGCCGTCCCCTCGGTAGACCATGCCATGTGCGCGGCTGGCAGCGGATGCAATCTGTGCGCCCAGG
>CAYFZX010000074.1:3822-5451 GCA_964347795.1 uncultured Methanomassiliicoccales archaeon
GCCTGGCCCGCCAGTTCGATGTGGACGAGGTCACTGTCCCCCATGAGCGATCGCCGTTGGGCTTGGTGGAAATCGGGGGGGCGTGCACGGCGTGCGGAATGTGCGCTGAAGTTTGTCCCACAGACGCCCTGGTTTGTGAGACTGGAGAGGAGGGCGTTGTCCTGACATTTGATGCGGCGAAGTGTGTGGCTTGCGGCCTGTGTATTCCACCGTGCCCAGAGAGGCATCGTGGCGCAATCAAACTTGTCAAGACGGTGGACCTCGGTCGACTGAACCAGAGCCGAGTCGTCCTCCACCAAGAGGCGACACCCCGATGTGAGAGGTGCGGAGCTCCCATCGCCCCCCAGGCGATGCTGGAGCGGGTCGGAGACCTTCTAGGGGATGAGTATGCCTCGCTCGTGCCTGTCCTCGCCCGATATTGCTCGGATTGCCGAGTTCTGGCCCCCACGAACTAGGTCGCCCTCCGGAGTTCATTGGACCCTGTCTCGACATTCGTTCCTGGACAAACAAGCTTGAGTCGCCGTTTTGAGTTGTACCCCCAGAAAACCGCACCGTCGTTCCTGCCTGGCGATGACAGGGACGAGAGTCCAAGCCGGCTGCGTGATGGACGACCTCGATGTTATCTAGGAGGAATCCGTCGGGGACCCGCGTGACCACGGGCCTTCAGGCGCCCCGCATATTGCTCAACCGGGGAGAGCTCGCTGGCGCCTTCGGCGACATCGGAACGGACCTGCCCCTGATCCTGGCCATGGTGGCCATCAATGGCCTGGACGCAGCGAGCACCTTCGTGATGTTCGGTGTGTTCCAGATCTTGAGCGCACTGCGCTACGGCCTGCCAATGCCTGTGCAGCCCCTGAAGGCCATGGCCGCCATCATGATTGCCACGGGCTCCCCTCAGGGCTGGCTCTATGGCGGGGGCCTCGTCGTCGGCATCGTCATGCTAATCTTAATGCTGACGGGCTCCGTTGATCGGATCTACCGCCTCATCCCTCGCGGGGTCGTGCGGGGCATCCAGCTGGGCCTGGGTCTCACGCTGATGCTCATCGCCTTCGGCTTCATGTTGCAGGGCGGCGTCCTGGGGTACATCGTCGCCTTCGCTGGGGTCCTCTTGGTGCTCCTCCTCGGGCGTGGGTCGAGGTATCCCGCCGCCCTCCTCCTTGTCGCGGCGGGTGTCGGCCTCGCCCTCGTTCAAGGAATCGACTCCGCCGCCGTCTTACGCGGTGTTGGCTTCTCGTTGCCCCAGTTCAACATCCCATCCGTGAATGACATCGTGCAGGGAGGCATCCAGCTCGCCATTCCGCAGATCCCGCTATCCATCGCGAACTCCGTCGTCGCTACGGCGTATCTCGTGCGGGACTACTTCCCCCGACGGGAGGACGTTACCCCTCGCAAAATCGCGCTCACGTACTCCCTTATGAACCTCGCGGCACCGTTCGCTAGCGGCGTCCCCGTCTGCCACGGGTCCGGTGGCCTGGCGGGACACCACCGGTTTGGCGCCCGAACGGGGGGCTCCGTCCTAATCTACGGGGCAATCTTCCTCATCCTCGGCCTCTTCTTTAGCGGGGTCATCTTTGAGGTCGTGAAGGTCTTTCCCTTTCCGATTCTCGGCGTGTTGTTGGTCTTCGAGGG
>CAYFZX010000075.1:0-2168 GCA_964347795.1 uncultured Methanomassiliicoccales archaeon
GGGTCATTGGGGAGGATTTCGACGTCGACGCCGTTCTCAAGGAACTCACCTCCCCAGAGGCGGGCGGCCTCGTGGTTTTCTTCGGGACCGTCCGCAACCGCACCGCGGACAAGACCGTCACGACCTTGCACTACGAGGCCTACGAGGAGATGGCGGAGTCGTCCATTCGGACGGTTGAAGAGGAGGTCCGGGAGGAGTTTGGCGTGCATCGAGTCTTCGTGCAGCACCGCGTCGGTGACCTGAAGCCCGGGGAGAAGACGGTCCTCGTGGCCGCCGTGGCCCGCCATCGACACGAGGCTTTCGAGGCCTGTCGTCACGCCTTGGAGAGGGTTAAGGCCGAGGTTCCCGTGTGGAAGAAGGAGATCTATGAGGACGGGGAGGTCTGGGTCCGGTCCCCACATCGCGAGACCGAGACCCAGGAGTGAGCCGGGGACTGCTATGACGGAGATGGTCGATGTCGGAGGTAAGGATTCAGTCCTCCGATCCGCCACCGCCAGCGGCTCGATTCGCTTGCAGCGGGAAACGGTGAAGGCGATCGCTTCAGGTAAGGTGGCAAAGGGAGATGTCGTGCAGGCAGCCACGTTGGCCGCTGTCCAAGGGGCGAAGAGAGCCTGGGAGCTCGTTCCCCTCTGCCACCCGATCCGCTTGGACGCGGTGAAGCCCGACGTGGCCCTCGGCGAGGAGACTGTAACGATTCGCTGTACCGTCAGGGCGCGGGAGCGGACGGGGGTGGAGATGGAGGCCCTTATGGCCGTGACCCTGGGCCTTCTGACGGTGTGGGACATGGTGAAGGCCCTGGAAAAGGACACCGCGGGACAGTATCCTGTGACGAGGATTACTGACCTTCACGTGGAGGAGAAGAGGGTGGACCGTGGGGGTTGAGGGGCATCGGAAGCACGGTCCAGCCTCCGTCGGCTTCGCGGTGGTAACCGTTAGCGACAGCCGTACTCCCGAGGACGACGACACGGGCCAGCTCCTTCGTGAGTCGCTGTCGAAGGCCGGCCATGTGGAGGGATACTACGCCGTCGTGAAGGACAGGGCGCAGGACGTCCGCACGGCCTTCTCGGAGGCTCTCGAGGTGGCGGACGTCGACCTCATCCTCCTGAACGGCGGCACGGGCATCTCGAAGCGGGACATCACCGTGGAGGCCATCGAGCCCCTTCTCGAGAAGATCCTGCCGGGGTTTGGGGAGATCTTCCGCCAGCTCAGCTACGAGGAAATCGGCGGGGCTGCCATGCTCAGCCGAGCCTTGGCGGGTACCTGCCGGGAGAGGCTGGTCATCGTCCTCCCCGGGTCTCCGGAGGCCTCTCGCCTGGCCTTGGAGAAGCTCATCCTCCCCGAGCTGGGGCATCTCATCTGGGAAGTGAAGAAGTGAGGCCCTTCCGGTCCCTCATACCCTTGGAGGAGGCTCTCGCTACGGCGATGGAGGCGGTCACCCCGATCCGGAGGCTCGAAACGATCCCTCTGTCGGAGGCGGTGGGCCGTGTACTCTCGGAGGACGTGGTGGCCCCCATAGACGTCCCGATGTTCGACAAGGCCGCCATGGACGGCTATGCCTTGCGCTCGGCCGACACGCGCAACGCCAAGGATGCCATCCAGCTCCACCTCGTCGGAAGGTCCCATGCGGGGGAGCCCTTTGCGGGCAAGGTGGGGCCTGGGGAGTGCGTTGAGGTGGCCACGGGCGCCGCCGTCCCGAAGGGATGCGATAGTATCATCGAGGTGGAGGCCACCGAAGCCGTGGGCGACCAAGTCAGGTTGAGGGATGCGGTGAAGGCTGGCCGCAACGTCTCACCGCGCGGCGAGGACATTGTCAAGGGCGACAGGCTCGTGGCAGAGGGGACGGAACTGAAACCGGGTCATCTCGGCGCCATCTCCTCGCTCGGCATCCAGGAGGTCTCCGTCTACGAGAGACCCAGAATCGCAATTTTCTCGACGGGCCGCGAGGTCCGCCGAAAAGGACCGCTAGGCCCCGGAGAGGTCTATGACGCGAATTCCTTCACCCTGGCGGGTCTCATCCAAGAGAACGGCGGTCGCGTGACCCTATTCGAACCGGTTCCAGATGTGTTCGAGAAGATGGTGGAAGCGGTGGGCAAGGCGGGGGAATTCGATATGGTGCTCCTGTCGGGAAGCACCTCGGTGGGGGAGAGGGACTACCTCCGGGACGCCGC
>CAYFZX010000075.1:2268-5345 GCA_964347795.1 uncultured Methanomassiliicoccales archaeon
GCGGGGGCGTCCTCCTCGATCCTCTCGTCCGTGTCTTCGTCCGTCAGGTTGAAGTCTCCTCGGAAGCCAACCTGGAGGGCCCTTTCCCTCCGGTCTCCGATGCGGATGTTCAGGTCCTCGTCCATGGGTTGCTGGATGCCGGTATCGACCTCTAGGCCCGACTCGGCGCCCTCGACCTCGTAGCTCGAGGTGAACATGGCGACGTAGTGGACCGCGCTGATCCCGAAGTCGGCGGGAATATCGGCTCGTTCGCCGTGGACGCCCCAGATCCAGAGGTCAGACACTTGTCCCAGGGTGTAGAAGGTCTCCGCCCGCATCACCCCGTTCTCGGGATCGATGGTGACCTCGTAGACCACGCTGAACTCGCTGAATTTGGCAATGTATAGAGGGAAGTTGAGGGACAGGAGGAGCATAAGCGGGTTGTTGGCGTCGATGACCTTGGCGTACATGTTCCGGTAGCGCATGCCGAAGCGGTAGTGACCATCGTCCAGCTTCTCCACCGGGATGGCCTCGACGATGGGGGCGTAGCTATTGTCGCCGAAGGTCTCGCCAACCCCGAAGGGTACCACGTAGTAGACGTCTTCATTGCCCGGGTCCGGCATCCCGTTGCTTCCGGGCCCCGTGCCGTTGTAGGTATCCTTGTACGCCATCAGGAAGGCAAAAACCGCCCCGATGA
Source organism: uncultured Methanomassiliicoccales archaeon (assembly GCA_964347795.1). Lineage (GTDB taxonomy): Archaea > Thermoplasmatota > Thermoplasmata > RBG-16-68-12 > JAJISG01 > JAJISG01. Next base: position 2,945 of record CAYFZX010000075.1, read on the forward strand.
ACACCTCCTGGCCCTCCGGCGTGCTGTAGTGCATGCCGAAGAGCTGGTACGGCAGGGTCGACGTGTAATTGTCCGCGGTCACATTCTTGAGGGCGACCAAGAAGGCCTGTGCTCCACTGTAGTTGACATAGGAGATGGCGAAGGTGACGTTAGCGCCTTCCTCCGTCTGGTGTGTCAGATTATCGACGGTCCACATCTCCTCTGAGAAGGTGTGACCTAGGGTCTCGGCCTCGTCCCCAGGAGTCCACTCATCCGCCCTCGCAGCCTGGGTGACCAGGACAAAGGCAAGAAGAATCGATCCGAGGACAGTCAGTGCTCGAGCTCGCATGCAGTCGCCTTCCGTCGGTCTCTGGATAACTTTTGGGGGGACGTTATCGGTTGTGATTCGCAGTCATGATAATGTGCTGGGTGTGAAGTCCACTTTCGGCCACCCCCCACCTCCTCGCCTTTAAGGTGGCCGCTTTTGGATCGGTCGGTGAGCGCGTGCTGAAGGCACTGGAGGAGGTGGGACCGAAAACGCAGGACAAGCTCCTGGAGGCGTTTGGATCGGAGGAGGACATCGAACAGGCGGCCCTCAACCTGGAGCTGGATCGTTTCATAGCCATCAAGGGCATCTCCACCCGCAAAGCTCTGGAGATCATCTCCGGCTTCATGGGTATTGAAGATTTCCCCTTCCTCAGGACGGATGCCGCCGCAGCTGTCTATCAGGACATCCTCAAGAAGATTCAGGAGTTTGCGAACACCTCCTTCGCCCAGAACAAGGTCCTTCTCCTGAGGCCCTTGCGTGACCGTAAGGCGAGGGAAACCTTGCTCCGAAGGGTGATGGCCGCCAAGGAGCGGGTTCGGCAGCTTCCCCGGGAACGGGTCGCCGCTCTCCTCCGAAAGCTCCCCCCTCTCAGAGAGCCGAAGCCCACCTTCGACTCCGCCAAGGTGGTGGTCGTGGAGGACGAGGCCACCTTGCAAGCCCTGGAGCCCTACAGCCGCTATTGCGAGGTCCTCCTCCCGGATGACCTTGAGGCCCCGGAGGACTATGACCTCATCGTCTACGTCAGCACTTCGGGCCTCGCTGAACTCGAGGGAATGAATCACGTCCACGTCATCCTCGGCCGACCCGAGGTCTGGCAGCTCTTCCCGGAGTCCGTCGTGGACTTGTTCCGTGCAAACGAGGGAGCCCTAGAGGTGTTATTGGAGCTGGACGACTACACAGAGGGTACGGGGGTTGCCGCGGAGGTCCTAGAACTCCTGCCGACCCTTCAGGTCCCAGCGCCCATCGCCAGGGAGGAGACCGTGGAGGAGGTGATTCGGGAGCTGAATGAGGCCCTGAAGGAACGCCTGTCGGGACTGTCCCTTGAGGGACCTGAGGTCCTAGAGCTCCTCCAGAAGGGCCTGCCTCGGCGGTTGGCGGACGTCTTCACGGAGGTGCTCGAAGAGGGAAAGCAGCAGATCCTGGCACGGTCCGGGCTGAGGGTACGACTGGACCCTTCGTATCCGCTCACCTTGCCCGAGGAGGAGATTGAGAGGGCGTTGGGAGAGAGCCGAAGGTTCGCGAAGATGGAAGCTTTCGAAGCCCTCCAGAGGGCCGCAAGGATCTTGAGCACCAAAGCGGCCGAGGTACGTGATGCCCACGGGCGCGCCCTCGAGTTTGATTTCGAGCTCGCTCTCGGATCATTCGCGTTGGAATACGAACTGCAACCCCCCCGATGGGGGGAAGAACTGCGGCTGCGGGGCGCCCTCCACCTGGCTCTGATCGGCAGCCCGGGTTCCCAAAGAGTTGACTATCGGCTGAGTCGACCTCAGCAAGTCGCCCTGCTGACGGGGGCAAACAGTGGGGGGAAGACGACCCTCCTGGAGACCGTGGCCCAGGCCCACATCCTGGCGGCGATGGGGCTGCCCGTGAACGCCAGAGAGGCCGTGCTAGAGCCTTTGGAGGCCTGCTATCTCTTCTCCCGCCAGGGTTCACTGAGTGCTGGCGCCCTCGAAGGCTTTCTGACGTCTTTCATGCCGATCGCCCTTGATGACCGCCCAAAGGTCGTCCTAGCAGACGAGCTTGAGTCAATGACGGAGCAAGAGGCAGCGGCCGCGGTCCTCGCGACCTTCCTTGAGCGACTGCGAGAGAGCGGGAGCTATGCCATCGTCGTGACTCACGCCGCGAGATTCATCCTACGATCCACCGAGGTCAGAGTCGATGGGATCGAGGCTCAAGGACTAGACGATGGGTACAACCTCATAGTCAATCGGACGCCGAAGCCAAATCTCATCGCCCGGTCGACTCCTGAGCTGATCCTCCAACGCCTGATGGCCCTTAACCAAGGAGAGGAGGGCCAGATCTATGAGCACGCGCTCGCGAGACTTCAATCAGCAGTGTCGGCGGGCATTAGCTCTGAGGCACCTGCTGAATCCT
>CAYFZX010000076.1:0-5194 GCA_964347795.1 uncultured Methanomassiliicoccales archaeon
CAGAATCCAAGGTGAGGCACGGGAAGGTGGCGAACCAGATTCTCGCAGAGGCCTCGGCGGGGAACTACGACCTCATCGTCCTCGGGTCCCACGGAATGGGCGGAATAAGGAGCTTCATCCTTGGGAGCGTGAGCGAGGAGGTCGTGAAAAGATCCCGCACCCCCATCTTGGTTGTTCGGGCGCAGGAGCGAAGGAGGTTCTGGCGTCGTTTCCTAGGTTTGAAGTAGGCAGGCCAACGGCGGCGTAATCCTTCCCGTGCGAACTCCTTTGGCAGCAACAATGAGGATTGATTAGGCGAGGCAAGCAAGACGTCTTCGCCTCCATCGGCTGGCTGGTTCCGGGAGATCCCCGTACTCCCGGAGGATGTCAGAGGGAGCCAGAAATTATCATTCGAGGCTGCATTCAAGCGTCGCCAGGAGAAAATGGGTGGGTATGCAAAGAGTATTGTGGAAAAGTGAGGGGGAGGAGGCTTGACGCCTCTCCCCTAGTGGGAATTACGGGGGTGCGGATCGGCTGGGTAAAAAACCGATCTATCGCAGCCGCCGTTGCCAAAGTGCCGCGTGGGAGTTGAGTTGCGCCACTGGGACGAATCTTCGCGGCGATACAGTTGCTCTTACTCTCGATCTCCCCCGAGGTACCAAAGACGAGACGTACCTCTGCAGGGGGCGAACTATCGCGGAGAGACGTTCCCGGACATCCTCTACAATCTCGCTCGACTCAACCAATTCACGCTTTTCCCTTACATAGGCCATGTTTGCACCACCCAAGTCCTAGTTTGTGTAATGCATACCTACCTATTAAAACTTTCGTTTTAGTGAGGATAACCATTATATAGCAAGTCAACTATACTCTTTCTAGGGGAAGTTGGATGAGAGCGTTCAAGGTGATCCGCGACCCAAAGGCATTCCAGTTGATTGGGGATGAGACCCGGCGGCGCATCATCTATCTCTTGAGAGCCAAGGAGATGACTGTCAGCCAAATCGCCGAGGAACTGGACATGACACCCCAGGCGATCTACCATCACATTCGGAAGCTGCGCGACGCGGGAATGGTGGGGGTGTCCAAGGAGGAGCGGGTTGGCCACCTAGTGGAGACGTATTACCAGGCCACGGCGGAGGTCTTCGAGTTCGCTCACGGAGAGGGCCCAGGTAGTCAGGAATACGCTGAGAGGGAGACGGAGGAAGCCCTTCGAAGTCTGCCCAAGCTGGGTTTCGATGTGAAAGTTTCCAAGGAGGCCGTGGAGAGGCTCGTAGAGCTACATGCCCAGATGAGGGACTGTGGTGCGAGAGAGGACCTGGGCGACAAGGCGGCGGCTTTGGAAGACGTAGGCTTCCTCGCGAAGCAGACCGTCGTCGGTTTCGCCCGCTTTCTTTCAATGACCGATGAGGAGTTCGAGGAGTATCTCCGTTTGGAAAGAGCGTTCAGACAGCAACTTCGATCACTCCTGGTGACGAGGGTGCCTCGTCAGGTCTTGCGCGCCTCTCCTAACCTGTAGCGCATGATTGGACGCTTCTCCTTCCGCCTCAGGACTTCTTGAAACCCTGCCTTGCGGAAGGTGGAGGCGAACCCCGTCCAGGCACCGAAATCTGGATAGCGTTTCCTTCCCGGCTCGAGGGGATATCCTTCCACAACTTGCACCCCAGCTCGCCGAGCATACTCAACGGCAGCGCGAAGGAGTCTCTCGGTGACGCCGCGTTGTCGATATCCCCTGTCGACGAAGAAACACACGACCGACCAGACAGGCTTATCATCAACCCTCTTCAGTGTAGGGGATCGATCCAGACGCGGAAAGTGCTCTCGAGGCGCAATGGAACACCATCCTACGGGCCGCCTGCCGTGGTAGGCCAGGATTCCTGGGACATGCCCCGCCTCCACAAACTCTCTCATTGCCTTCCTGTTCTCCTCCCCCTTTCGCCTGTTGAACTCGGAAGCCGTGAGCCGCCACCACATGCACCAGCAGCCACCACACGCCCCCTTGGGGCCAAACAATGTCTCGAAATCACGCCACCGTTCTGGCGTCAACGCGTGGAATTCTAGGCCAGCGAGGGATAGTACATCGTCGCCCATCGTCATCTCAACTCGTCTGACTCTGCCGCTGGTCGAGTCCGAAAGCCTCCCTGATGAGGGAAGCGAAGGTGTTGGCTCGGATATCGTGCATGCTCCGGACTTTGATGCGCCTCATCTAACAGCCCCTTCGAGCAGACCCTCAGGGTCGAATAGGTCCTCACCTCTGAAGAAGCCAAGTTTGACGTGGCCAGCTTCCGCGGCGATGTAACAGATGTTCCCGCATCTAGAGTAGCAGGCTGCCCCCACTTGACTGTCTCCGACGCGATGGCAGCCTCCTTGATGATCAAGGCCCTCAATGCCTCGATTACCTCTCGTTGAGGAGAATCGACGCCAGAGATGTACTCCGCGACTACGTCTCGCGAGGCTGTGTCCTCACTCATGCAGTCGTCCTCTTCCATCAGGCATCGCACATTGCCCTTCCCATCTATCAGCGTCACTCAAGACGAGCGGGTTGCGTGAGCAGGCGGACTAGCTATTGGGCGGGGGTAGCGCGCGCTGTCCCGCTGCAATGTATGTCCGTGTGATTTCATGGAGGAGACGATGGGCCGCCACAATGGCCTCAGAGATCCTCGATTGATTGGCGAGGCGGGCGTCCACTGACAGCAAGATCCCCTCGAACCTGGCGTCCAGGCGGATGCCGCCGTCCGCCGTCGTCCACGAAAGGGTGACGCCCTTCAAGTCCTGCGAGAATCCGTACCAACGGAGGGGTCCAAACCAACGTTGGCGCAACTCGTCGGCTGCGTACCTTCCCTCCTTTTCACCAGGCAGCACCGTTCTCAGGACCGGGACCGAGGGAGACTGATCGCGTTGGGCCAAGACGCGGGCCCTGGCCAGTCCTTCAGGGCTTATCCTGTAACCCTCCTCGTTACTGCAGACTAGTCCATTCTCCTGCAGACGCCTCAGGGCCCTGGAAAGGGACTCCTGATGGATGTCAAGGGAGCGCCTCAGTCCCTGGAACGCGACCTGTACCTCGCTCTCCGCGCTCAAGTAGGAGAGAATCTCGAGATCGTGCTCCGACCATGCCATGTTGTCATCGTAGGGTTGCAGAGGATCCCTCGCTTTCCTTTACAGGAGCCTAGCCGGTATAAACCTTGGTTCCTCGTTTGCACAGATGGAACCTGCGACTCAAACCGTTGGAGAAAAGGCTCTAGCGTGACTGATTACCAAGCATACCTGGTCAACAAATTCTGATCAGGCCATATTGGTCCATATGTTGAGCGAACTGCAGAATGCCCTCACAGGGGCAGTGGAGAGGGCGGGTGAGAGTACAGTGAGCGTCAGTACCCGAGCTAGACCACCTTTCCCTCCCTTTGGTCGCTACCCAAAGCGAGGAATGGGGTCGGGAGTCGTCATGGACTCTGACGGGCATATCCTAACCAACAGGCACGTCGTAGACGAGGCTCGTCGGATAATTGTCACGTTGAGTGACGGTCGCATCCTCGGGGGAGCTGTGATAGGCAGTGATGAGGAGACAGACATCGCGGTCGTCAAGGTAGATGGTGAGAATCTCAAGACCGCGGACTTCGGTGACTCAGACAAACTGAAGGTGGGCCAGCCTGTCATGGCCATCGGCAACCCCTTGGCCCTTTCTGGAGGTCCAACGGTGACTTCAGGGGTGGTGAGTTCTCTTCGTCGTAGCCTGCAGATGGGAAACGGCAACGGACTCAAGATGATCCAGACTGACGCGGCAGTCAACCCAGGAAATAGCGGAGGCCCCCTCGTGGACCTCGAGGGCCATGTGGTGGCCATCAACACCGCTACCATCCCGTACGCTGACGGCATAGGTTTCGCGATTCCCGTGAATGCGGCCTTGGACGTGGCGAAGCAGATCATTGAGCACGGCCAGGTACAGCGGCCATGGCTTGGTATCATGGGATACGATGTGGGTCGCCGTGTCGCCCACCACTACGGCCTGAGGACCTCTCGGGGAATTCTCGTGGTCGAAGTGACGTCTGGCAGCCCAGCAGCAGAAGCCGGTCTGCAGGTGGGGGACGTGGTTCTATCCGTAGACGGAGAAGGCGTGGCGTCCCTTGGAGACCTGGTGGAAGTGCTCAAGAGTAGGAAGATCGGAGATGAAGTTGACCTGGAGGTGGAACGTCATGGGAAGGACGTTCGGGCCAAAACAAAGCTCGGAACCAGACCCTTTTAGTCCAAGCGATCCTTGGAGACCGCTGGAACCAGGCGGTCCGGGCCCTGGTCCCGGACCGGGGCCGGGCCCGTAGCGAGGCGTGTAGGCAGGGTCCGCACGCCTTCGATGCCATCTCCGACGGAGACGCGAGGAGGAGCTGCTGTCATGGACTCGTTCGACGCAGAATACGCAGGGACCCCTCCGTGGGACATTGGACGGCCCCAGGGAGAGATAGTGACCCTGGCACAAAGTCGCGAGATAGGTGGCAGGGTCCTCGATTTGGGATGTGGCACGGGGGAGAACTCCCTCTACCTCGCCGAAAGAGGATACGAGGTCTGGGGTATTGACTCCTCCGCGGTCGCCATAGCGAAGGCCAAGGCGAAAGCCCGGGAAAGAGGAGTCGCTGTGGCCTTTCGGGTGTGGGACGCTTTCGATCTTCCCCACTTGGGGATGACCTTTGATACGGTCATCGACTCAGGCTTGTTCCACATCTTCTCAGATGAGGAGCGTCCTCTCTTCGCCCGGAGTCTCTCGAAGGTCCTCCGCACTGGGGGGAGGTACTTCATGCTCTGCTTCAGCGATTTAGAGCCCGCCGATTGGGGCGGCCCTCGTCGAGTCTCCAGGGACGATATCATTGCGACTTTCGAGGACGGTTGGAGGGTCGAGTACATACGAGAGGCCAGGTTCGAATCCAACTTCCATCGTGACGGGGGCAAAGCTTGGCTCTCAGCCATTGAGCGGATCCCTGAGGCCGGTGCGTCCGGCGACCCAGGAAGTCCGTGAACCACCTCGGTTACTCCGGCTGCCGAGAGTCCACTCCGAGCTCCGTCTGAGGACGAAATGACACCAGAGGCAGGATTGAGGCCAGCTTCCGTCGCCCGTCCTCCGACCCATCATATGCATGACCGATGAGCCCCAGGAGGAACCGGGCAGCTCTTGGATGCCGTCGTACGTAGTCCGTGAGTTCCTGGTAACCGTGTTCCGGTCCGAGGAAGCGGA
>CAYFZX010000077.1:0-1639 GCA_964347795.1 uncultured Methanomassiliicoccales archaeon
TGATGGTCACCGTCCCACTCATCGTCGACGTCGAGAGCGGGGTGAACGACCTCCTGGACCGGGACGGCTCCCGCACGCCCATACAGTTCCACATCTCGAACGACAATGACAAGAACCCCGTCGACGCCCAGATCGTGCAAGCCGCCACGAAGTGGAAGCGATTGGCCCTCCGGCAGTTTGGCATGGGGGTCGGCGAGGGCCTCTGCACCGACATGCGGGCGGTGCGGAAGGACTACTTCCTGGACCACGATCATAGCGCCTACGTGGACCAGTGGGACTGGGAGCTGGTAATCACGGAGGAGCAGCGGAATCTGCGGTTTCTCACCGAGGTAGTGCAGAAGCTCTGGAAGGTTCTCAAGGGCGCCGAGACCCACATCCATGAACTCTTCCCGCAGCTGGGTACGGACGACTATCCGCGCCTTCCTGAGGAACTCACCTTCCTCCACGCTGAGGACATCCTCAACAAGTATCCCGACCTTCCGCGGAAGGCCCGAGAGACCCAGATCCTGCAGGAACACCCAGCCATATTCATCTATGGCATCGGGTGGCCTCTCATGGATGGCTATCCCCACGAGATGAGGGCGGCGGACTATGACGACTGGATCTCGGAGACCACGTCGTCGGACGGACGGCCAATGCACGGCCTGAATGGCGACATCCTGGTCTGGAATCCGGTCACGAAACGCCGCCACGAACTCACCTCCATGGGCATTCGCGTCAATGCTGAGACGCTCAGGAGGCAGCTAGAAATGAGCGGTCAGGTCGACTTTCTCAAATTCCCCTACCACAAAGCAATCATCAACAATCAGATCCCGCTGAGCATCGGAGGGGGAATCGGTCAGTCCCGGACATACATGCTCCTCCTGAGGAAAGCCCACCTCGGAGAGGTTAGCGTCACGGTTTGGCCCCGAGTCCTCAAGGAGATGTGCAGCAAGAGGAACATCCACGTGTTGGAGTGAGCAGTCGGCTCCGAGAACCTTTCCGGAGTTACGAGTACGCCCTCGTGAGGCCATGCCGGTCGAGCAGTTTCCGGAACTCCTCGTCCACGACTCTGCACTTCTTGGCGAGTGAGGCATCGATCGATCTGATGGTGGAGGAGGTTCTGTGAGAGGGACCTCGCATCGGGATGCGGATGCCCACGTCCTCGCTCAGATCGAGGTGCGTGATGGATTGATCAGGGGTCTCCTGCAGGGCCCGAAGGAACTTCGCCAGGTCAACTTCCAAAATGCCGAAGGTTCCAGGCTGCTCCTTGAGAAGGCGCGGGAGCCCGGACGGGACGGAGGGCGTGAGGTGCGCTCCTACTCCCGAGGACCGGAACGGATTCACTGGATACTCCTTGACCTCGTAGACGCCAGCCTTTGGGTGGAAGATGTAGTATTCCTCTCCGAAGGACTCCGGGTCTCGACGAGTAGCCGCCTTCCAGCCTGTGGGGTACTCACCCGCCCTTTCGATGAGCTCACGGAGGATTTCCTCCCGGGTCTTGACCTCCACGAGTCTTCATCATGGCGTCTTGAGACTAAGGCTCTTCCGCCGTCACTTGGATCAGCGGAAACGGGCGAGGGCAAGTCCGTCAGCTAGTGACCGGGGCCACCCAGCGCAAGCTCACATGGGGCGCCAAAGAAACGCTCCATCGCGACAG
>CAYFZX010000077.1:1739-5060 GCA_964347795.1 uncultured Methanomassiliicoccales archaeon
TATTGCCTCCCGTATAGGGTTAACTAATAACAGTATATTCCCAACCCTTTTCGTCCCATCTGGTGGATTGTACAGAAGGGGTATTGTGTCCATGTTCGAAGTTCGGTTTCACGGTCGAGGCGGCCAGGGATCCGTCTTGGCCGCCCAGGCCCTTGCGACCGCGGCGTTCCTCGAAGGGAAGTTTGCTGTGGCCTTCCCTTACTTCGGGGCCGAGCGCAGAGGCGCCCCCGTTCAGGCGTTTACACGGATCGATACGCAGAAGATCCGCGTCAAGACCCGGATCTACGCACCCGATGCGGTCGTCGTGTTGGACAACAAGCTGGCGTCTCACGTGGACGTGGTTGACGGCCTGCAGGATGGGGGAGTGGCCGTGGTCAACAGCACTCTCGTCCCGGAGGAGGTAGAACTGAGCGCGGTGGTCGATCTAGTCACCGTGGACGCCACAGGTCTTGCCCTGGACCATACCGGAAAAGCGGTGACAAACGCCCCGATGCTTGGAGCCTTCGCCGCCGCCACCGGAGTGGTAGACCTGGCCTCCGTGGGGAAGGCAATTCTCGAGGTGCTCGCGCCCAGGATCGGGAGAACCCTTGCCCAGCGAAATGCCACCGCCGCGGAGGCCGCTTCCAAAAGCCTTGCGCGAGGAAGAAGCCGGGGGGGCAAGACCTATGCGGCCGTTCAGCGGTGGACGCCGCCCGTCGGGGACCTTCCCCTGGGAATCGCCACCAAGGCGTTGCGGACTGAGAACGGCCTTGTGGGCCCTGGCAGTACTGTGGAGAACGAGACGGGCACCTGGAGGGATTTCGCTCCCGTTCTCCACATGGAGGAATGCACCAACTGCCTCCTCTGCTGGTTCTTCTGTCCCGACGGCGCCATCGAAAAGGAGCAGGAGGGCTTGTCCATCGACTACTACCACTGCAAGGGATGCGGGATTTGCGCCCAAGTGTGTCCCACCGGGGCCATCCTCATGCAGGCTACGGAGGAGGTGGTCGCCTGAAGGCCGAGGGGAGCAGTATGACACGTCCCGTTCATCGAATGATGACCGGGAACTACGCCGCTGCCTATGGCGCCGTCCTCTCGCGGCCTCAATTCGTGGCCGCCTACCCCATCACCCCCCAAACCACGATCATCGAGCACATCTCGGAGTTCATCGCAGATGGTCGCCTGGACGCCGACTTTATGGCGGTGGAGAGCGAACACAGCGCGATGAGCGCCTGCGTGTCCGCCGAGGCCACAGGGGTGCGGAGTTTTACGGCTACCTCTTCCCAGGGCCTTGCCCTGATGCACGAGGTCCTGTTCGTGGCGGGCGCGATGCACCTGCCTATCGTGATGGTCGTGGTGAATCGCACCGTGGCAGCTCCGATTGGAATCTGGTGTGAGTACAATGATGTCCTGCCTCAGCGTGATGCCGGCTGGCTCCAGATGTTCTGCGAGGACAACCAGGAGGTCTTGGACATGGTACTCCAAGGCTATCGGATCGCGGAGGACAAGCGCGTTCTGCACCCCGTCATGGTGAACCTCGACGCCTTCGTCCTCTCCCACACCATCGAACCGGTGAAGGCTCCGGGACAGGAGGCCGTAGACGAGTTCATACCCGCCTACGACCCCTCCCATGCACACCTCACCCCGGACGACCCCATGGTCGTGGGCCCCTTCTCGCCTCCCGAGTACATCCAGGAAGTCCGGTACCAAACAGAGAAGACCATGGGGGCGGCGCGGAAGGTCATCCGTGAGGTCAACAGCGCCTTCGCACACGCCTTTGGACGGGACTACCAGGGTCTGGTGGAACCGTACCGGGTTGAGGATGCGGAGGTGGCCCTCGTTACCATGGGCACTGTCACCTCCACAGCCCGGGAGGTCGTGGATCGAATGCGATCCGATGGCGAGAAGGTGGGCCTGGTGAAGCTCCGGTTCTTCCGACCCTTTCCACAGGAGGAACTCAAGCGAATCGCCCAAGGGGTCTCGGCCCTTGGAGTGTATGACCGAGCGGTCTCCTTCGGCTCGGGAGGGCCCGCGTGGATCGAGACGCGTCACGCCCTCTACGGCTCGGCGGACATCCCGGTGCTGAACTTCCTTGCGGGCCTGGGGGGCAGGGACGTCACGATGGAGGACATCGAGAGCATGTTCAACCACCTCCTGAAGGCCGCCAAGAAGGGCAGGCCGAAGACAGAAACGGTGTGGTTGGGCACCCGGGGGGTGGCGTAATGGGTGAGCGCCCTACGGTGAAGACCCTCTCCGAGGAGGACTTCTTCGTCAGCGGCCACACAGCGTGCCCGGGATGTGGCGCCGCGACGCTCGCCAGAATTGCCATGAAGGTCCTGGGTCCCGACACCGTGGTCTACCTACCGGCCAACTGCATGCTCGTCTTCTCGTCGACCTATCCACAGAACGCCTTCCGGGTGCCCTACCATCACGTGCTGTTCGAAAACTCCGCCGTCTGTGCGGCGGCCATCAGCCGCGCGCTCCGGCGTCGCGGGTACCCCGACACCAACGTTGTCGCCTTCGCAGGGGACGGCGGAACGGCGGACATTGGCATGCAGGCCCTCTCGGGAGCCGCGGAGCGGAACGAGGACATTCTGTACATGTGTTACGACAACGAGGCGTACATGAACACGGGCATCCAGCGCAGCGGAGCCACGCCCTTCGGGGCCTGGACCACGACCACTCCCGTGGGAGACCTCCAACGTGGCAAACCAGAGTACAAGAAGGACGTGCCCCAAATCGTGGCCGCCCATGGGGTGCCCTACGTAGGCACGGCCTCCATCGGCTTCCCCAATGACCTCCTGGCGAAGCTCCACACGGCGAAGGAGATGACGGGCTTCCGATACCTCCACGTCTTCGCTCCGTGCCCGACCGGATGGCGGGCTGACTCAGAGGAGACCGTGCGCCTGGCGAAGATGGCGGTGGACACGGGGATGTGGCCCCTCTATGAAGTGATCGACGGGAAGATGAAGATCAGCCGGAAGCCGAGGTTCACCCCCCTCAAGGACTATTTGGACCTTCAAGGGCGTTTCAAGCACATGACGGCGGAGGAAATCACCACGCTGGAGAACAGTGTCCGAGGGCGTTGGAGGACCCTCGAAGCCATGGAGAGAGCTCTTTCAGAAGGGGTCAGCTAGACGGTCAGCCGAGGGTAGCGGGCTGCCGCCCCTGCCTAGGGTGTGATGGGGGTCTCCGCACGCCACTCACGATTCCCGCCGACTCCACCTACAAATCCGAGGCCCTCGGGGTGTAGCACTCGGCTACCAACCATACCTGGCGGACAACCGCATCGCCCGCCTTAGCCGGAGGATTCCTATCAGATCTCGAAGGTATCGCGGTTTC
>CAYFZX010000078.1:0-5048 GCA_964347795.1 uncultured Methanomassiliicoccales archaeon
CTCTCAAGCCGGCCAACATGACGTTTGAGGAAGCCGCCGCCGTTCCTCGGGGGGGATTGACAGCACTCTGTTTCCTCAGAAAGGCAAACATCCAGAGTGGACAAGAGGTCCTGATCTACGGCGCTTCTGGAAGCGTGGGGACGTTTGCAGTGCAACTCGCCAAGTCGTTCGGGGCCGAAGTCACCGGGGTATGCAGTACCACGAACCTGGAATTGGTGAGATCTCTGGGCGCCGATGAGGTCATCGACTACACCAAGGAGGACTTCGCCCAAAGCGGTCGGACCTATGACATCGTCTTTGACGCGGTCGCCAAGACTTCGTTTTCCCACAGCAGGCGGTCGATCAAGGAGGGCGGATACTATGTCGGCGTTTTCCTCGTGCTGTCCCACGTTTTCCGCAAGAGAGTCATCGGTGGGGATCACGAGGGAACAGCTGAGGATCTGGTCTTCCTCAAGGAACTCATTGAGGCTGGGAAGCTGAGATCGGTCATCGACCGAACCTATCCTCTGGAGCAGATCGTAGAGGCTCATCGCTATGTCGACAAGGGGCACAAGAAGGGGAACGTGGTCATCACGGTGGACCATGGGCGCAAGTCCTGAGGACCCTCGGGAGGACGTCGTTTGAGCCTCGCCATGATGCTTTCCGGGTTTCTCTTCCTGCTCATCATCGTCCTGGTCTTCTCCAGTGAGAGATTCGGCTACGTGACCATGAATGACTTGGACCCAGAGGCCAAGCTGCAAGAGATCAGCCGGAATCCAGGAGCGTTCAAGACAGGCTTTGCGCTGATACTCACGGAGCATGCCTCCATTGTTGCCCTAGCGATAGCCTTGTTGGTCGCTTTTGGGTCGTACAACGCGATGCTGGCCGTTGTCTGGACCGTCTGTCGAATAGGAGAAGGCTCGGTCCAGGCCTACTACAAAAGGGACTACTGGGGACTTCTCAGGATTGCAGGGCAATACCCAGGCACGAGGGGTGCGGAGAGACAATCGTTGACAGATCTGGCTCGCAGCATTCTCAGTACAAAGGACAGGGTCTTCTCCCGGGCGCAGATCCTGTTCTCAATCGGCACCCTCGCTTACTGCGTCCTGTTTGCCGTCTATGAAGTTGTGCCAGCGCCAATAGGATGGTTTGGAATTGTCTCCAGCACCCTCTACGGCTTCGGCAACGGCATCAGACTAGCACGACCCGACGTCAAAGGCCTGTGGGGCCTCGGGGGAGTGTTGGTCTTGTTCTTTGAGATTGTCCTAGGTGGATGGCTGGTGTTCGATTCGATCGCCCCGGGACTCCTAACCCTGTGAGGGTCGCGCTCCACACAACCTCGAATTGACGGCACAGAGGTTGGTCCATCCGTCGCCAACCCCATCGCGTAAACCTTAAGGCAGGCCTACGACATCCGCCCCCGAGCGCCGAGGAGGGGCTTGTCCAGATGCCCACGGCCCTCCCCGGGGAGCGAGGAGGTGAAAGGGAAATGACTGTGGAGGAGAACGTGCGTCTCGTCAGGGAGGAGGTCGAGGCGTTCAACGCGCGGGATTGGGACCGCTACTGGGAGATTTACGCGGAGTCCATTGTCCATTATGAAGCGGAAAGCCCCGAACAACCGGTCAAGGGGCAGGCTGCGTTTCGTGAAAGTAACGAGGCGCTTATCACGGCCTTTCCAGACATCCGAGTCGAGGTTGTGCGGACCTTCGGCCAGAGCGACTGGGTCTGCCAGGAAGCCGTCGCCACGGGGACCCACACGGGACCCCTCAAGGGACCGGGCGGCGAGACGATTCCCCCCACGAACAAGCCGATCCGAATTCGAGGCTGCGGCGTGTACAAGGTGGAGGGCGGAGAGATCACGGAGCTTCGCGACTACGGCGACCTCCTTGGGATGATGACCCAGCTCGGCCTGGCGCCATAGCTGGTCGTCGGGACGACTTCCCCTCATCTCCAGCCGTCGAGCCGATCAAAGCGGCACCTTGTCCGGGGGGCCAGGTCACGGCAGGAAGCCCCCTTATGGCGATGTCTGGCCCAGAATCTGCACCCGACTGATGAACTTCCCTTATTCCGGACTACCCGAGGAGCCAAGCTTCCCGAGGCCAAGACATGTCATGTCAAGGCATTTATACCGAGGGGCCCTCTCGGGATGGGGGAGGTAATCTGGAAGCTCAGAGCTGGAAACAGCAGCTGGCTTTGGCGTCGTATCTAGCCGTTCTTGCGGGCTTTGTTGCTCGAATGCTCGTCCCTGAATACATCGGGAACCCAGGCTTCAGCCCGGCGATCCCATACAACTTGGCCACAGGCCTTGTCGTAGGGGCCTTCTTCCTGCCCTTCTTCTGGTGGCGGACGACCCTCGGGTACGTAGCCGGGATAATCCTGGGGATCGCCACGGTCGTGACTTGGACGGGCGCCATCGCCAGCGTGGTCGACGAAACACTACCCCTGGAAAGCTACATCATGATCATCCCGGGTATCCTCTTCGCGCTGCTGCTCATCGGGGCCAGCGTGGTCGCCTGGCGGGAGGGTTAGCCGCTCTCCTCCGTAGAGTTGATCTAAGATAGGGGTGCCAGGTCACGGCCGCAGGCCCCCTTCTGCGCGTGTGGGGTCCGGATTCTACCCTCACTTGAATAACTTCGCGTCTTGGCTCACCGAGTCGCGCGACATTGTGCGAAGGTATAGAGAAACTGCGGGGGCGTTGGGCCCAACCGCGCAGACAAGTCTGCATTTCCCGGCCCTTGACTAGGCGATTCTCGACAGGCGGTACACCTTCCACCCGAAGATGAAGGCGAACACAGCGAGCAGGTCCCGGCCCAGTCCGATGAGGAAGGCGAGCGCGACGATCCCGACGAGGCCCAGGACCAGACTGAGGAGGCCGTAGGTTCGGCGGTAGTCCAAGTTTCCCAGCATGACCGCCCCCAGGGTCAGGGCGCTCAGGGCGAAGAAGAGGCTTGCAGCGAAGAAGATCGTGTCGGTGATGGCATGCGTGACGCCGAACATCTCGACGATCGTCGCCTGGTTCGCCGTGGTCGTATACAGCTCACCCAGGCGGGGATGGACGAAGAAGGTCCATGACGTGAGGACGGCAAACAGCACCACGAAGACCACGTAGAGGAGGAGGCCTCCGAGGGCATACTCCGGGCTCGTCACCCTCAGGCTGCGGTAGATCGCGAGAAAGAGCGCGAGGGAGAGGAGGTAGGCGGCGAGGGACATGGCGTTGACAACCTGGAAGAGTCCCAACACGCCGGCCTCCTGAAACTGCTGCAATTGCTCCTCGAGGCCGGCCCCAAAGGGGGTGCCCGCGGCAGCCCCCCTGATGATGAAGGCCGCGAAGAGGAGTGCACCGGTCACAAATCCAGCGACTCCGCCAACCCACAGAACCCTCTCCTCCTCCCCCATATGACGGTCCTCAGGGAGAACCAGATGGCGGAGCCGGTCGAGAGGCCATGGGTGACTCAGCTCGCCGTCGGCTGTGTCGCTGCCGTATTTGCCTCTGGCGTCTACCCCCGCTTCCCGAGCCCTCCACCCCCGAAAGTGACAGAGCCGGGCGGGCCCGTCGAGAGGCGATGGATTGCCTGACTCGGGAGACTGTCCCAACAACAAACATCGCCACGCCGAAAATCATGACCACCAGATAGAGGTCGAGGTGAGGATAGTGGCCGTACAAGAACCCGAGAAAGCCACCGACCGCCGAGACCGCTCCAAGAACCATGAGCGTGATCCCTGCGGACGGCGGAGCCATCGTCCGAGACTTCAACGCGAAGAAGCCTCCGGCCGTGGAGACAATCCCGACACCAACGACAAGGATGCCCGGAATCGGCGAAGAGAGGCCGCGAGGCCCCGGAGGCAACGCGAAAGCGCCCCCGACCATCGAGGCGATCCCGAGACCAACGAGAAGGATCCCGAGCGGGCGAGGAGTGCGCAGTGGCGACACCAGGGCAGCCGGCGCCTTGAGGCGGGCGCCCGCTTCGATTAACGTGCACCCGATCACGGCTAGGGTGAACCCGTGGGTGAAACTGACCGTTCCAAAGTGGAGCCGGTCCGGCACGACGAGGACGAGGAGGGCGCCGAGCGCGAGGATGATGATGCCAGAGGTCCCGAGCCACAGGAACCGGCGACCGACGAGCGCGGACGTTATGGCGAAGACAGCGACCAAGATAAGCGACGGAACCCACGCGAACCAGGCGACGGCCGTCAAGAACCCGTACGAGTAAAGCAGATGGGAGGCGAGATGACCACTGAGCATGATCCCACTGTATGTCCCCGAATCATATCCCGTGGCCATGAGCCAAGGCAAGGCGTAGCTCCCGAGCAGGAGGATCGAACCGACGAGCAGGAGGAGCCACCCGAAGGGGATGATCGCCCGCACCTCGGCTGTGCGCGCCCTCAACGCGTCGCCCACTCTGCGGACCCATCCCCGTTCCTCTAGGCGGCTCCCCCACTTGGGGCGGTGCCGTGCTCCGGACCTTTCCGAAACCTCCCTGAGTAGGACAAGAGCCGCCTCTCCCCTGGGCGTCAGGCCGTAGAGACTGTCGGTTAGCTGGACCAGGTCCGCGTTCCGGAGGGACCTCAGATGATAATTGAATCGAGCCCTTTCGCCTCCGTTCGGTTCGAGACGGCTGAACAAGTCGGAGTAGGTCATCCGTCCGCTTTGCAGAAGCCGCAAGATCGTGCGGCGATAGGGATGATCCAAGGCGCGAATCGTGTCACCATCTGGCATGGGACGTAATTCACTGAGGGATTAAAAAGCGTTTCTGGAAAGAGGATTTTCCCTAGGCCTCCCTCTGGTACCCGAGGAGCGAGTCCGTCATCCTAAGGGAGGGACAACGGCCCTCGACCAGGAGGCGGCCACAGGGAGTGGGCGTAAGGTCGATTCGCAACCAACGTCTCAGCCCAGCGAGCGTATGTAGCGAGAGATGCCAGGTGACGGCAGTAAGCCCCCTTCTGGCAATGTCTGGACCTCCTTCCTCTGAGGCAGCTGATGGACCTCAATTACGGGTTCCCGGCTTCCCAGGAACGTCGTGACCTCGAATAAGATTAATCAAGTTCATTCCCGTAGCCTTCGGAGGAGT
>CAYFZX010000079.1:0-5026 GCA_964347795.1 uncultured Methanomassiliicoccales archaeon
TGACGACCGTTATTCTGCCGATCCGCGATGGCGTCTCGATAAGCGTTAAGAGGGTGTAACTGATGAGCTGCACGTCGCGGGACAGGGAGGTTGATTCGTGGCAGAGGAGTATGGTATCTACATCGGTGGCGAGTGGGTCGAGTCGTCCGCAGAAGAGTTATTCGATGTGGTCAACCCCGCCAACGGACAGACGTTAGCACGGTTCCCGCAGGGCACGAGGGAGGATGTGCAACGAGCCCTCGAAGCCGCCAAGGCGGCCTTCCCCCAGTGGAAGTCGACCCCACCGGCAAAGAGGGGAGAAGTCCTGCTGAGGGCCGGACAGATTCTGAGGGAGAAGAAGGACGACCTCGGCAAACTGCTAGCACGGGAAAACGGAAAGGTCCTCGCTGAGGCCCGAGGCGAGGTCCAGGAGGCCATAGACTTCTTCGAGTACATCGCTGGCGAGGGCCGTCGTCTCCTGGGTGAGACCGTGGCTACGGAGCTCCCCGACAAGTTCGCCATGACGGTTCGCGTCCCCGTAGGCATCGCCGGACTCATTACACCCTGGAACTTCCCGATCGCCATACCTTCCTGGAAGATTGGCGCCGCCGTGGTAAGCGGGTGTACCGCCGTCTTCAAGCCCGCCACGGGTACCCCGATTCTAGGAGCCAAGCTCGTCTCGGTCTTGGAGGAGGCCGGCCTCCCGCCTGGTGTACTCAACATGGTGACAGGCGCGGGCTCCGTCGTTGGCGACGAAATCATCAACAGCCCCTTGATCCGGGTCATCTCCTTTACCGGCGGCGTGGACACGGGGAGGGTCGTCTATGGTTGCGGAGCCTCTCGACTGGCCCGAGTGGGCCTCGAACTGGGGGGGAAGAATCCCATTATCCTGATGGATGACGCGGATCAGGACCTCGCACTGGAAGGCGTCCTCTTCGCCGCCTTCGGCACGGCAGGACAGAGGTGCACGGCCTGCAGCCGCGTCATCATCCACAAGAAGATCTACGATGAGTTCCTGGACGATCTCGTCGAAGAGACAGAGGCGCTCAAGGTGGGAGACCCCTTGGACCCGTCCGTGGACGTGGGTCCAGTCAAGGGGAGAGAGCAGGAGGAGAAGATCCTCCGGTACATCGAGATCGGCAAGGAGGAAGGCGCGAGACTCCGCTGTGGCGGCGAGAAGCTCACCGGGAACGGCTACGATCTGGGCACCTTCATCCGGCCTACGATTTTCGAGGGCAAGCCAGAAATGAGGATAGCCAAGGAGGAGATCTTCGGTCCTGTGCTGACAATCCTAGAGGCCAAGAACTACCAGGAAGCGGTGGAGATCGCCAACGATGTGGAGTACGGCCTGTCATCGTCCCTGTACACACAGAACGTCAACCTCGCCTTCCGGGCCATTCAAGACATCGAGGCGGGGATTACGTACATCAACGCTCCGACCATCGGCGCCGAGGTTCAACTGCCATTTGGCGGGGTGAAGAGCACGGGGACGGGGGCTCGGGAGGCCGGCACCACCGCAATTGAGGAATTCACGGAGATCAAGTCCGTCTACGTGGACTACAGCGGTCGGCTGCAGAAAGCCCAGATTGAGGAATAGGGTCAGCTGGAAGTGTAACTCAGCACAGTGACACGAATCATTATATAACGGTGTTATGTCCTTTGTAGTATGGAGCTTACACCCTAGCGCGTAGCCTAGGAGGTGTGGGGTGCCATGAGCAGTCAAATGACAAAGCAAGAGGTTGTCGAAGGGGCCGAGAAGAAGTGCCCTGAATGCGACAGCCGCGACCTCGTCAAGGACGACTACCGTGCCGAGCTTGTCTGCAACAGCTGCGGATTGGTCCTTGAGGCGGACATGATCGACCAGGGTCCCGACTGGCGAGACTTCAATGTCTACGAACGGTACGGGAACAGCCGCGTTGGCAGCCCTGCGAACCCCATGATCCCTGACAAGGGACTCTCGACAGAGATTCCCATGGCGACCAAGGATGCCCACGGGAAGAGCCTCCCGACGGATGCAAGAGTGAAGTTCTACAGGATGAGGATGCTCCACAACCAGGTCAGGCAGTCCAAGAGGGGCGAGAGAAGCCTTGGAGAAGGGCTGCGACAGGTGGATCGCTTCGCTTCGTTGATGCGGCTCCCGCCCTCGATCCGCGAGGAGGCTGCAGTGGTCTACCGGAAGGCGGCCCAGCAAGGCGTGGTGAGAGGAAGGAGCATCGCCATCATTGCTGCCGCCTCCCTTTACGTGGCCTGCCGATTGCACGGATACCCCAGGACCCTACGGGAAATCGTAGACATCCTTAAGCTGGACCGGAAGAAGCTGTCCAGGACATACACGATCCTCAACCGAGAGCTGAAGCTGCGCATACCCACCACGAGTCCGATGGACTACCTGCCGAGAATTTCGGAGGCACTGGAGCTGAGGCCGAAGACGAGGTCCATGGCCTCGAAGATCATCCGAGACTTGACTCAGGACCCGGCCTTCGCCTCGATGCTACCAACGGGAACCGTCGCCGGAGCCGTCTACATCGCCTCCATCCTGTGTGAGGACCGCAGATCTCAGGATGAGATATCCAAGGCCGCGGGCGTCTCGGAGGTAACCCTCAGAAACCGAGCCCGCCAGATCGCAGAGGCTCAAGGCATTGCGCCCTTCCCCCCCGAGGGCAAGTCCCTCGTCGGTTGGAAGAGCGACCGCTTGCGGGCGAGAGGCACTCCTCAGCCCTCATGAGCTGAGGCCGAACACCAGGCGACACTGATTGCTGCTTGAGCCGTAGCATTTGGACTCGAGAATCTCTACCGGGCCCAGCCTCGCCTCCAGCACAGCGGCCAGGACCTCGCCCACGAAGCCACAGACCGTTCGCCCTATGCCACGCATCTTGCCGCAGTCGACGTAGTTCTCAACCTCAAGGGTCAAGGGTTCTTCAGAGACGACGTTCAACCGGCCAAGGCCGTTCACTTTCCAGAAGGTCGTGAGTTCCTTCGTCAACGTCGGGATGGAGCTGGAATGGAAACTCTGCGCGAGCTCGCCTCCGACGCGTCTTCCCATGGCCTCGAAGGCGGGGCGGCCCCGACGGCCGAGGAGCTGCATGTACTGCCGCACCACCTCCAGGGCGGGCTCTGTGACGTCGACGGTGCCCGGCTCCGTCCCCGTGCTCCAGATCTTCTCCGCCATGGTCCCCATCGCCCGGGCGATGCCTTCGTCGTTCGTCCAGATGGCGATGTCCTCGCCGCGATAGAAGTTGTCATCATCTGGAATGGGATGGTTGAAGAGGATCTCCTGGCCATCGAACACGTAGAAGTACATCGGGAGGTGCACGGTGATGGACTTGATCTTCGCGTACTTGGATATCGCGTCAACATGGTCTTTGTTCGTGGCTGTCACTGGAAACGCAAAACGGATGGTAACGCCCTGCTCTGCCTTCTCCTCCAGGGTGTAGATGGCGGACTTGACGATTCTTGACGGACTCTGGGCCGTGCCTATGCCGATGATGTCCCGCTGGGCCCCTCGATACATCTTCATGAGCCGCTCGCGGACGTTGCGTCGTCCGTAGATGGCCTCGAAGCGACCTCCCTCCTCCACGGCTGTCTCCGCTCTGATGCGAAACTCTCGCGAGAGCTCGCCCATGCTTTCCTTGACGCGGTGGGCCTCCTCCCGCAGCTCCTCCACCTTCTGCTCCAAGTAGCTTCTCACGGGGACGGGCCGGTAGCGGAGGGGGGTCTCGGGGATGATTTCCACGAGTCCTTTCTCATGAAGCTGCTTCATCGTGGCGTACACTCTCGTCCGAGGGACTCGAGAGATCGGGGGAATCTGACTCGCCGTGCCGGAACCAAGCTCCAGCAGAGAGAGGTAGACCCTGGCCTGATACTCCGTCAAGCCCAGGTCCATGATCTTTCTCAGCCTCTCCGGATTGACCGTCATCTGCAAGCGACCAGAGGGGCCCCATGGTAATATGATTTCGCCGCGACGGGAGGCCCTGGGCGGCGTCGCCGCTCAACCTTTTTATGCGACATCAACCTCGTGATATTGGGCCGGATTCACCTGAGAAGGTTTAATAGGCAAAACGAAGGTGGGGCCAGGCAATGCAGGACATGAAGGGTTCCCAGGTCAACGTGGCGGGAATCCGATCCGAAGACTTTCTTAGCTGGATGACGGAGAACGTCGACGAGCGCATTTACAGGGCAAAGGAGAGGTCCGGTCTCGCGAACCTGCTCGACCGCTTTCTCAACTGGGCCAAACGGAACTCGCCCTGGCCCTTGCACTGGGGGATTATGTGCTGTGCCATCGAGATGGCCGCAACCTCGGACCCGCGCTACGATGCGGAACGTCTCGGAATCATCTACCGTTCCACGCCGCGACAGTGCGACATCCTCCTCCTCAACGGTCCTATCAGTCTGAAGCTGCGCCCCACTGTCCTGCGGCTCTATGAACAGATGCCCGATCCCAAATGGGTCATCGCCATGGGCGAGTGCACGATCTGCGGCGGTCCGTACTACGACTCCTACAGCGTAATAAAGGGATCCTACACGATCCTTCCCACGGACGTCTTCATCCCGGGATGCCCCGTCCGCCCGGAGGCCTTGCTGGACGGCTTCCTCAAGCTGAGGAAGAAGGTCGAGGCGGAGAAGCGGGGCTGGGTGGAGACTCGAACCGGCCAGCGTGTAAGCTCCCGGGAAGGGCAGCTCAGGCGATGGGAAGAGGGAGAGATGACTTACGAAGTCCCCCAAGTCAAGTCCCCCAAGGTCAAAGGTTGAGGGCGCTTCCATCACGAAGCTAATCCTCAAGCCGATGATGGTGACGCTGAAGCAGTTCCTCAAGTCCACCTTCTCCCGACCGAACACCGTCCTCTATCCCTATGAGCGTCCGGAGTTCCCAGAGACCGTCAGGAACCAGCACGAGATCGACTGGGAGAAATGCATTGGATGCGAGATCTGCCGCAAGGTCTGCCCCAATGAGTGTATCTACTTCGAGTTCGCTTCTGTAGAGGGGGAGTACGACGGACCGCTGCGGTCCGAGGTGGACAAGATCAAGCGGCAGGTCCGCAGACCCGCG
>CAYFZX010000080.1:0-4965 GCA_964347795.1 uncultured Methanomassiliicoccales archaeon
GGCTTGTAGAGTCCCTGTCTGAACTCGTAGATGAGACCTTCCTTCATGAGGACTGAGATCAGTCCGGCAGCGTCCAGACCGTGTGTCTCAAGAGCTGCCTCGGCCTGCGACAAATCGAAGCCGCCTCTCTCTGCGGCGATGCTACGGAGGACATCCAGGGCCGTGTCGCGAGGATCGTCTCTTCTGGACGCCGTGGAAGGACGTCGGGGTGAGGTACCACAGCGACGGCTGCTATCGATGGCCTCCTCGAATTCCTTGAGATGCCCAGACAGTTCTGCCCGTACCTTCCCGAGGGCCTCCGGGACCTCCCGCGCCTTGTCCGTGGAGAAGAGGACCTTCACGCCACGTAGTGCGAACCTCTTCCCGCACTGGCACGTCTTTGTCTTGAGCCCCAAGTTGACTCCTTGAGGTCTTCCACATGATGGACAAGTTACGATGCCATACATATTTCAGTTGAGGTCTAGGCGCCTGCCGCTTCTCATGACGTCGTCATCTCCCCGATGCCTTTTCTCATTACGTGAGCATCCTCACCCCAGGAGTAGTATCCCTTCAAGATGCCGTCGAAATCGTAGCCGAGTCGCCGGTAGAAGGCAATGGCCCCGTTGTTGTTCACGCTCACCTCAAGCTTCATGACGTTGACGCCCTGCTCCCCCATCAACTTCTCAGCCATCATCATCAGTTTTGCCCCTATCCCGGATCTCCTGTACTCAAGGAGGACGCCGATGGAGACCACACGAGCGACGTCTCCCTCGCGGTTCAGCATGATGGTCGCCACGGGCCTCTTGTCATCGTAGTACAGGTACGTGTCGGCGGTCGGATTGTTCAGAACCCAGATTATGTGTGCCTTGGAGAAGGCCCGGCGCCCGAAACACTTCCTCTCGATTCGATGGATTCGGGATACGTCGGCAGTCGTAGCCCTCTTAATCACGCCGTTAGCAAGCCTCCAAGAGTATTTCAGGCTTGTCGGGGTGCCTGACCTCAAGTATAATAACGCCGGGATGGCTGACGTAGGGAGACTGGCCATGGCTGAGTGGGTGAAGGCTGCCGATATCAGGGCAGGGCATCTGACGGGGAGGGAAGTGGAGGTGCGCGGTTGGGTCCATCGGTCTCGTAGCAGTGGGGGCATTGCCTTCGTTGTCCTCAGGGACTCGTCAGGCGTCATCCAAGTCACTTTCGACAGAGAACAGTTGGGCGACGAGAAATTCCTGGAGGCCGAACAGGCGGGGGTGGAAACCGCCATGATAGCGAGCGGGACAGTCACCGAAGACCAAAGAGCTCCAGGAGGGTACGAACTCAAGGGTCAGAACCTAGAGATCGTGGGGCCATCGGACAACTTCCCGATCGGGCGGGATCTGAGTGACGAGTTCCTCCTAGACGTACGCCACCTCTGGGTCCGGTCCCAGCGAATGGCTTCCGTCTTCAAGGTGCGGTCGAGTGTCTTCGGGGCCATCCACGACTACTTTCGGAGCCACGGGTTTTACGAGGTCCAACCCCCCATCCTAACCTCTGCAGGCAGCGAGGGGGGCGCCACCCTCTTTGAAATGGACTATTTCGGCAAGAAGCTCTACCTGACGCAGAGTTGGCAGCTTTACGCGGAGGCCCTGGTGCTGTCGCTGGAGAGGATTTACACGGTCGCTCCGTCCTTCAGGGCCGAAAAGTCCCGGACTACCCGCCACCTTACGGAGTACTGGCACGCGGAGATGGAAATGGCCTGGGAAGGCATGGAGGCCGTGCTGCAACACGGGGAGGAACTCATCTCCTACGTGTGCAAGACCGTGGTCGATGAACGGAAACCGGAGCTGGAAATCCTCGAGCGGGATGTCGACCTCCTTTTGGGGATCGAGCCGCCCTTCCCTCGCATGACGTATGACGAGGCCTTGCGGCGGCTCGAGGAAGCCGGGACCGAGGTGGAGTGGGGCAAAGACATCCGAACGTTGGAGGAGAAGGCCCTGGCGAAGCTGTTCGACAAACCCATCGTCATCACCCACTATCCCCGGGAGACCCAAGCATTCTACAAACGGACCGATCCCGAGGACCCAGACTCGGTCCTTGCCTTCGACTTCATAGCGCCAGAGATCGGCGGGGAACTCATTGGGGGTTCCGAACGCGAAGCCGACCTAGGGACGCTGGAAGCGAACCTGGTGAGACAAGGTGAAGATCTGAAGGCCTACGAGTGGTATCTGGACTCTCGTCGTTATGGGTCCGTCCAGCACTCAGGGTTCGGTATGGGCGTCGATCGTCTCGTCCAGTGGATCTGCAAGTTGGATCACATCCGTGATGCCATCCCCTTCCCGAGGACCGTGACGCGATACGCCCCGTAGCCGCGCAGGAACGGGCAGGGCGGTCCCCGAAGGTCAAACATACGCTCAACATTTCAATGGCGAAAAAAGGAGGATAGCCCGCCTTTCAGCGGGCTTGAGGAGAGGCAGTGCTGTCTAGTCACCTTGCGGCGCGAGACCGAGCTGTGCCATCATCCCGAACATATCGAAATAGGTATGTTCCTCCGTGATCCGGCCACCTTCGACTTTGACCACGCTACTGACGGTCATGCGAAGAGGCTTGTTCGTGGGTGGAATCGTCTCGCCTCCAGGGCCATTGAGAGGTCCCTTGTGAGTTCCCGTGAACTCGATCTCTGCGGACACCCAATCGCCTTGGCCGAAGGTACGCGTGACCTTACCACGCATGTCGGGGAAGGCGTTGAAGAGGCCTTCGACAGATTCCCGGTGCGCCGCGATGCCCTTCGAACCTTCGGGCTTCTGCGGAGAGTACTCGACGACGGATTCGGAGTGCAGTTCCTCGAACCGCTCCCAATCCCTAGCATTCACCGCCTTCTCAATTTCGTCCATTATTCGTAGGTTGCTTTCCACACTCATTTGTATTCACCTCCTCCCCGAGAATTTGGGCCTTCGGTACTTCTACTGCGCCCCACATCGGCGCGAACGTGAAAGAGAGCACGCCCTGATCGATTCGCCGATTGCGTGCCGTCCCCACATGGTGGATTGCAGTACGCGGCAGTACTTACACTTTTCGGATTACCGAAAATCGGAAGACGGGGAAGTATCGAGGCCGTAGAGCCAATCGTTCGCCCGCCCTCGCGCTTTGGATCGTCACTGCCCTTGTCGTCGTGAAGTGGCGCAAGCGATAACGCGCCAAGGATACCCCGACCCTTCCTTCAGGCTTGGGCCTTCCTGAGCTCTCCGATGACCTCCCGGGCGATGATAAGCTTCTGGATCTCATTTGTCCCCTCGTAGATACCGAGAATCTTGGAATCCCTGAAGTGTCTCTCCACGGGGTACTCGCCGGAAAAGCCGTATCCGCCGTGAATCTGGACGGCTCGGTCGGCACACCGCACGGCCATTTGCGCTCCGTAGAGTTTCGAGATGCTCACGGCCAAGGTGTTGTCGACGTCCTGATCTCTCAGCCAGGCCGCCTTCAAGTAGAGCAGCCGAGCAGCCTCCACCTCCATGGCCATCTCCGCGATCATCTCGCGTACCAGCTGAAAGGCACCGATCGGCCTCCCAAAGGCCTGCCTCTCCCGAGCGTGTTCAACACTTGCCTCAAGACATGCCTGACCGATTCCCACCGCTCCCGCCGCTACCCCTAGGCGGCCGTGGTTCAGGACGTACATCGCTATCTCCCAGCCCTGGCCATCCTTCCCGATCAAGTGATCCGCCGGAACTCGACAGTCATCAAAGGCCAAGTCCGCCGTTGGGGACGCTCGAAGGCCAAGCTTCGTGTTGGTCTCCACGTTGGGGATGCTGAAGCCATCCATCCCTTGCTCCACGAGGAAGGCGGAGATTCCCTCGTGACCCTTCGTACCTTGTTCCCTGGCGAAGACGACCACGTAGTCGGCCACGTTGCCATTGCTGATGAACCGTTTCGTCCCGTTGAGGACCCACTCGTCACCGTCTCGTACCGCCGTAGTTCTTTGGTTGGCTGCGTCAGAACCGGCATCGGGCTCCGTGAGCGCCCAGGCACCCAACTTCGTTCCCAGAGCAATGGGCGTAAGGTATGTCTCCTTCTGCTGTGCGTTTCCGAAGGCGTTGAGTGTGGTGCCGGCCAAAGAAGTCTGGACCGAGAGGGTGGTCCTCAAGGAGTTACAGCCCCGCGCGATCTCCTCTACCACGAGGGCAAAGCTGACGTAGTCTAGGGCCGAGCCCCCGTACTCTTCTGGGAAGGGGATACCGAAGAAGCCCAACTCCGCCATCTTCTTGGTGACCGTCCTAGGGATTTCCCCCGCCTCCTCCCACGACTTTACCGAGGGAGTGACTTCCTTGTCCACGAAACTGCGGGCGGTCTCCCTTATCATCTTCTGTTCTGCAGAAAACTGGAAGTCCAACCTCTCACCGAATCTATCAAAACCAGTCTTCGGATAAATCCTTCCCTTTGACCGCACCTTGGACGGCGGCAAAAGCATTAGCTGTGGACGTCTACTGGTTGGGGGAATCGGCGTGCAACTCTCCGACGCGGACCTGAAAGTCTGGATGATGGACGGCAAGTTGAGAATCAAAGGGTTCAGGGAGGAGAACCTGACCCCCAACGGTTATGACGTCACCATCGGAGAGATCCTCTTGCCTGGCAGTGGCCAATCGATCAAGAAGGGGGCAGTGAAGGTGCCTCCCAAGACCCGGTTTCTGATAGGTACGAAAGAGTTCTTCGACCTCGGGCCCAAGCTAGTCGGAGACATCTGGATTCGGACAACGTGGGCCCGCCAGGGCGTGATGTCCTCCTTTGGGAAGGTGGACGCTGGCTTCAGAGGCAACTTGACCCTCGGAGGGTTCAACGCCTCGGAGGAGGCGGTGGAAATCGCGGTCGGAGCCACCTTTGCCCAAGTCAGCTTTCACGAGCTACGGTCCGCTCCTTCCTCCACCTACGGCGAGACATCTGGCACCTACCAGAATCAGGTCGGGATTACCCCTTCGAAATCCTCAAGTCGAAGGCGTAGTGAGCCTGGGTAGGGGAATA
>CAYFZX010000081.1:0-4911 GCA_964347795.1 uncultured Methanomassiliicoccales archaeon
TCTTCCTAGGGGCTCTGTCCCTCGCGGCGTCCGTGGTCTTCTTCCCCCATTTGGGATTAAGCGTGGGAGACACCGTCACCTTTCTTGGGCTAGGCAAGGGGGGCTATGGAACGTTGGCGATCAACCCCATTTTGATGTGGGTGATCGGCCTCGGGGCCTACCTAATAGCCCACCGGGCGGACTGACGGATGGTCAACGTCTGCCCCTCTCAGGGCAGTTCCTTCCCACAGTAGGGGCAGAATTTCGCGTCCATGGCGATGGGCCTGCCACACTCAGGGCACATCCTCCCCGTTTGGGGGGCCGCCGGCGCGGCTGCCGGAGGGGGCGCTTGAGCATAGGTCGTCGCATATCCTAGCTTCGAATGGGTCAGGAGAAAGAACACGCCTCCAACAAGGGCCCCAATCGGCGGGAAAAGGCCGAAGATGCCCAGGACGAGGGCGGAGGTCTCGGCGGTGTCATACTGACCCGTCTCGAGATTGCCTCGCACTGTCCACGCCCAAATCGTGAAGCCCGCGCTCAGCGCGAGGAAGACAGTATACGGAAAGATGAAGGGAAAGAGGACACCGGTCTGGAACCCATTCATCATGCCATCGAACCGGGGACCCGTCCAAAACGCGAAGAACACGGCACCGATTACCAGCACCAAGGACCAGACCGCGGTCATGATCGCGAAGAAGATGAATCCGATGAGGGCGTAGCTTTTGGCGGATTGAATCTGGGCCCGAGCCTGGGGAGTCATGGAGTCTGCAGGTTCAGCCATGGCGACCAGCGGTAGCAGGTGGTCGTCTGCTAATATAGTTTCTCGTGGGCATCCTCGGGAGAGGGAATTGAGAGTCGTCGACACCGTGAAAACCGAGGGCAAGGCACCAACGGATTGGGGGAGGGGGGCGACGTGCGGAACGAGAGCCAACCCTCGCTCCGAGGGACTTGTTGGCGGACTCCTGAGCCGACGTTCCATAGCCCCGAAGCTACTCACGCGCTAGCTAGAGGCCGGGCCCTCACTCCCGACGAGTTCGTGACTCACCTCCCAGAGCCGCCTCGCGAGCGCGGTGTCGTAGGAGGCGGGGGAGGACGGTCTTGCTCTCCGATTCACGAAGTACTTCCCGGTGACCCCTTCGACGTCCGGAGAGGAGGCCAGATACAGGACGGTATCGGCTCCTCTCTCGGGGCTCTTGAGGAATAGGCGGAACAGGCTGTACAGGAGGCGGGAGGACCGTGGCAGATCGGGATCCTTGGCGATGAGTTTCGATTTGACCGCGCCAGGGTGGAGGCAGTTCGCCGTCACTCCCGTGCCCTGCCATCGCCTGGCGAGTTCGTAGGTGAACAGCACATCGGCGAGCTTCGCGTTGTTGTTCGCCCGTGCGCCTGTGTAGTTGGACTCGAGCTGGAGATTGTCGAAGTCGATCTCCCCCTTGGCGTGGTAGGCCCCCGCCACGTTGACGACACGGGCGGGCGCGCTGCGCCGGATGGTACCTTCGAGAAGCTGGACGAGGAGGAACCGGGCCAGGTAGTTCACGGCGAAGGTCAGCTCCACCCCATCCTCCGTGACCTGTCGGCGGGTGTGATACACGCCGGCGTTGTTGATCAGCACGTGCAGCCGGGAAAACCTCGTCGTGAAATCCGCAGCGAATCTCCGAATGGAATCCTGGGAGGCCAGGTCCACGATTGAGAAGTGGACGTCCGGGTTCCCCGTCTGCTCCTGAATCTCCCGACGCACGGCCTCTGACTTCTCTGGGTTCCGGACCGCCATGACGACGGTCGCCCCGTTCGCTGCCAAACTGCGGGCCGTGGCCTTGCCAATCCCTGACGTTGCTCCCGTGATGAGACAGGTCTTTCCCTTCATGGGAGGGACCCACACCCCCTCCGTCATGCCTCGGAGCGCGCGTCGTCCCGGTTCTACCCAGGTGACAAGCGGTCCATGACCCTCTCCTCCTCGGGTTCAGTCACGGGCTCTACCGTGTCCGCTCGGAAGGAAGGTCAGGCAGACAGCCCCCGGAGTAAGACGTCGTAATTGAATCTTGTGCACACGGAGAAATGGAGAGGAATGGAGAGCCCGAAGCTGTGCCAGGCTCAGACGATCAAGACGAGCCCGGGGCGCTTATCAGGCCTGATATCCAGCGAGTGAGATACTTATTCCGACGTGATGCAGAGAAACCGTTGCCTCGCTACGTTCCGACCTACATCGAAGGCCTCGACGCCCTCCTGTCGGGAGGCATCCCCGAAGGCAATGTGGTGCTCGTCACGGGCACCCCGGGCGCCCTGAAGACCACCTTCGTCTACAGCATCCTGTACCACAACGCCCTGAAAGGCCGAAAGGGCCTCTACCTCTCGCTGGAACAGGCCTATCCAGAGCTCATGTCCGCGATGGCGAGTCTGGGTCTGAAAGATCTGGGCGACGATCGGATGCTCGTCATCGACGTCGGGAGGATCCGGGTCGAGCTGGAGGAACGAGAGGTCAACAAGGATTGGATGGAAATCATCCGGAGGGTCGTTCTGGATGGGGTGGAGACCGCGGGGAGTCGCCTCCTGGCGATCGACTCCCTGGATGTCCTCTATGCGCTGGGCACGCTCGACCACTCGCGCCGACAGCTCTTCCATCTCTTCAACTTCCTGCGAGAGCTGGAGCTCACCACCTTTCTCATCTCCGAGCTGCCGCTCGGCAGCCAGGCCCTTTCTCAGTTTGGGGAGGATTTCCTGGCCGATGGCGTGTTCCTGCTCCGGCACTACGACGTCGGCGAGACGGAGGTCCAGCTGCGCCTGCGCTGCGTCAAGATGAGAAGGACGGCCCACGAATCCGGGTACTACGCTCTGGGGTTCCGCGACGGGGAGTTGTACGTGACTCAGGTGATTTCGAGGAAGGGGTATGAAGGGCCTCCGGCCCGGTCCTGAAGACTGCCCCCTCACCTCCGGAGCCGACCCAAATAGGAAAAAGGAAGTGCGGCGTAGCGAAGGCATGGCAGCAAAACCCATTCCAGAGGGCTACCACACGGTCACCCCCTATTTGGTGGTGCAACGGGCGGCCCAGCTGATTGACTTCCTGAAAGAGGCTTTTGACGCGGAGGAGACGGAGCGCCTGACGCGTCCGGACGGGACGGTTTCCCACGCCGAGGTCCGCATTGGCAACTCGATCGTGATGATGGGCGAGCCGATGGAACCGACAGATGCGCAACCAGGCCACCTCTACGTCTACGTGGCTGACACGGATGCGACCTATCGGCGGGCCATCAAGGCCGGGGCGGACTCGTTGCTGGAGCCGACAGACCAGTTCTACGGCGACCGGAACGCGGGCGTGAAGGATGCCTTCGGGAACGTCTGGTGGATCGCCACCCACGTCGAAGACGTCCCGCCCGACGAACTGAAGCGCCGCGCAGAGGAGTCCATGAAGAAGCAGGACTAGGCGACCTCACGCGGCCCTCCAACCATTGATTGGTAAGCAGAACGCATCGGCAAGCTTGTCTGCCCAAGGTTAGCATCGGAGCTAGCGCTGTCGGTTGCCGTTGAAACTCGATCAGTGTGGATAGGGGTGCCTAGATCTTCTCCAGAATCGCCGAGAGAACCTCGTCAGCGTTGTTGTAGTTTCCCGCTGGGAGGTGGTTGACGAACCAGTCCCGGTCATCGGTGGGAACGTCGGACATGCTGTTGCAGGCCGCCACGACTTCCTCCCGACTCGCGGGGTACTCGACATGATTCTTCAGATGCTCTAGGGAGGTCTCGAAAGATCCCATGGTGAGCGTCCTACTAGCCGGTTCTATTTATTCCCTTGGCGTAGACCCTACCCCGCAAAGCGCGGGAAGGGTGCGCCGGGTGGCCTAGGTACTCCCGCAGTCTTTCCCTCGGGAAGACTCCGAGCTCCGACTGGGCCCGGTGACTCGGGAGACCCTAGTAACGGCGACGTCCTCGGCCCTGTCTCCGGTTGTCCCGCCTCGGACGACCGCCTCCGTATGCGCCCCGGTCGGAGGAGGACGAACGGTCTCTCCCCCCCCGGCGAGAGCTGTACCGGTCCGTCTCGTACTCGCGGTCCGATACGTCCACGTCGGTGTTCACCTCGGGCATCTCGTCCTCGGAGGGCTTGAAGGAACCGTACTTCCCCACGTTCAGGCGCATGTGTCCCCTCACGAGGGAGACGTAGCCGTTGTCGATGGTCAGGACGTCGTCCTGCGCAACCTCATCGATCTGGTCCTCCCAGAGCGTCATGATGACGGTGCCGGTCTCGTCGCCGACCACAGCCTCTACGAGGTCCCGCGAGCCTCCGAACTTCGAGTCAATCGTCTTCCGGTCCCCCAAGCTGAGGACCTTTACGACGATGTCCACCTGCTTGGAGCCAGGTGTCAATTCGTCTACCTTAGCAATGGATCTTTCTTCCATGGTTTCACTTCTCTTTCTGGACAATTCAGGTGGTCTCGGGTCAAGGGGCTTCGGGTCAATGGGCCTGAAGGGCCTGGCGAAAACTCCTGCTTGCCGCTGGACTAACGACTGCCCTGTAGTATTTAAGGGTATTCTGGTCGCTATCGAGGCGCACTACCGGATCGGGCCTCGTAGGACCTGGCCGGGCGTTGCCCGCTTCTCGGGCTACGGTGAGAGGCCGAGCTGCGCCATGAACCCGAGCAGGTCGTAGTACTCGTGGACCTCCGTGACCTTTCCGTTCTGGACTCGATAGATGGTGGCGGTCGAAATCTTGACCGGCTTGTTCGTGGGGGGAATCTCCTCCTCGCCTAGACCGGACAACGATCCCGTATGAGTCCCCGCGATAGCGTACTGTCCACACACCCATTCCCCCTGGGCGAAGAGTCGCTCTGCCTTTACAATCATGTCCGGAAAGGCGTTCACGAAGCCCCCATACCACTGGGCGACAGAGTCCCGTCCTCGGATCGGGTCCGGACTGTCCGGGGCATAGAGGGTCACGTCCTCCGC
>CAYFZX010000082.1:0-4901 GCA_964347795.1 uncultured Methanomassiliicoccales archaeon
GATGGGGCCGACGCGGTTCTGATCGCGGCTGGTACCGCCGTCTCCACGTCCAGAGACGTGGTGGACGAACTCCGAGAATCTGGCGTGAAGGTCGGTCTGGCCAAGCTGCGCTTCTTCCGCCCCTTCCCGCGAGAAGAGATAAGACAACTGTCTAAGGAGGTCGATTCACTGGGAGTGCTTGACCGTTCCTACACGGGCACCTTCGGTGGCCCCATGTATACCGAGGTCGCCGCCGCCATCCAAAGCCTTTCCCCAGCTCCCAAGCTGAGGGGCTTCTACGCCGGAATAGGGGGTCGAGCTCTCACACCCGATGTCCTCAAAGGATGTTTCGAGCAGACCCTCGAAGCCGAGGAAAGCGAAGTGACCTGGGCAGATGTGCGAAAGTATGTGGAGGCTTGAAGATGGGCGTCAAGCTTTCCTTGCCACAGGAGGAGTTGGTGGTGGGTGGGCACCTCGGATGTCTCGGCTGTGGGGCCGCCCTGGCCATGCGCCATCTCCTCAAGGGACTTGGATCGAAGACAATTCTAAGCATCCCCGCAAGCTGCTGGGCCGTGCTGGCGGGAGCGTATCCTACATCGTACATTAGCGTGCCCTTCTTCAACACCGCCTTCGAATCGACGGGGGCCTCCATCTCGGGAATCAAGGCGGCCCTCGAGGTCCGAGGAATCGACGACGTCGCCGTAGTGGGCTTCGCCGGGGACGGCGGGACCGCGGACATCGGCCTTCAGGCCCTCTCCGGGATGTTGGAAAGGGGAGACGACTGCATCTACGTGATGTACGACAACGAGGCGTATATGAACACGGGGAATCAGCGCAGCGGTTCGACGCCTGCCGGTGCATGGACAACCACGACCCCTGTGGGCGGCCTCGGGAAGGGCAAGAGGCAGGCCAAGAAGGACATGATGGCAATCGTCCTGGCTCACCAAGTGCCCTATGCTGCCACCGCCTGCATTGGATTCCCTGAGGACCTGGTTAAGAAGGCCAAAAAGGCCCGAGAGATCGAGGGCCCGAGATTCATCCACATCCTGAGTCCCTGCCCACCTGGATGGATGTACTCCTCAGAGAAGACGGTGGAGATCGCTAGGACTGCGGTGGATTCCAACGTCTTTCCACTATACGAGGTGGAGCGAGGAGTTTATCGCATCACGCGGAAGCCCCACAAGCCAAAGCCCCTGTCCGACTACGTGGAGATGCAGAACAGATTCGGCCACATGACCGAGGAAATGCTGGAGCAATTCCGCGAACAGGTAGAGAGGAGCTGGGAGGCCCTCCTGAAGATGGAGGAACTCACTTCGGAGAGACCCTTGTGGTGACCTTGGCCTTCCCCCTTTCCAGGTAGGCCATGATGCCTTCTGCAGCCGTCTCGCCTGCGGCCATGGCGTGGACGATGGACGGCCCACCGCCGGCGAAGACGCCCTCCATTGTTGTGGCGCCCGTTTCAGGATCGGCCAGGATGCTCCCATCCCGTCCCGTCGTGAGTCCCAAGTCTGGGAAGGGCCCTAGATCCGCCCACTGACCGATCGCCACGAGAACGCTGTCTGCCGGAAACTCTTCGTATTCGCCTTCGACAGGAACCGGTCTCCTCCTTCCAGACTCGTCCGGCTCCCCCAGTTCCATCACCTGGCACCGTACCGCCTCCAACCTATCCTTGCCCTTGAACTCGACAGGAGACACCAGGAACCTAATCTTGACGCCTTCGGCCAGGGCGTCCTCGATCTCCTCGTCGGCGGCTGGCATCTCCTCCCTCATTCTCCTATAGAGGACAAGGGACTTCTTCGCTCCCATTCTCAGGACGGTACGAGAACAGTCTATTGCCACGTCGCCGCCGCCAATGATGGTAACCGTCTCCCCGATCTCCGGTCTTTGACCTTCCATCACTTGCTTCAAGAAATCGAGGGCAATGAAGGCTCCAGGAAGGTCGTTCCCAGGGACTCGGAGAACGCCCGGATCGTGTGTTCCGATTCCCAGGAAGACCGCGTCGTAGCCTCCCTGGAGGAGCTCTTCAAGGGTTACATCCGTGCCTACTCGAACTCCGAGCTTGAACTCGATCCCCAGCGGCTCCAACCGCCTCATATCCTCCTCGAAGGTCTCGGGGGACAGACGGTAGGTCGGGATCGTCTGGGTTACCAGCCCGCCAAGCTTGTGGGAGGCCTCGAAGACGGTGACCTTGTATCCTTTCTCTGCCAGGAGCCTTGCAGCAGCGAGGCCCGCGGGACCAGCGCCCACGATGGCGACTGCTTCATCGCGATCCCCCTCACGCTCGTAGGGTCGGTCGCCGTCTCCATAGGCCAACGCAGCCCACTTGAGGTGTCTGATGGCGACGGGCTCCCCTTTCTTGCCGACAACACAGGCGTCCTCACAGTAGCTGTAGCAGACCTTGCCGAGGCAGCTCGCCATCATGTCGTCCTTGAGGATGGTCTCGACAGCGCCCTCAAAGTCACCCTCGGAGATCTGGATGACGTATTGGCGGGCATCTTGGACAATCGGACATGCCAGGTTGCACCAAGGTTTCGCACACTGGACGCACCTTTGCGCCTCGGCTATCGCCTCCTCCTTCGTGTAGAGCTCGTAGTACTCCCCCCACGAGGAGATTCTCTTCTCCGGCTCGATTGCCCGGATCGGAATCCTTTCAGGTTTCAAGCGGCCGCGTGCCATATGGCCCTCCAACCTTTGCATTCAGGCATCCGATATAAAAGAGGCGTCGTATTGAATATCACAACTGTATATATGGCGGCTTCCGAGGCTTGGAACGGGGCTACCCACAGGGGAAGATCGCGATCCAAACCTTGTAGACTCCATTCCGATGATGCGTAGTCACCGGCCCCAAGATGCCAGGTGAGACTTGCTCCATGTGCAGGGACTTCGATAGGTGGATCGCCTCTGCCTCCTCCACCATGAGGTGGGCGGGCACGGCAAACTCGTGGTAGTACTTGGCGTCGATGTTGTCGAGAAGCCGATGGAACTCCAGGTCCGCCAGTTCGATGGCCCTCAGGAGGACCTGTGGTGGATTACGCAATTGCCTTGGGCTTTCTCGTGGGGTGCCACCGGGCGGCAGCCGGAGGACTCTCAGGGCATAGTCGAAGACCTGTCCGTCGCCGATCTCGTGGTCTCGTTTCATCCCAGGGATCCCTTGCATCATCAGCGAAGTACGTATTTTAACTGCGCGTACCGACAGTGGGAACCCAATCATCTTCTCCCGTCGTCGACATGCTTGGCCATGGCATCCACACCGTCAGCGGGAACTGCCGGAGGCACCCCCAAGTCCTTCGAGGACCTCTTGCGTGAGGTCTACGACGTTGGGAGGTGCACCTATTGCCTCGTGTGCCTCGACGCTTGTTCCCAGGAGGGTTGTGACGCCGTCACCCTCGTTGGAGATAGCTTCGATTACAGCGGCGAGGATTGCACTGGCGCCGGGATCTGTTATGTTTCATGCCCCGAAGCAGACTCCCTGGATGTTTCTCTCCGTTCTATCTACGGGATCGACGAGAGCGATATCGGGCACGTTGAGCTCGCCACCAGCGTTATGTCGGGAGACTGGTCACTGGCGTCCAAGGCTCAGGATGGAAACGTCATTCCGTCCATCCTGCAGCACCTCCTCCGAAGCGGGCAGATTGACGCTGCGGTCGTTCCTGCGCCGGCTGAACAAGTTTCCACCGGCCTCCTCCTGGCCGTTGAAGGGGAGGAAGCGATTACGCCCACGGGGTACAAGTTCAGGAAGCCGGCCACGACGCGCTTCCTCAGGGACCTCTACCGCTCCAAGGAGAGGCCCCTACAGATGGCTCTGGTAGCCAACCCCTGTCAGGCCCGAATGGTCCGGAAGATGCAGCTCAACCACGTGCCCCCCGCTGGAGACGTGAAGCTCATCATAGGTCCCTTCTGCTATGCCTCCCTTTCCAATGCCCGATGGAGACGGTCATACTTCGAAAAGGCGATTGGCGCCGAGGGCCGCCTGATTAGGTCCGTGGAGGTTGGCGATGACGTGAAGACGGTCTTTCATGATGGGACCGAGGCAAGGGTAGGACTGGATGACCTATACCTAGCCTTCGACTCCAGCTGCCTCTCCTGTCTTGACTTCTCCAACCCGCTCGCCGACATCTCAGTTGGGCCGACAGGATCCCCCGAGGGATTCGAGACAGTTCTGGTCAGGACGTCGGAGGGTGCCAAGGCGTTTCGGGGGGCGCTGGAGGAGGGGCACCTGGTGGAGTGGACCTCTCTCTTCAAGGCAGAAGACTCGGATGAATTCGTGACGAAGGTCTTGGAGGCAGTGAAGAGGAAGACTGCCGAGAAGGTGTCGCTCTCAACACGACGGGGTCGT
Organism: uncultured Methanomassiliicoccales archaeon; assembly: GCA_964347795.1. Lineage (GTDB taxonomy): Archaea > Thermoplasmatota > Thermoplasmata > RBG-16-68-12 > JAJISG01 > JAJISG01. The sequence goes on from CAYFZX010000082.1 coordinate 4,316, forward strand.
GTCAAGCACTGATTCACGACGGGTGACTCGTCGGAACAGATATGTCGCTCTCCTCCTCCAGCGCGCGGTTAAGGGCTACGTGTGCCACTGTGCCGTAGTACTCTGCAATCTGCGTGAGGGAATTCAGGGACGTCTTCAGTTGGAGACAGAGCGCACAGTGCCGAGGATCAGTCTCCACACCCAGTGGGATGGACGTCGAGAGCTCCCGACACTCATCCGTCATTTCACGGACGGCATCCAAGACACGTGAGGAGGCTGACACGTCTCCCCTGAAGAAAGCATCCATAGTATCCCGGGCAAGGCCCTCCATCCGATCGCCTAAGGAGAGAAAGCGCTCCGAAACCTCTTTGGGGAATCCTGATAGCTCCAGGGCCACTTCCCCGCTCCTTCCGACCAGATCCATCGTGACATCGGCCGCTCTTTCCAGCATAGCCGCCACGAGCATGTCCCCGGCAATGTGCCTGGCATCCGTCTCCCCTATCTGGACACCTGTTGCCTTGCTAGCTGCTGCGGCCATGAGCTGGCGCGTGACGAGCCAATACAACCGATCAACCTCCTCCTCCAACCGACTCACACTGGCACGATC
>CAYFZX010000083.1:0-4898 GCA_964347795.1 uncultured Methanomassiliicoccales archaeon
TCATAGTGGAGCTCGAAGACGAGGCCAGAGTAGTAGTCCAGGCCACGGACGACCCCAAGGTCGTAGGCGAAATCCTGAATCCCGTACAGGGGGAGACGGTCGCCCAAGTGAGCCAGGTACTCCAGGCCAGGGTTGTCGCGGACTCCGCTGAGCCCCTGAATAATGTCGGAAACTCTCTGCAGGACCTCCTCGCCACCGCGCAGACCGACAAGCTCCAGCAGTGCCTCCGTTCTGTCCCCCAGACCGCTGCCCTCCAGTTCCCGCCGTAGTTTGGGCTCGTCACCCTTGTCCAACAGACCGATGATCGCGGTTTGCTTCGCAGTGTCCGTCGGTAGAAGGTCCCGAATCAAGCCGATGTGGCCCACGCGAAGCTGAAACCCTCCTAGGCCGGCCTCACGTACAGCCTCGACAGCGGTGGCGATCACCTCCGCGTCAGACTCCAGCGGGTTCCCGCCAAAAATCTCCACTCCGAACTGGAAGAACTCGCGATAGCGTCCGAACTGGGGTTCATCGTATCTGTAGCAGCTGCCGAGGTAGTACACCTTAAGGGGCTTGGGCCTGCTTCGTAGCTCGCTGAGGAAGAAGCGAACGATAGGCGCTGTCAATTCCGGTCTAAGGGCCATCCGTCGACCTGCTTTGTCCTCAAAGACGTACATCTCCTCCACGATGGTCGGACCCGATTTCGCAATGAAGAGATCGGCATGTTCGAAGGTGGGTGTCCCCACTTCCAGATATCCGAACCTCTTTGCGACGCTCGAGAAAGCCGACTCGAGGTACCGCCGTCGCGCCATCTCTTCGGGCCCGAAGTCCCTGGTGCCCTTGGGCTTCGCAATCATGGTTCGACTTCCAACCATGACTTCGGCTTAAAAGGTTTGTCAGCCAGTGTGGTCAAGGAATAAATAGACTGGGGGGTTTTGGCGACCGACGTGTCTCTCGCTCAGTTGAGATGTATCTTCTTCGACATCGACGGGACTCTCTGCGACTATGGCATCGATCCCAGGGAGGCCCTCAAGGCTGTCTGCCATAGTCATGGCGTCGTGGCCTCCCTGGATCCCTACGAGTATTACGAGTCTTACAAGGTCGTTGCGAAGGAGAAGTCCAGGGCAAGCTACAAGGAGATCAGCGACGAGGCCTATCGGAGGCTTCTACAAAGAGAAGGGTACGACGACCTCGATCTCGCCGGCAAGATTGCCGAGGACTACCGACAGGTTCGCCTTGCCAGCGTCAACCTCTATCCTGGGACCAAAGCGGTCTTGGACGGTCTGTCCGAGAGATACAAGCTCGGAATAATCTCCAATGGTCCCAGTCAGATTCAGAGGGCCAAGCTCAGTATGTTTCACTTGGGCGAGTACTTCAAGACGGTAGTTATCTCCGGAGAGGCCGGAGCGGAGAAGCCGGAGAGCGCCATTTTCCATTTGGCCCTGGAGGGACTCAGGGCCGCGCCGCAAGAAAGTGCCCATGTGGGTGATAGCCTCGCCCACGACGTGACGGGTGCTTTGCGCGCCGGCCTGACAAGCTTTTGGGTGAACAGAGGGGTCCAGGAGCCTGAGGATCTGGATGTTACCCCCCACTTTGAGCTAGGCGACCTGCGGGAGCTGCCCCGAATCTTGAACGGGGTATCTACTCCACGGTGACCGTCTTAGCCAGGTTCCTAGGCTTGTCTATGGAGCAGCCACGTTCCCGAGCCACGTAGTAAGCGAGAAGCTGGAGGAGGACGGCGTTGACGACAGGGGAATAGATGGCCCCTATCGAGGGAACCCGGAGGACATGGTCCACATATTTCTCTATCTCGCTGTCTCCCTCGTACGCAACCGCAATCACCGGGGACCCACGGGCGCTGATCTCCCCTATGTTCCCAATCATTTTCTCATACGTATGATCTCGTGGGACCAATGCCACCACAGGGGTGTCCTCGGTAATGAGGGCCAGGGGCCCGTGCTTCAGCTCTCCACCAGGGTAGCCCTCCGCATGGATGTAGGAGATCTCTTTCATCTTCAGGGCTCCCTCGAGGGCGATCGGGTAGTTGACGTTACGACCCAGGAAGAACATGTCCCGGCTTTGAGCGTACTCGCGCGCCAAGGCTTCAACCTCGCTCGCGGAGTCGAGGACAGACTGAACGGCTCTGGGGAGAGTGCGAAGTTCGGCGGTCGCCTTTCTGGCCTGGTCGATGGTGATGCGGCCCGAGTGGATACCCAGGCGCAGGGACAGAATGTACAAGACGAGTAGCTGTGCCGCGAAGGTCTTGGTCGCGGCTACACCAATCTCCAGACCGGCTCGTGTATAGAGGACCTCGTCCACTTCGCGAGAGAGACTGCACCCCATGTAGTTGGTGATGGCTAAGGTCTTGCATCCACGCCTCCGCGCTTCTCGAGCCGCGCCAATGGTGTCGGCTGTCTCCCCACTCTGACTGACGAGTACCATCAAGGGCTTGTCGTTCGGTGCTGGAGAGTACCGGTACTCGGAAGCGAGCTCCGCAGAAGCGGGAATGCCGGCGACTTCCTCGAGGATGTACTTCCCGGCTAAGGCCGCGTGAAAGGCCGTGCCACAGGCGACCAACTTCACATGTCCTACGGTGTCCAAGGCGAGGTCGTTGTGGTCCAGATCGCTCAGACGTCCGAGGGATGTGGCGTGGATCACCTCGGGCTGTTCGTAGATCTCCTTGAGCATGAAGTGGGGAAATCCGCCCTTTTCTGCATCCTCGACGCTCCACGCGATGATCTCAGGGGCCCTCTTTACAGGTGAACCGTCGGGGGCGAAGACCTGGACATCTGAGGGTGTGACGACGGCGATCTCTCCATCCACCAGGTGCATGACCTTGTTGGTTTCTTTCAGGAGGGCGGGAACGTCCGAGGCGAACAGGTTCTCCTCAGTCCCCAGACCGAGGACAAGGGGACTGTCCCTTCTGGCGACCACGAGTTTCCCCTCCTCGTCCGCATGCATGAGGGCGAAGGCAAAGGCGCCTTGAATCCTGGTCAGAACAGACCTCAAGGCCTCCTCAAGGTTCCCGGAATAGGCGTGCTCCACAAGGTGGACCACTGTCTCTGTGTCGGTCTGAGACGTGAACTGGTGGCCCTTGGCCTCGAGTTCCTCTCTCAAGGCCACATAGTTCTCGATGATGCCGTTGTGTGCAAGGACCATCTTCCCCGTGCAATCCAGAAACGGGTGGGCATTCTCCGTGCTGGGGGCTCCGTGTGTCGCCCACCGCGTGTGCCCAATGCCCGCGACGCCCTTGAAGTCCGGGATGGACGCCCTGAGCTGACTGATTTCACCTTTGTCCTTGTGGAGCTGTACTCCTTTGTTGAGCACCGCGACTCCAGCCGAGTCGTACCCTCGATATTCCAGCCGCTTCAGGGCCTCCAGTATGATGGGAAGAGCTCGACGGCCTCCGGTGTAGCCCACTATCCCGCACACCTAGACCACCGTCGCGGCATGAGGTACGGGTTCCCGAAGGACAACCCCCGAGGCTACCTTGCACTTCGCTCCCACGACCGAACCTGGCAAGACCTCGACTCCGGTGCCAAGGACCGTATCCTCCCCCAGGAAGGCACCTACGTGGGGAAGGTTATGGAGCTCCCCCTCGACCTCGATGGCAGCGGCTCCGCTGGCCACGGAGAGGTGAGAGCCCGCCCTGACCCCCTTGCCCAGCACGCCCTGAGAGACGTACGAGAAGGCGCCCAGCGAACAGTCGTTCATGATGACGGACTCCTCGACGAAGGAGGACGGACCGAGGATGACGTTCTGACCGATCGAGGTGGACGGGTAGATGGTCGCGTGGGGGCCGACATCGCACCCGGCGCCAATGGCTACAGGGCCCAGGATGTAGGTGCCCGCCCTGATCACCGTCCCCTCCCCGACGGAGACGGGACCTCGCATGACGACGCCCTCCTCCACCTTGCCCGCCACCTGTCCGTCCATGCTGGCCAGGGCAGTCGCATTGACCTTGATGAGGTCCCAGGGATAGACCGCGTCGATCCAAGAGCCCTTGGTCGAGACAGCCTTCAACTTTGTCTTCTTGGAGAGCTGCTGGAGGATGCCAGACAGGTCGTAGATGCCTCGACCAACGAAGTCCTCACACAGCTTCAGGAAGTCCGGCTTCAGGGCGTAGATGCCCGTGTTGATGAGGTTGCTTATCCTCTCTGCCGGCTTCTCCAAGAGGTCACGGACAGCCTTGCCCTTCAAAACTACAACGCCGTACTTGGAGGGCATCTCGCTCTCCGTGATCACGATGGACGGAGGCTCTCCCTCCTTCAGGAGGTCCTGGACCGTCTGGGCGTCGATGACGTTGTCCCCCGGAAGGACCAGGAAATCCTTGTTTAGGCTCTCCTTTGCCTGCAGAAGGGCATGAGCCGTGCCCAGCTGCTTGCTCTGCACGACGTAGGCGATCTCCGCCCCGAAGTCCCTCCCGTCCTCGAAGTGGGTCATGATTCTCTCTTTCTTGTAGCCCACGACGAGCACGATGTCGCGGATGCCGTTTCCCACCAGAGCCTGGAGAACGTATTCGAGAATGGGTCGGTTCCCCACCGGAATCATGACTTTTGGCTCCGAGTAGGTGAAGGGGCCGAGGCGAGTTCCTTCACCAGCCGCGAGGATGATGGCCTTCAACGTTCACCCCTCAGCTTCCGCCCTCTACCTTCCGCCACAGTAGATTTAGTTTTCGACCTAGTTATCCGTGCCCGCTTGGCGGGGAGGGCAAACACTTGGTAGGGAACCTTTTCCTCCAGCCCTTCGTTTCCGGCCTCTATCCCTGAGACCGCCTCCGATGCCGAGTCCTCGGAGGCCAGGAGGAGTACGTCGAGTCCCCGCAGAGCGGCTTCCATAGACGCGGAGACTGAAGCGAACTCGAAGTCGGGCTCCAAGCCCAGTTTGGTCGCCAGGATCCTCGCCACTGCGTCATTGAC
>CAYFZX010000084.1:0-4890 GCA_964347795.1 uncultured Methanomassiliicoccales archaeon
GCCGTGGAGTTCAACAGGCTCATCAGGATGGAGCTGGAGGGCGACGTCGGCTAGACAACGGGCCGACAGGTAGGATGGTTGCCCCATGGAATTCGAGTTAGACTACGCTACGGAGGACACGGTCTCCGCCATCTCCCAGTCCAGGGGAGAGCCCAAGTGGCTTCTTGAGGACAGGCTCTCAGCCTTGGAGAGCTTTGGGACCATCCCAGTCGAGTCCCTGCCACTCTTCGTCCGCCACACGGACATCCGGGGTGTCGACGTAGCCCATCTGGATCAACGGGAGGATGTCGACGCCGCTCCTGCAGAGCCTGTCTACGACGGAGGCGAACGGGCTGCTTTCGGCCACGTCAGGGAGGGTGAGGTCGAGGAAGTCCGGATCACCAAGAAGCTCGAGGGCAGGGACTTCTACTTCAACGAGGCCTCTGGCCTCTTGGAGGCGGAGCCGGACCTCGCGAAGGTCATCCTGGCACGACCTGGAGGACTTCCGAGCAATGAGAAGTTTGGCATGATGAGTCGGGCCCTTTTCTCCACCGCGTTTGTCATCTTCGTCCCGCCGAGGGTCGATATCACCCTTCCGATCAACCTTCGGTGGAGCTTCTCCCGGGAAGCCTCCTCCCTGCTGACAAGGACCGTGATCTACCTCTCCGAGGGGAGTCACGCCTCGGTCATCGAGGAGTTTGAATCCGATGAGTCCAAGAAGGGTCAATCTCTCTTTGGAAACGCCACCGAGGTCTTTCTGGAGGACGGCGCGAGCCTGCGCTACGCAGCAATCGAGCGGTTTGGCGACCACGTGGTCTCCTTCCTCACGCGACAGGCCATCCTGAACAAGGATGGAAGACTGGACCAGGCCCTCGGCAGCTTCGGCGGCTTTCTCTGCAAGTCTCGGGCGGACTGCATCCTCGCCGGCCAGGGATCGAGCATAAAGCAGGTTGAGGTGGTGTACGGGAACGGTGCGGAGAAGTTCGACAACACGAACTTCGTCATCCACGTAGGCAGGGACACGACGAGCGACCTCCTGGCAAAGGCCGTTATGCAGGAAAGATCTCGTTCGGCTCTCAAGGGCGTCATCACCATCGAGGAGACCGCTCTCAACACCGATTCCTACCTCGGACAGTATTCCATGCTCCTCAGCAAGAAGGCCAAGTCCACTGCCATCCCCAGTCTCGAAATCAAGACCAACGAGGTGCAGCGGGCAAAGCACTCTGCCTCCGTGGCGCAGGTGGACGAGGACCAACTCTTCTACCTCATGAGCCGCGGCGTCCCAAAGGATCGCGCCCGGAGAATGTTGGTTGAGGGCTTCTTAACGCCCATCGTGGAACAGGTGGACCTCCCTCAGGCTCGGGAACGCCTCTTCGACCTTATCGGCCAGAAGTGGGTGGGCGAGGGGTCACGTTGAATCGCGTGGAAATCGGTAGAATGACGGATTTCCCTGAGGGCGAAATCCGCGGGGTCGACATCGAGGACGCGAAGCTAATCGTCGTCAACCTCAACGGCGTCCTTCACGCCCTGGATGGCATCTGTACCCATGCCTACGCTGAGCTGAAGACGGGGTTTCTGATGGGAGACACGGTCAGGTGTCCCCTTCACCTATCCCAGTTCGATATCGAGTCAGGAGAGGCGCTCTCGGCGCCCGCGGAGGAGCCTCTAGACACCTATCGCGTGGCAGTCGAGAATGACCGGGTCTATGTAGTCCTGGAGTGAGCCAGGTTCACTCGTTCTCCAGCCGGTACGTCTTATACTCCTCATCGCACGGGTTGCCAGAGGCGATGGAAAGCCACCGGTCGTCGAGGTCCATGATTGTGGAGACCACCGTTTGATAGCGCTGGGGCTCGGGAAGGGCCTCCTCTTGGTGTCGGCAGATGGATCCCGGCCAATGGTCGTGATCGCGAAGAAGACGCTCGAGGTCCGAGACAGTGAATGCTGAGGTCTGAGCTCCCACCAGCTCGTCCAATCGTCTTAAGCGGTCGAAGGTCGTCGTCTTCTCTTCGATCAGCGGCTCCCAGATTCCCAGGGCCTCCCCCATCAGGAAGTGGTTTGCGTGGGTGATGATGCCATCTTCGGGCGGGATCTCCTCGGTCCCTGTCGGACAAGTCTCCAAATTCAACACTGCTCCCTGTCCGTCGGTCTGGCCCAAGATGAAGTTGGCTGAACACGATCCCAGGCTATCCCTGAGCATACCGGCCGCGTCCTCCAGAGTGTCCCTCTGGAGCGCCCGCCAGCATCTAACGTGGAACGGGACACCCAAGGTCTCCCAGTTGTCTTGGTCGGAGACCAGCCCGTTGATCATCAAGCCAAGTCCCCTGGAGTTGAGGCCTATCTTTCCTCCCACGATTCCCGCCTCGGTGAAGGCGAGGACCCTGGGCCCCATCGAAGGTTCGTATTCCTGCACGATTCCTTGAATTCCCGGAATCCAATCCCAGTTCTGGGCCATGAGGACATGACCGTTCTCCGTCCTCCCAGGCAGCAGACCAACCGCGGTGCACCCGCTTGGGAGCCCCTGCTCCTGGCCCAGCTTCGAGTACTCGCTGTACACAAGTTCGTAGCGAACGTTGATCGCGACAATGTCCATGAAAGGGACGGAGGAGCCCTCGGCGATGCCCTCCATCGCCTCGTAGTAGTCCGTGTCTGCGTCCTCAATGACCTCGGCGTAGAGCCCGGCCCGGCGTAGAACCTCCTCCCGTTGGAGGTTCCACTCCTCGCGAAAGCGGTAGAAGTAGAGATCGACGTTGTCCTCAATCCTGTCTCTCGCCATTCGGCCATGTTGCAGACCCAGGTCGCGTGAAGTGCCTTCCACCCTGACGTGCGGGAGCCCGTTAGCCATTCTTGCCCCAGCCCCTTGACCTAGGCCAGCCTCTCCACCAGTCCATCGTTGGATTTATCCTTTCTTGTCTGTCCGTGTGACGACTCCACCACTATACTAAAGTGCGAGCGGGGCATAGCGTCCATGAACCAGCGGACCATTTAGTCCCCAGGGGGGTATAGATGAAGTTCAACACCGCCAACCCGGCGAATGGCAAGATCCTCGGCGAATACGTGACCATGTCGAGAGAGCAGGTCTTCGACATCGCCCAGGCCTGCCACGCGGCCTACGTGAGGTGGAGGGCGCTCTCCGTTTCCGAACGGGCTACATATTTCAGGAGACTTGCCGAGGCTCTCAGGAGAAACAAGGAGAGGTATGCCAGGCTTATCACCGCTGAGATGGGGAAACCCATCACCGATTCTCGGGCGGAGATTGAAAAGTGCGCTTGGACGGCGGAGGTCTTCGCTGACAAGGGGCCGGAGTGGCTACGCGACGAGTTCTTTGAGGCCGATGGCAAGGTGCACGTTGTTGTCTACGAGCCCCTCGGTGTGATCCTGTCCGTCATGCCATGGAACTTCCCTTTCTGGCAGGCACTCCGGTTCGCCATTCCTACGGTGCTGGCAGGCAACGTGTCGATCCTCAAGCACTCTAACACGGTACCGGAGTGCGCCTTGGCCATCGAAGAGGCATTTCAGGAGGCTGGGTTCCCGGAGAACACCTTTCGGGCGGTCATCGCGGATCACGCGACCATCGCGGAACTCATCTCATCCGATGTTGTGCAGGGGGTTTCCCTCACCGGGAGTACGAATGCCGGTATGAAGATCGGGGAGAACGCCGGAAGGCACCTGAAGAAGGTCGTCCTTGAGCTGGGAGGTTCTGATCCCTTCATCGTCCTCGAGGACGCCGACGTTGACCTGGCTGCGAAGAACGCCGCGGCTGCCCGGTCCCAAAACACGGGACAGAGCTGCATCGCCGCCAAGCGCTTCATCGTCGTGGAAGACGTGGCGGACGCCTTTGCCGCGAAGTTTGCCGAGCACATGGGCGAACTTGTGGTGGGGGATCCTATGGACGAGGAGACTCAGGTAGGTCCCCTCGTGAACGCGGCAGCTGCCGACGACATGGAGGCCATGATCCAAGACGCGGTGGGAAAGGGGGCCACGCTCGTGGCCGGAGGCAAGAGGTTGAAGCGCGACGGGCACTTCTTCGAACCTACCCTCCTAACGGGAGTGAGTCCCGATATGAGAGTCGCGGCGGAGGAGTCCTTCTGCCCCGTCGCCCCCATCATCGCCGTAAAGGACGAAGAGGAGGCTATCAGGGTTGCCAACGACTCGGAGTTCGGCCTGGGAGGGAGCGTTTGGACCCAGGATCTCGAGAGGGGAATGAGGGTGGCCCGGCACATCGAGGCCGGAACCCTCTTCGTCAATGCGATTACGAAGTCGGACCCGCGGATGCCCTTCGGCGGAATCAAGAAGAGCGGACTCGGGCGCGAGCTTGCCAGGTTCGGCATTCGGGAGTTTGTCAACATCAAGGCGGTCAACGTGTACGAGCATGTGGATAACCCAGGCTCAATCCGGGGAGTTGAATGAAGGCGTCAGACCTCTTCGTCCAGTGCCTTGAGGAGGAGGGAGTAGAGTATGTCTTCGCCCTTCCGGGGGAAGAGAACCTGCATCTCCTGGAAAGCCTGAGGAAGTCGAAGATCGAGGTAATCGTGAACCGCCACGAGCAGTGCTCCGCTTTCATGGCGGCTACGTACGGGAGGCTGACGGGAAGGAATGGTGTCTGTCTCGCGACTCTGGGACCCGGTGCCACCAACCTCGTGACTGGGATTGCCCACGCTCAGTTGGGCGGGTTTCCTCTCGTGGCCATCACGGGGCAAAAAGGAATCCGCAAGAACTGGCAGGCCAGCTTCCAGGTGCTGGACGTCGTGCACATGATGCAGCCTATCACCAAGCGAACCGTTCAGATACGGAGTCCTCAGAGCATCCCGAAGGAAGTCCGAGAATCCTTCAAGGTGGCAGCGACTGAGCGACAGGGCGCCTGCCACATAGAGCTCCCGGAGGACGTTTCGGAGGAGGACGTAGAGGATTTCA
>CAYFZX010000085.1:0-4861 GCA_964347795.1 uncultured Methanomassiliicoccales archaeon
CCGCCGAAGGGGAAGTCGAGGGGACGACACTCACTCTGCCCTCTGAGAGCGACTTGGGGTTGACAGCGATCATGGCCCTCCTGGTTTCCCTCGCCGCAGGGGGAGTCTTCATGGTGGCGTACATGTGGTTTAGGCTGAGGGGGCTCCGCTTCTCCTTGGAGGAACTCCTGCCCCTTATCATAATCGGCCTCTTGGTCATGTCTTTTGTATTCCTAATCGTGCCAGCCATCCAGGAGCAGCAGGACCAGCTGGAGGAGGAGTTTGGCACGGCCGAAGAAGGGGAGGAAGGGACCGGTGGTGGATTGACGGACGTAGTCCGGCAGCGATTCCTTCGGCTTTACCCGGCATTGGTCGGTGTCGCGGTCATCTTTCTCGCCATCGTCCTCTCCTACGTTCTCAGGAACTCCCTGCGGTGGAAGAGATGGAGAGCCCTCTCGGAACTCCTCTCCGAAGAGGCCTCCGACGCCCTACAGCGGACGACGGCGGTCATTGAGAAGGGTCTCTATCGGCTTGAACTTGGCGAAGACGTAAGGTCATCGATACTGGGCTGCTACCGCGACCTTCTCATCCTGCTCCAGGGCCGAGGTCTGTTAGCCGAAGACCATCTGACCGCTCGTGAGTTGGAGCTTGCTGCCAGGAAGGACCTGGGCTTATCGACGAAATTCTGCAGATCCCTGCGACGTCTCTTCGAGCTAGCTCGCTACAGCTCGCACTCCCTGACCGAAGCCCACCGTCAGCGAGCGTTGGACAGCTTGAGGCAAGCGAGACGGGAGCTGGGGGGCTAGATTGGCCGGGGGAATCGCCAACTTCCTGAGCCGAGGCAAGAGGAATGGACGCGCCCCTCTGGAAGGACCCTCCCGAGGCACCACCGTGAACCGCCGTTACGTGGCGCCTCTGATAGCGGTAATCATGGCAGCCCTTACCCTCAGCGTCGTGTTCCCCGTCGAGTCGTCTGTCCGATGGTTACTGTACGTTATCCTCTTGATTGCACTGGCCGTGGCCGTGACCAGACCCTTCTTCACGAGGGCCCCGGAGGTGATTCCCCTGGTCCCCTCTGTCAGAGCAGAACCGGAGAGATCTGGAGATCTGGCGAGGCTCGTGACGACTATCCGGAGAGCTGAGCGAGGGCTCCAATACAGTCGACACCTTGTCGCCTTCCGGGTCAGGGAGGCTTTTCTGGGCAAACTGAAGATTCGACGAGGTCTGTCTCAGGTCGAGCTGGATGAGTTGGTTTCGAACGGAGAGGCTCTCCAAAGCGTGGTCAAGAACCCGGTTATCCTGGACTTTCTCAGCAAGACTGCCGCAGAGGAGGTCCCTCCTTCTCGTCCTCCCTCCATCACCGATGCGGTTCTCGAGGCTGCCCCCGGAAGGACGTTTACACGTGAGATCGCCAGGGTTGTCGAAGCTGTGGAGGCGTGGGACTGAAGCTGAGCGAGGTCGCGGATCTCTCCGACCGCATCATCTCCGAGGTCTCCAAAGCAGTCGTCGGCAAGGAGGATGTGCTGGAGAAGGTGCTACTGTCCATCCTCTCCGATGGACACGTCTTGATCGAAGACTTCCCTGGCCTGGGGAAAACGATGATGGCGAAGAGCTTCGCTGCGGCCCTTGGCTGCAAGTTCAAAAGGGCCCAATTTACGCCTGACCTTCTTCCGGCTGACATCACAGGATCCTACGTCCTGGATAGGAAGAGGGGGGAATTCATTCTTCGAAGGGGGCCCGTGTTCACGAACGTGCTCCTGGCGGATGAGATCAATCGTGCGCCGCCCAAAACCCAGGCTGCGCTTCTTGAGGCCATGCAGGAGCGTCAATCCACCCTGGAAGGCGAGACTCACACTATCGAGCGCCCCTTCGTCGTCATGGCGACCCAGAACCCCATTGAGTACGAGGGTACCTATCCTCTACCTGAGGCCCAGATTGACAGATTCCTCGTCAAAATCGCCATGGGTTACCCTTCCCCCCGAGACGAAGTGGAAATCCTTCAACGAAGACAGGCACGCCGAAAGGAGGAGGTGGATCTGGAGCAGGTCGTGGGGCCTAGGAAGCTGGTGGAGATGCAGAACGCCGTGGAGGAGGTCTACGTTGAGGAACATGTAGAGAGGTATGCCGTCGAGATCGTAAGGAGCACTAGAGATCATCCTCGCGTCGAAGTGGGGGCGAGTCCGAGGGGGTCCCTGGCCCTCCTCAAACTCTCCCGCGCGAAGGCGGTCATCGATGGGCGCGATTTCGTGGTACCTGATGATGTGAAAGCCATCTCGATCAATGCCCTCGCCCACCGACTCATCTTAAAACCGGACCCGTGGATCAGAGGGGTCAGGCCGTCCTCGATCATTGAGGAGATTCTGCGAGAAGTCCCCGTCCCGAAGGTCGACTAGCATGAGGACGCGTTTGACCTTCTGGGTCCTTGCCGTCGCGGCGTTCTTTCTCGTCTGGGGTCTCCTGAACGTGCACCCGACCGTTGTCGCCCTGGTCATCCCGTTGCTGCTTTATCTCGCGTTAGCTGCCGTGTTCTCTCGTCCAGAGCTGAACGTAGAGGTTGCGAGGACTGTGAAGAAGGACAGGGTGTCTCTGGCAGACGAGGTCGGCGTTACCTTGTCCGTACGGAATCTGGGTCCTCCCGTTGAGTTCTTGGAGGTCTACGATCCAGTTCCCCCGGAGGTCGATGTGGTCGAAGGGAGCAACTACGTCTTGGCGGGCATGGCGAGTGGAGAAACCTCGGAACTTCACTACACAATCCACCCTCGCGTGAGGGGGAATCACGTCCTCGGCCCTATCCTACTCAGGAGCAGGGATCTGTTGGGTTTCTTCATTGAGGACAAAGTCATCGAGGAAGTCGACCTGGTCAGCACTACCCCCGGAAGGGAAGACCTTCGCAAGGCGCGCGTCACGACCCGGCGGATCCGGCCGTGGCTGGGACAGCTCGCCTCGAGATCTCCTGGTCTTGGAACAGATTTCTGGGCGATCCGTGACTACACGCCAGGAGACGAGATGCGACGGGTGAACTGGAAGGCCTCCGCGCGATTGGACTCCCTCTTCACGAACGAATACGAAGGAGAGAGGAGCGGAGACTTCGTGATCATCCTTGACGCACGGGAAGAGGCCACCTTGGGCCCCTTTCACGAAAGCAGCCTGGAAATGGGAGTCCGAGCGGCCGTTTCCCTGGCGGAGATGCTCCTCGAAGGTCGGAACCGAGTCGGACTCATTGTTATGCGATCAGTCCTGGATTGGGTGTACCCCTCGTTCGGCGGCCGGCAAATGCTCAGGATTACGGATGCCTTGACCAGGGTAAGACCTGGTGGACAGTGGACCCTGATGCACCTGCCTTGGGTTCTAGGTCGATTCTTTCCGCCCTCCAGTCAACTGATCGTAATCTCCCCCATCATCGATGGTGAGGCCCGGGAGGCCATGATGACACTGAAGGCGCATGGTTTCGAAATCATGGTCGTCTCGCCCTCCCTTATCGACATCGAGGCATCCAGTATGGTAAGTGACGAGGCAGTCGAAATTGGCCGCGCGATCCTGAAGCTCGAGCGGGAAACAAACGTCGTCCTCCTCAGACGTTTCGCGCGAGTGGCAGACTGGAGTCCAGACCAACCGCTAGCGTTGGCCATCAAGGAGGTCGAGGCATGGAGAGTGCCCGCCTACCTAAAGTGATCGTGTACGCGCCCACTGCCCTTCTCATCGGGCTCGTGGCATGGTCGGTGGCCACCTTCCTACCCTTCCTGCCAGCGCAGCCATCGTTTCTTGCCCTGGCGGCCGTGGGCTTGTCAGCATCGCTGGGCTTGGAGGGTACGCGTCGCCCTAACCAGTGGACGGATCGAGCGGCCCTAGGTCTGGTTGGTTCCGCCTTCTTGGGAATCGGCATATCGGTTGCTCGGATGGAGCTGCAGGAGCTGTACCTCTTCATCGCCCTGGCGCTGCTCACGGCCCAGATGATGCGTTTCAGAACCACGATCCTCCCTTTGACCCGCCTTGGGTCCTCTGAGAAGTTCGTGGGCCAGAGTCTGAGGTCGGTCTACATGTCGTTTCTGTCTCGGGCCATAGTCGTCGCGGCCCTCGTCTACCTGCTCTCAGTAGTGAGCTTTGCCACCGCTTCCCTTGCCAGACTCGATCTGACAACAGAGGTTACCGCTTTCCTCCTAGCCGCCGCCGTCCTTCTTGCTCTCCTCGGCGTCTCCAGAATTCGCCGGTAGGGCATTAGGTTGAAGTAGCCTCCCCCGGTTGAGTCCCGCAGCAGCCCCGATAGTGTAGCGGCCGATCATCCGGGCCTGTCGAGCCCGGGACTCGGGTTCAAATCCCGATCGGGGCGTCACTCTATTCAGGACTGGGGTGCGGGTACAGCGCGTCCGAGGCGCACCCCCCGCTCATCCTCTTCCCGGTCGGGCGAGATGGGGCGCTAGCTCGTTCACGGCGATCTCTCGTTGCTCCCCGCTCTCCATGTCTCTCAAGGCCACCATTCCCCTCTTCCACTCTTTCTCGCCCACCAGTATCGCGAACCTCGCTCGGAGCGCATGGGCGTGGTCAAGGTTCTTGGAAGGCCCCCTCCCAATCAGGTCGATGTCTGCTGAGTATCCCCTCATTCGCACGTTTCTCAGGACCTCGTAGCCCGCATCTCTCATGTGGTCGCCCACAGGGATTACATAGATGTCAAGCTGGGATCCTGGCAGCGCGACCTCCGCCTTGTCCAGGGCCAGAAGGACTCGATCGAACCCCATCCCGAACCCCGTGGTGGGCAGGGGCTTGCCGCCGAAGACGTCGGTCAGGGAGTAGGTTCCGCCACCACAGATCTGGCTCGCTGCTCCCAGCGGCTCATAGTGGAGCTCGAAGACGAGGCCAGAGTAGTAGTCCAGGCCACGGACGACCC
>CAYFZX010000086.1:0-4688 GCA_964347795.1 uncultured Methanomassiliicoccales archaeon
CGGGTTCTCCCGTGGACACCTTGGATTCTCATCTTCGCGTTGGCTAGCGGAACGCTGGAGGAGGCTCTGTACCGTGGGCTGTTCCTGAAGACGTACCGCTCCTTCTTCGGGAAGCGAGTGACCAATCTCCTTCAAGCCCTCGTCTTTTCGACCATACACCTGGGGGTCGTGTTCACGCCAGAGCCCCTGCTCTTTCTCGCCATCACGTTTCTCCTCGGACTGGCGTGGGGCCACACGGTGCAGAGGACGGAGAGTGTGCTCGGGTCGATTCTATTTCATGCCGGGACCGACATCGTCCTCATTTTGGGCGTATTCTCGGCCTTGTAGGCCGCTGGCTCTCTCGAGCATGGAGTGTCTAGCTGCCCAGACTGGCCCACGCTGACCAGTGCCGTCTAGCACTCGCTATTTCGGGGGTGGTTGGACTCTACGCCTCTGCCACCGCGGCAGCCACATCTACCATGCCGTGGCCGAATTGCTGTCGATCGCCGAGGCTCTCGGCGCTCCGTGTGAGGATCGCCTCCACCTGGTGGGGATTCAATCCTGGGTCCTGGTCCTTGACCAGGCCCGCAGCCCCTGCGACGTGGGGTGAGGCCATGCTCGTCCCTCCGGCCCACGCGTACCAGGGGAAACAGGACTGAGTTGCTGCGCAGACGGGATCGATGATGACGTAGGTGCTCATGACCAGGTACCACCAATAGGGAGCCGGCGGACTCTCAGGACCCAGGTCGCCACCTGGGGCGGAGATAGTCACGGCGGCGCCGAAGTTGCTGTAGGACGCTCGGACATCGTATGCGTCTGGCCATGGATAGAACGGGTAGGGTCGGATTCCCGTGGCGCCAACGGAGATCACGCCTGGAACGTCTGAGGGAATGTGCGCAACGGGGCCGTTGAGGTCCAGGTTCGCGTTCCCGGCCGAGGCGACGATCGTAATCCCCTTCCGGTTGATGTACTGCGCCATTCGAAGCCACGCCGTCCACGCTGCCACGTCCTCCTGGGAGAGAGGCATCACCACGTAGCCCCCAAGGCTCATGTTGATGACGTCAAAGTCCTCCTCCGCGGCGTCCATCATCGCAGCCCAGATCGCACTGTCGAAGGCCACGACTCCGACGCCCGGGACGTACTCGAAGACGTTGTAGCTGGCGAGTCCTAGGTTCGGACCGACCCCGACGGTCCAACCCCCATCGAAGGCGGCGGCCACAGTCCCGGCAACGTGGGTTCCGTGCCAGTGCAGGTCAGGGTAGGGGCTGCACCCCGGCGTCGTCCGGAAACACGCTGCGTAGACGACGTTGGGGGCGAGGTCTGGATGGTTCCACGCGATGCCCGTGTCTATGATAGCAACGACGGTGTCGTGGGAACCGCTGTTCGTGGGCCAGGCCATATCGGCCTTCACGCGTCTGATGTCCCATTGGTAGAGGAAGTAGAGGAAGTCCGTTGCAGTGGGCTGTTCCACAAACGCTTGGACTTCCAGCTCAGGCAGTACCTGGTACCTCTCCAATCCGACCGCGTGCACCTTGTTTGATCTCTGCAGGGCATTGCCGAAGGCAGGACTGCTGGAGGTGGCAATCGCCGTTCCTATCCGTGGAAACTCCGAAACGAGCGTACCACCGGCAGACTGGATAATCTTGCCCGCGTCTTTGGGCAGACCGTTTCCGGCAAACACCACAACGTAGCGACTGGGTGTGTCTTCAGCCGCAACTGGCACCGAAAAGACAACGGCCAGAAGCGCGGCTGTAGCTAGAAGGGCTAACATCCTTTTCATAGAGAAGCTCCCCTCCGAGTAGGGGCGCATGACGGTGCGGTTATATTAAGATAGCGAGGGGGGTGCGAGACCGAGCGCCACAAGCACTTCCCGTCGGTCGAAATAGACCGTTATCTTACGGATGCTCCCCTCGCGAACACGCAGCACGATGCACTCCGTGACGCAGACCCGTTTGTGTGTGGCAGGAACAGTCTTTCCACCAGGACCTATGAACGGGCCCTGATGCATCCCTTGAAAGGTCCACTCCTCACAGACCCACTCACCTTGCCCAAAGGAATTCCGCATTGCGACCCTCATGTCGGGAAACGCGGCGACGAATTCCTGAGGTCGTTTGATGGCCTCCTCTCGGCCTCGAAGCGGCCTGGGGAGATCGGAGCGTCCCAGAGGATGTCTTCCGCCAGGACGTGAACAAGTCCCTCCCAGTCGTGGGCGTTGAAAGCCTTCCGGAATCGCTCGACGACTGCCAAGGACTCAGCGGAGTTCATACACATATCACCAAACGCGAGATGTCTCGCATACCCGGGGCTTTGATATACGTTTTGAGCCACCCGGCGGCAGGTGGATGAGCGACGCATCCCACCACAGCAAGCCGCCACTGGTGCGGGAAAGGGTTCTCAGGCCGCCAGCGTGTGAGCTGGCATGCCAATGGTCATGTAGGAGGAGTCTGCTCTCGGCCCGATGACGCCTAAAGGCACCCCTGTGAGAAGCTTCGCCGTGGAGGGGACGATCTTCTTGCTGCTTGCGAGCGCGATTGCCGGACCGATCCTCGCCTTCTTCCCCGGGTCCCCGTTCTTCGCGTTCCCGCTGGTTCTCGTGCCCGTGGCGACGTCGATCCTCTACGTCGTGATCGCGTTCTTCGCTTGGAGACTCAGGCCTTGGAGTTTCTTGGCGGCCGCCGCACTAGCTCTGATCATCCTCGCCACCACCGTCTCCGTCTCCCGACTCATCTATCCCGGAGATGAACTCCTGGCGGTCGTGCAGGTACTCACGATTCTGTTTGCGTTCAGGGGTTACCGAGAACTTCGCGCAGGTTGACGGCGGGAAGGAAGGGTCCGAGCTCCCCCGGGTCTGGGGTGATGGTGTACGCAACCTGGCGTTCACCAAGCCGTGAGGCCACCGAGCTTGCCCTGTCTGGCATGGAATCCGTGTTGGAAACAAGAGTCCTGCTTCCCCCGTTGATTCCAAACCTGGGCGAAGAGGGCAGTAGCGCTGCAGGGCCAACGTTGCCTCGGGGGAGATCCCGGAACTGGCTCCCTTCTCCCCTAGGATCCCTGCTGCGAACTTGGCGGTGTCTGCGTATCGGACGCCAGTCCCACGACAACCACGATGGGCATGAGCGCAACCATGACGGCCGAAAGAATCTGCATTAGACTGGTTGTGGCGGTTACGTCTAGGGGCAGCCCAAAGATCTGAATTCCCACGGCACTCCAAAACACGATCACGAATGTGATGAGTATCCCGGGCCAAAGCTTCGCGAGAGACCCCCGGACGCTGGCAGGGAGATGGGCCCGCCACCAGGGTAATGGCCTGTCGATCCGCGTGGCAGCTGCGACGGCCAGAATCGACAGGAAGATCGGCGCGAACCCTCCTCCAACCAAGAACAGGGCTACGGTCAGAACCAGCAGGATGCTGGCACCTAGCCGCCGCTGCACGAAGACACCAGACCATACTACGACCAAGATGCCGAAGATCACTGCAAGGATGCCGGTCAGAAGATAGCTGGGGACAACCGTCACGGCGGCTTCTGCCGCACCTGGCCAAAACCTTTGCGCATCCCCGATGGCGTCTATGAAGACCCCGCCTGTAGCGACATCGCCCTGGAGCATCTCAAAGACACCATGTTCGATGCCAGCCAGTCCAACAAGAATGCCATATGCTGACGCAACGGTTCTCATCGCGGTACCGCTGGACATCCACCTCCCTCTCCCTTGCTCAGAATCATCCTCTTCATATACCTTCCTGCCCCGTCAGGAAGAGGCGCCTCCGCGAGGGAGCGACGTTAGAGCGGCAGTGTTACACCTAATCAACAGGGACAACATCTCTACTGGAAGTCCCATCTCTTTGAATGTGTGGTCCTTACTCGCCAGCGTCTCGAATCGCGGATAGGAGGATTCGAGGATCCGGGAAGTCCTCACAGAACTGATACCGGTAGGTTAGTCGGAGCCGGCCCGATGTGTCGACGACGAACTCCCCTGGAGATTGCCATGGATTGTTTGCCATGGGCCGCCCCATCTCCCGTCTTTCCTTGGCAAGGGCCTTACCGGCCTCCACCTCAACACGAAGTAGTGCGTCCGAGGCGTCGTAGAGGACTTGGGCCGGTGCGAACTCAGGAAGCCCGTACGCTCGATAGGCCTGAAACTCCGGGTCGCAGAGCACTGGAGAGGGAATCCCGAACTTCTCGGCGTACCAGGCAGCGTGGAGGGGCTTCCCCTGTCCGATGACGACGACATTCGCCCCAGCGGATCGATACGTTTCATGCTCCTCTCGGAGCCGAGCCGCACGGTCCACGCCGCAGCCGCAGCCGTAGTGTCGCCAGAATAGCAGCAGGGCGGGGCGATCGTGCCAGAAGTCGCTTAGGTGCACTAGGGTCCCGGAGCTGTCCTCCAACTCAAGGTCAGGCGCGGGTTCCCCCACCTGAGGCGGCATCTCCGTCCAGTGCAGGCGCGTCGGGCCACGCTTCCAATGCTCCATCCATGCGGTCTCCGCTTCTTCCTGAAGACGCTCCAGATCCGCCGTCAAGATCGTCCCTCCTCGGCCACTTTTTCATCAGGAATCTCGCGGCATTACATGAACATTGTCCCAGCGGCGACGCCGCCTACAGGAGGGGTAGCTAGGGTGTCCACAGAGCTAACGGTAGGTGCCTCGGCTTACACATTACAGGACTAGTGCTACGCTGCTCTACGTGGATTTCACGGCACTGGGGATATTG
>CAYFZX010000087.1:0-4658 GCA_964347795.1 uncultured Methanomassiliicoccales archaeon
TACTCGCTGGTTATGGAGACTTCCTCAAAGCGGAGATACGGGAGTTTGTAGTTGAAGACTTCCTCGACCTCCCGAGACGCGCCCGAGATCTTCTCGAGGAGCTCTATGATGTTCCCCGCGATGAGGGTCTCCTTCACAGGCCTCACGACCTCCCCGTTCTCGATAAGGAATCCGCCCTTCACGGCGCCGCTGAAGTCTCCGCTGACAGCTTGTGGCCACCCAGAGAATCTGGTCACCAAGACACCCTTGTCGACCTCTGCGATCAACTCCTCCGTGGGATGCTTGCCCGGTTCGATGATAAAGTTCGTAGGGCCAATGGCCGGAACGTTTCTTTGATCGCCGATGGCATGTCCTGTCGTTTCCCGTTCCTCCTTTGAGGCGGTGTACGTGTTGTAGAGGTAGTCCACGAGCACGCCAGCTTCAATCAGGGGTTTCGGGCTGTGAGGGACACCTTCCCTGTCGAAGCTGGAGGAGCCCAGGCCCCCGGGGAGAGTGCCATCGTCGCGGATGGTGAGCAATTCGGACGCTACCCGTTCGCCGCACTTCCCCGCAAACCTGCTCATGCCCTTCTGGACGTTGTTGGAGTCGACTGCAGAGTTGACGAACTCCGCTACGAGGGGCTCGACGGTGTAGGGATTCATGAGGACCGTACCCTTGAAAGTCTCAGCCTTCTTTGCCCCCAGGGCCTTGATAACCCTCTCCCCCAGGCGCCGCCCCATCTGCTCTGCCGCCACATCCTCCATCTGGTGGGTACCCTCGAACAGGTAGTCGAAGCTGCCCACATCCGCTCCCTCCCTGGCAAATGCGATCATGAAGTAGGTGAACAGGCTGCTCCGCTCCTGTCCTTCTACCCCACGCGAGTTGTATAGGGCCCTCTCGCCCACTGAGGCGTCAAAGGTACCGCCGTCGACGACCACGCGTTCGTCGACTTCCTTAGCCGCCTCCAGCATCCTCGTGGCCTGGGCCAAGACGTCGCCGGCCTCCATGCCTTCGCTGGCGTCGTCGTAGAGGCCAGGCACGCCCCTCAGAGGTCTGGGCTCTGGAAGCCGGTTGTGAGGGTCTGAGGGGGACTTGGATGCCAGGCTGACCGCTCTGTCAACGACCTTCTTCACAGCCCCTTCTTCAAGGACGTTGACGGAGGCGAACCCAAGGCCCTTGTCCTTAAGGGCTCGCAGGCCAATGCCGCCCAGCACCTGGGTCTTGCCCATCTTGACGTCGTTCCTCTCAAGGAACACCTGGACCTGCTTCCCGTCGACGCCGTAAGCCTCCGCCTCATCGGCTCCCTTCTTCTCGGCCAGACGGACGGCCTTCTCGCAGAGTCCCAGAAGTTCTGACATGCTATGCCTCCTGCCTCCCGCCGATGACGGCTCTGCAACGGAGGTGACCACCGCCACCATCTACCTTGGCAAGCTGGTACTTGCCACAGAACCCTGAACCGAGGTCAAAGGCGAATTGCCTCCCCACGGCGTCCACGGTGTTGAGGACGTCGAACGCATTCCCGCTGATCGTCACGCCTCGCAAGAGCTCGCCAACCTCCCCCTTCTCGATGCTGTAGGCTTCCTGCACGCCAAACATGAACTCTGCACTCGAATCGGCCTGTCCCGGCCCCGCTCCCTTCAGCAAGTACCCGTGTTTCACGTCCTCCTGCATATCCTCGAGCTTCCACTCCCCTGGTTCGATGTAGGTATTCCTCATCCTGATAAATGGTTCGTCGCTGTACTCGAAGGCCCGGGCGTTTCCCGTTGACTCGAATCCGAATCGCGCAGCGGTCTCGCGATCAAACAGGTAGGATTCCAGGATGCCTTCGTTGATGATGACCGCCTTGCGGGTCACAACGCCTTCGTCGTCCACCAGGAGCGTTCCTGCGGGCGTACCCTCCCGATCAGGGACGCCGCTGTCCACCAAAGTAACGAGGTCACTGGCAACCCTCTCTCCGAGTCTGTCCTTGGCGGCAGACCCAGCCAGGACAAAATCGGCCTCGACGGTGTGTCCGAATGCCTCGTGCGAGATGAGGCCCACCAGGGCGGGATCAAGGATGACGGTGGCCCGCTCTCCCTTGGGGAATGGAGCCTTGAGTAACCTCGAGGCCCTGGCTGCGGCTCTCACGGCCATCTCCTCGGGGGTTTTTCTGTGAAACAGGTCGTCCCAACCGCCAGCCACACCCACGGTCTCGTTTGCACTCACCAGGTCCCCGTTCTCGGAGGCCACCGCTATGATGTAGAAGTCCGGCCTGACCTCGCGCAGCGCAACCTCTGACCCATCGGTGTTCAGGATGACCTTCTCGTCAATGAACTCGCGATAGATGCAGGTGGCGCTCTTGACTTCCGGCGTCTCTTGCCTGGCCATCTTCTCGGTGGAGGAGACGAGATCCATCTTCTCCTCCAAGCTGCGGTCCCGTAGGCTTCCCCTCTCCTCAATACTATACTTCCCCGTGGCCATTTCCCCCTCAGCCAACGCCTCTATCTTCTCGGACTTGTTCGTCGACGCCACTCGGGCTCCCTTGATGGCATCCTCCACGGCCTGCCTGAGGGAAGGCCTATCCAGCTTGCTGGTACTGCTGAAGCCCCAGGCACCGCTCACAAGGGCCCTTATGCCGATGCCCCGGTAGTCGGTGTGATTGGCATCCTCTAACTCCCCGGTGACGATTCGGATGCGCGTCAGTTCCCTGGCATGGTAGCGCATCTCCAGGTAGTCGGCCTCGAACTGGTCCAAAACCCCCCGCATCAGATCCTGCAGAGAACCACCGAGGGGCGTTAGGCCCGGAGGGGATAAAGATATTCTGAACGATACCAGCCAAACTAGGCTTAAGAGGCAAGAGACCTTTTGTTGCGCTGCCATGGAGCTGGCCGTAGACCCCCGGATCCTCGAGGCGCTGGAGGAGCTGGGAATCCGCGATCTCACGGAGCCACAGGAACGGGCTGTGCCTCCGATCCAGGGGGGGAAGAACGTCCTTTTGATCGCTCCCACGGGCATCGGGAAGACCGAGGCCGCCATCGTGCCCATTCTGGATGCCATTCTCCGCGAGGGGCCTGCTAGGATAAGCTGCCTCTACATCACCCCCCTTCGGGCCCTCAACCGGGATATGTTGCGGAGGATGGCCTTTTTCGGCGATTTCCTGGGCCTGGATGTGGCCGTCCGCCACGGTGACACCTCCAGATCCGAGAGGACGCGACAGAGTCGGTCGCCGCCAGACATCCTTATCACGACCCCCGAGACGCTTCAGATCATGTTCACTGGGTCCCGCCTGCGGCAGCACTTGAGGCAAGTGAAGTGGGTTGTGGTGGACGAAGTCCACGAGCTGGCCGGGGACGAGAGAGGCGCACAGCTGGCCGTGGGACTAGAGCGGCTTCTACGCTTGACAGACGGAGCGTTCCAGCGCATCGGATTGTCGGCAACGGTGGGCAGCCCCGAGGAGGTGGCCCGCTTCCTCGGCGGTGTTGGACGCGACGTGGAAATCGTGGATGTAAGGGCCGCCAAGGAGATGCGGCTCCAGGTGGAGCTCCCGGAGCCTACCGAACAGGACGAGGAGCTGGCAGAGAGGCTGACGGTCAAGCCCCAGCAGGCCGCCGCGCTGAGGCGGGCTCGAGAACTCTTCGAGGCCCACACAAGCACCCTTTTCTTCGTCAACACGAGGGATGCGGCCGAGTTCCTGTCCTCGCGTTACCGCTTCTGGGAGGACGTCTCCGTCGGTGTCCACCACGGCTCCCTTTCCAAGGACGCGAGGATCCAGGCAGAGGAGGACTTCAAGGAGGAGAGGTTGAAGGCGCTGATTTGCACCTCATCCCTGGAGCTTGGCATTGACATCGGTTCTGCCGACTTGGCGCTCCAGTACAACTCTCCCAGAGAGGTGACGAGGCTCGTACAGAGGGTAGGCCGTTCTGGACATCGCGTGGGACGGGCCTCCGAGGGCATCGTGGTGGCGTCCAACGAGGAGGACCTAGCAGAGGCCGCAGTGATAGCCCGGCGAGGTCTGCGAGGCTTCTTGGAGCAGTACAGAGTGCGGCCCAACCCGCTGAGCGTGTTGGCCAACCAAGTGATCGGCCACGTCATGACCGAGGGGCGGGGAGAGGTCCAGGAGTTCTTCGAGCTCCTGCAACACGCCTACCCCTTCCGCGAGCTGGCGTGGTCTGACTACATGGAGGTGCTGCGACAGCTGAGCGATCTCAGAGTCCTCCGGCTGCGGGAGTCGACCTTCTACAAGGCCTTCGGCTCCCTCCCGTACTTCTATGAGAACATCTCCATGATACCCGACGAGAGGAGCTACCGGGTTCAGGATGTGTCCAGTCGGCGGTACGTTGGGACCCTAGACGAGGCCTTTGTGGCCGGCCAAGTTCACGTTGGGTCTTCCTTCATCATGCGGGGCCAGACCTGGGAAGTCGTGGACATCGGCGAGGACCGGGTCACGGTCCAACCGGTCGCTGAACTGGGCGGCATTCCCAGCTGGGTGGGAGAGGAGATTCCCGTGCCCTTCGAGGTGGCCCATGAGGTTGGCCGCTTGAGGCGGGAGCGTGACCTGGAAGACTATCCGGTCAACGACCACGCTCTGCAAGCCTTCCTAGGCTACCTGGAGAGCCAGGGCGAGCATGCGATGCCGACGGACGAACGCGTCACGGTGGAGGAAAGCCAGGAACTGGTGGTGGTGAACGGCGCCTTTGGCA
>CAYFZX010000088.1:0-4544 GCA_964347795.1 uncultured Methanomassiliicoccales archaeon
TCCCCTGCCTTCTCCCAAACGATGAGGTCTCGGAAGTTGGAGGTCTCGGGCGTGGATATCTCCAAGTGGCCTACGTCGTAGTAGCCCCGGGAACCGTTGGTCGTCCACTCTCCCGCCAGGTGGAGATCGCTCTCCCGCAACATCTCCAGGGCCAAGATGTGTGGATCGACCCCGAGACTGTTCATCCTGCGGGAGTAGAGGGTGTACTCGTGCTCCGTGCCCTGGACGATGGGCCTCATCAGCCCTCCTATCCGACCATAGGGTCGGTCCCAGTCTGCTTGAATATCTCCCGCTGCCGCTTCTCGTAGGTGTATATCTCGGTGATGGCGTGCTCCTTGCACTCCTCCTCGATGGCCAGGCGGAAGTCTTTCATCGAGAGGCCCTCCTTGGAGCGCTGCTTCGCGGGCTTGTTCATCGCCCGCTTGATGAAGTTCTTCTTCGCCGTCTTCACGACCGCCTCGATTATGGCACCGGAGATGATGTCCTTCCGTTTGACGGTCTTCACGGACTCCTTGGCCTCGGAGTCCAGCTTCATGCGGACCCACTTGTTCTCTCCGTACAGCTCCTCCAGCACGTACTTCTTGAGGGCGCTGTGTGCGGTGGCGTAGTCCCCGTACTCCTGGATAAGGTCCGGGGAGAGGGGAAGGCCGTCTTTCAGGTAGATGTCCAGGATCTTCCCACCGGCCTTCCGGTCGGGGCGCGGGATCTCAACGATCTCGTCGAACCGTCCCGGGCGCATCAGGGCAGGGTCAAGCAAGTCCGGCCGATTGGTGGAGCCTATGACGAAGACGTCCTCCAGCTCGATGAGGCCGTCCATCTCAGAGAGAATCTGAGCGATGATGTTCTTGTGGACGCCCGACGTGTCCAGGATGCCTCTTGTGGTGAAAAGGGCCTCGATCTCGTCAAAGAAGACGATGCTTGGGGACTTCTCGCGGGCTTGCCGGAAGATCTCCTTCGTGATTCGCTCGCTCTCGCCGACCCACTTGGAGAGGATATCCGCCACGGAGACGTTGTAGAAGGTCATCTCGTTTTCCGTGGCGATGGCCCGGACTACGAGAGTCTTGCCGCAACCTGGGGGACCGTAGAGAAGAATGCCCTTGGGCGCCTTCAGGGCCACCTTCGCGAAGAGCTTTTTCTGCTGGAAGGGTAGGACGGTGACGTCCTTGATGCGTTCGATGGCCCAGTCGAGGCCACCGATCATCTCGTAGGTGACGTTGGGTCGCTCGCCCAGGAGGAGGCTCTTCACCTCGGCGTCCGCGATCACCTGCAGAATCTCCATGGTAGGGGGGAGGAGAGATACCTGGAAGCCGGGCTTGACGGTCTTCGCCAGGTCGGGGTCGCACTTCACGATCCTCTTGTCTAGGTCGCCCTCGATGCTCACCATCAGGGCATCCTCCAAGACCTCCTGGACCTTGCCCATGATGCCCCGGTGAATCTCGTGGCTCTCCTCCACGATGGCGTAGGTCTGGGGGTGCACCCAAACGTACTGGCCGATCCTCAGGTGGTCCTTATCCGTGAAGCCGGTGGAGACCTTGAGCATCTCGGTTGCCCTAGCGACCACGACCTGATTGCCGGAGAGTTCCGGCCCCTCCTTGCGGACGACGTACGCATAGAGCAGAGGCGGCTCCTTGATCTTGTTGAACTTGTCCTCGTAGGCCTTGAGTCGATAATCGCGCTCCTGGATCTCGTAGCGGAAGTTGTTCAGCTCCCGCTCGTATTGGTACTTCAATCGCTCCAGGCGGTCATCCAGCTCTTGCCTGACCTTAGCCGTGCGCTCCTCTATGAGTTCCTCTAACTGCTGTTCCTCGGGCGTCTCGTCCTCGCTCAGGATCCATCACCATCCCATGTCTTGCCACAGGGCCGGGAGTCACAAGATCTGATGTCGTGGTGTTTTTGGTGGACATCCGACGTTCTTCGTCCTCAGCTTTCAACTCGCTCGCGTTCCTAATGAAGGGCTCGATGTAACCAATGGTTAAAATGAGTTCAGACGTCATTATCCGACTTGAGAGCAAGGAGCTCGCGGACCTCAACACGTAGGCCAGCGAATACGGGTGGTTCCTCTTTAAGATTTCGTGTCCAGTGGCCCGACTCAGGGACCGCCCTCTCGGCCCAAGTTCCTCAAGGCCTTCGATTCTTCCCCTGAGTCGGGACCCGACCGGGGTCTCCGTATCCTCCCTTCAGAATTTACATGTATTTACCCTCTTAGAGGCGCCTTGAAATAGGGCAGCGTTTGTGCTTCAGTCGCGGCAAGGTGTGGCATCGATGCAGCGTGAGATAGACTCGATGATGCGAGAGAAGAGGGTCTTCCAGCCCCCCGAGGAGCTGAGCCAGTCGGCCCACGTCAAGAGCATGGAAGAGTACCAGCAGTTGTATAGAGAATCAGTAGAGAATCCGGAGGGTTTCTGGGGGCGCATGGCCGAGGAGAGCCTTGAATGGTTCAGGAAATGGGATAAGGTCCTGGAGTACGATTTTTCGAAGATCGGCGAGGCCCGGGCGCCGTACGTACAATACTTCATCGGGGGGAAGCTAAACGCTGCCTACAACTGCCTCGACAGACACGTAATCGGTTCGAGACGCGATAAAGTGGCGATTCTCTGGCAAGGCGAGAAGGAGGAGGAGCGGCGGACCTACACGTATCAGCAACTCTACGCCGAGGTTAACAAGCTCGCCAACCTGCTGAAGAAACATGGGGTCAAGCGAGGGGACGTCGTCACCATCTTCCTCCCGATGATCCCTGAGCTTCCGGTTGCCCTCCTGGCCTGCGCGAGGATCGGGGCCATTCACTCCGTCGTCTTCTCAGCGTTTAGCCCGGGATCCCTTCGAGATCGCATCCAAGACGGTGACTCCAGATTCCTAATCACCGCGGACGGCTACCCTCGCGGTGGCAAGGTCGTCCACTGCAAGGATAACGCGGATGCCGCGCTGGAGTCCTGCCCCGACGTGAGGCACGTCCTGATCGTCAAGAGGATGGGAATCGACATCGACTTTCGGGAAGGGAGGGACCTCTGGTACCACGAGGAGATCGCCGCGGACGACATCACGGCTGAGTGTGAACCGGAGGAGATGGACTCCGAGGATCCGCTGTTCCTCCTCTACACCAGCGGCAGTACCGGCAAGCCGAAGGGAGTGCTCCACACCACCGGCGGCTTCATGGTCTACGTGCACGTTACGGCCAAATTCATCTTCGACCTGAAGGATGATGATATCTTCTGGTGCACGGCGGACATCGGCTGGATCACCGGCCATTCCTACATCGTCTACGGACCGCTCTCCAACGGCGCGACCGTGCTCATGTTCGAGGGGGTTCCGACCTACCCGGACCCGGGCCGGTTCTGGAAGATCGTGGAGGACTACAAGGTCACGGTCTTCTATACCGCACCCACGGCCATTCGAGCCCTAATGAGGCATGGGGATCTTTGGCCCAACAAGCACGACCTCTCCAGCATACGCATCCTGGGCACTGTTGGGGAGCCCATCAATCCCGAGGCCTGGATGTGGTACTACACCCTCATCGGACAGGGGCGGTGTCCCATCGTGGACACCTGGTGGCAGACGGAAACGGGGGGCATACTCATCACCCCACTGCCAGGCGCTACCCCCACGAAGCCGGGCTCGGCCTCCCTGCCTTTCTTCGGGGTCGAAGCCGAGGTCCTGAGGAGTGATGGCGGGGTCGCAGACGTCAACGAGGGGGGCGCCCTCGTAATCACCAAGCCCTGGCCCGGAATGATCCGTGGGGTTTTCGGGGATGAGAAGAATGAACTCATCAAGCAGGTCTATTTCTCGACATTCCCTGGGAAGTACTACACGAGCGACGGTTGCCGAATCGACGAGGATGGCTTCTACTGGCTTATGGGGCGCATCGACGACGTGATCAACGTCTCGGGGCACCGGCTTGCCACGGCTGAGATCGAGAGCGCCCTGGTATCCCACGAGAAGGTGGCCGAGGCCGCCGTCGTGGGCTTCCCCCACGAGGTCAAGGGGCAGGGGATCTACTGCTACGTCACCCTGAAGCGGGGCAATACGCCGTCAGATGGGTTGCGGGAGGACCTAGTCCAGACCGTGAGGAGCACGATAGGTCCCATCGCTGCCCCCGATGCCATTCAATTCGCTGATGACCTCCCTAAGACTCGATCCGGCAAGATCATGCGACGCATCCTTAGGAAGATCGCCGCCGGAAGGGTAGATGAAATCGGTGACACGACCACCCTGGCGGACTCGTCGGTGGTCGACCGTCTCGTCAAGGGGAGACTAGATCTCTGAGACGCGGACTGGTGACTAACTCGCTCGATTAGCACCTCTCGCCTGAATGGGTTCGACGTGGCCATCACGCCAGTGCAGTGCACGCGCTGACATTCTCGCCTGCGGACTCTGTGACTCGGGAGTCTTCGTCCGTAGAGGGTTTGTGGGGGTTCCTGTGGTCACCCTGAAGCTCAGGCTACTCCCAGATTGCTGCCCCGGCAATGCTCATCCAGGCACCGGACTGACCAATACTGCTTGACCATGTGCCACCCATGGTCCCACCAGGTGCAATGGTTCCTGTTGCC
>CAYFZX010000089.1:0-4223 GCA_964347795.1 uncultured Methanomassiliicoccales archaeon
TGCCCACCAACTACACCATCAGGACCAAGGATCGGCCCATCATGGCCAGGAAGGATCACGTAGACTTCCTCCTCGCTCTGGACCGTGAAGCCGTAGACCTCCACGGCAAGGAGATCGCTGCGGGCGGGGTCCTGCTGTTTGATAACTCGGGAGGGGAAGGGCCGGAGGGTTGGGACAGGGACGAGGTCCACCTCTATGAAGTCCCAATGAAGCGGATGGCGACGGAGAATCTGGGCGGGGCCCGGGCTGAGATTTTCAAGAACACCGTCTCCCTAGGCGTCCTGGCCGGTCTGCTTTCTCTGGACGAGGCCCTCATCCAGGAGATCGTCGCAGAGGAGTTCGCGCGCAAGGGTCCCGAGACTCTGGAGCGGAACCGACAGGCCATCTCCTTGGGGGCCCAGTACGCCGCGAAGGAGCTGGAGAAGGTGGATGACTACGTCCTCAGGAAACGTGAACACGAGGAGAGGCTCTTGGTGATGGGCGACGCAGCCATCGCGTACGGGGCTCTCGTCGCAGGCTGCCGCTTCTACGCTGGATACCCCATCACACCCGCTACGGAAACGATGGAATGGTTGGCGGAACACCTGCCAGACTACAATGGAGTCGTGGTCCAGGCGGAGGATGAGATCGCCGCGGTGACCATGGCCATCGGAGCCTCCTACGCGGGCCTGAGATCGATGACGGGAACCTCTGGACCCGGTGCCGCCCTCATGACGGAGGCCATCAGCATGGCGGGAATCGCGGAAATCCCCCTCGTCCTGTTCCACGGCCAACGCGCAGGGCCCTCGACAGGCATGCCCACGAAGACCGAGCAGGGGGATCTCAAGCAGGCCCTCTTCGGTGGCCACGGCGACTTTCCTCGGATCGTCCTGTCCCCGGGGAGCATCGAGGAGGCCTTCTACCTGATAGCGGAGGCTTTCAACCTGGCAGAGAGGTTTCAGCTCCCCGTGATTTTCTTGACGGAACAGGCCCTCTGCCAGAACAAGCAGACCATTCCCCGCCTGGACCTCTCGCGCATCCGGATGGACCGGGGGAAGCTGCTAGTGGAGGCCGTCGAGGGCCCGATTACCGCCAATGGCGGCAACTTCCTTCGTTATCAGCTGACGAAGGATGGCGTCTCGCCCCGGCCCATTCCATCGCTTGAGGGTGGGATCCACGAGACGACCAGCGTGGAACACGATGAGGAGGGGTACACCACCGAGGATCCAACTCTTCGAAAGGCCATGATGGAAAAGCGGATGAAGAAACTCGACACGGCGAGACCGTATCTGCCCGCCCCTGTGCTCCACGGCGATCCAACCGCGCGTGTGGCCCTCCTCGGGTTCGGCTACCTGACCGGGGCTGTCCTGGAAGCGATGGAAACCCTCGGCGCGGAGGGGATTGCGACGAAGTACGTGCAACTGCGGACCCTCTGGCCCTTTCCCGGAGACGAGGTCGCGTTACTGTTGGGGGACTTAGATCGCTTGCTCGTGGTGGAACACAACTACACCGGACAACTCACGTTTCTACTCCCGAGCCTGATCGCCCCTGGAACGCCGGTCTCCACAATCCGGCGGTATGATGGCAAGCTCTTCACCCCCGCTGACGTGGTCAACGGCGTGAAGGAGGCGCGGTAGATGGACTCCACCTACGACCTCGCCGTCGCCGATTTCAACGCCCACACGGAGACCTGGTGTCCGGGGTGTGGGGACTTCGGCCTGAACGGCGCTCTCAAGAGAGCCATGGTGAACCTCGAGTTGCGGCCCAAGGACGTCGTCCTCGTGACGGGGATCGGATGTTCCAGCAAGATTACGGACTACTTCCGGTCCTACGGCTTCCACACGATTCACGGAAGACCGCTGCCAGTTGCCAGTGCCATCAAGATCGCCAACCCTCGGTTGACCGTCGTGGTCGCAACGGGGGACGGAGACGCGTACGCCATCGGAATGGGGCACTTTATCCACGCCGTCCGCCGGAACGTGAACCTCACCATGGTGGTGATGAACAACCAGGTCTACGGTCTGACCAAGGGTCAGTACTCGCCCACGGCCCCCCTGGGCTTTCCCTCCGGAACCTCCCCCGAAGGTTCCCAGGAACACGCCATCGACGGTTGCGCCCTGGCTTTGACGGCAGGGGCCACCTTCGTGGCCCGCTCCTTCTCGGGTGACATGAAGGACACCGTCGCCACCCTGGAGGCGGCCATACAGCACCCGGGATTCTCGCTGGTGGACGACCTCAGTCCCTGCGTGACGTTCAACAAGATCAACACGTACGCGTGGTTTCGACAGAACATCCGAAGGCTAGCGGAGGAGGGTCATGATTTCGGGGACCGGCGTACGGCCATGGAGGTCCTCATGACTTCGGAGAAAATCCCCGTGGGTCGCATCTATCAGGCCAAGGACCCGCCACGACCATACGAGGAACGGGTCCTGAAGAACCTCGAGACGCCCCCCGTGTTCCAGGATCTGACGCCGGACAAGTGGAACTACGAGGGCATCATGGAGGAGTTCCGGTAAGAGACTCCTCGGGAAGGCTCAGCTGGCACGGCGCGTCGGGTTCGACCGTGGGACACCCCCTCGTGATGTCAGGGCCCCGGGGGAGGTTGGCGAAAGGTTAAACCGAATTGGGCCTTTCGGCCCCGCTATGCTCGAACTCCCCACCCTGCGACTGTTTGCTGGCATCCTGCTCGCCCTGTGGGTGGGGACGGCCGTCTCCTTTCTCATCTCGTCAGCTCGCCACGCCCGCGCCAGGACGTTCGAGAAGGCGGCGGAGCGGCGACTCCCTCGAGGGGTGCAAGCAGCCTGGCCCATCGTCAATCTGGTTCCCATTCCGGCCCTGTTTCTGGCCGTCTTGCTGCCAGAGACGGTCACCGGGACGGTCCTCAACCTGTCCTTCCCGGGCGACACGCTGGCTCAAGGCATCGGTCTGGTGCTGTTCTTCGCCGCCGGGTTGCTGGCCTTGGGGAGTGCCCGCACCCTCGGTCGCCACATGCGCAGTGAGATTGTTGTGGCGAGGGATCATGAGCTAATCACCACGGGACCGTACGCACGAATCCGCCATCCAGCCTATACGGCCGTCATCCTGCTGTCCCTCTCCGTCACGCTCCTGTTGCTCCATCTCCTCCTCGTGCTTAACTGGTTGCTCGTCGTGGCCATCGCAAGCTATCGGGCGAGGCGAGAGGAGGAACTCCTGTCCTCTGAGGAGGGGTTCGGGGCGCGTTATCGGGAGTACATGGGAAGAACGGGACGGTTTCTTCCTCGTGTTCTTCGTTCTGGGTCCCGCCCTGGAGAATAAGCAAAACAGGAGGGAAGGGGTCGACCATCGCCCTCTTGGGTCGGGTCACCAGGGATTCACTCCAGAACGGGAGACACCTGCAGCGAGCCTGCCGGGCAGCTCGGGCGGTCCTTCACAGCAGGAACGATTCGAGGATCAGGTAGACCCCCACGGCGACGAAGAGCCCGCTGGCGATGAACCGCAACCAATCCTTGCGGAGGAACTTCGCGAGCGTCGTCCCGATCACCACGCTGAGGGTCACCATGAGGACCAGGGCGAGGCTCGCCCCCAGGAAGACGGACACGGGGGCAACAGCGGTCGCCGCGAGGACGATGACGGCGAGCTGGGTCTTGTCCCCCAGCTCCGCCAGGAGGTTGAACGTAAGGGCCTCCGTGAAAGCGCTGCGCCGCGTGGAGATTTCGGCCTCTGCCTCCCGGCGGAGGAGGGTGACGAGGCCGAAGGCGATGAACACGACCCCACCCCCCACGCGGATGGCCACCATCCAGGCCGTGAGATAGAAGGCTAGCGCCGCCCCCAGCGCGGCCCCCATCGCGGTCACCAGCACCAGGCCGAGGGACGCGCCAGCCCACACGGGGACCCAGGGGTGGCGGGTGACCAGGGAGATCGTTGCGAGCTGCGTCTTGTCCCCGAGCTCGAGCAGCAGCACCAGACCCAAAGCCGCGGAGAATGGCAGGAGGCCCTCCACGGATCCGTCAGTCCCCACGTGCCATATGCCATCTTCGGCGGGTTAGCTCCAGGCTTGGCCGGTGCCTGGCACGGCGCGTGGCCCACGACCCACGGGCAATGAGCACTCGCCTGGGGAGACCACGGCAGGGCGCCTCCTCAAATAGCCCTGTGGTCTGGCCACTCGGGATTCACATGGCTGAGAATGACAATTTGAAGCTGGTGGAAGCGATGGAAGACGCGTTGAATGCACGGGACATGGATACGTTCGCCCACGTGCACGCGGA
>CAYFZX010000090.1:0-4112 GCA_964347795.1 uncultured Methanomassiliicoccales archaeon
GTCGCCGTGGATCAGCATGGGAATCAGATTAGCAACGCCACCTTCGAATGGGCGACAACCATTGGCACCATTACGTCGGCGGGGGCGGACTGGTCGGCCACTTTCACGGCAGGGAGTGAGACGGGAACCGGCGCGATTACAGTCACCTCCGGCAGCGTGAGTGCCACCGTGGACGTGACTATCACCACCGAAGTGCTGCCGATTACGGAGCAGGTGTTCCAGCCCTTGACCTTGGCCCTCTTGATTGCGGTCGTTGCCCTCGTGGTGATCTCGGTCTTCCTCTACACGCGCTACTCAAAGATGAAGCACGCAGCGGAGAAGACCGTTGAGGAGCTGCTCTGAGGAGGCCAAATTTCCCGCCCTCTTGTTCCCAGGAGGCCCGCTAACGTTATAACCGGCACACTGGATTGTAAACTGGGTGAAGTTCGACGATCCCTAGCGTTCCGAAGCCGGGCGATATCCCGAGGGAGCCTCCCCTCCCTGAGCCCACCGATGTTCCTGAAACGCCCTCCCCTCTCTGGTTCTGGGTCAAGGACGACTTGGACGCACTGAAGAAGGACGTGGGCGACTTGAAGAAGCGGATGAAGGGTCTCGAGCGCAAGCTCGCCTCGCTAGAGCAGGCGCTTTCGCAGCCTTAGGGTACTGCAGGAAGCTTTGGCCTCCGAGACGAGGGCCCCCCTGAGGCCCCGCGGCGGTGAGCCGACACAAACACACGGGCGGCGCTGGCAGCTTCCAGCGTGAACTCCAAACGCCTCGATTCTTCATGTCTGACACGTCGGGCAGAGGTACACCTGCCCTCCCCCGACGCTCAGCTTCTCAATCGGCGTTGCACACGATGGACAAACTTGCAGTGTCATGTGGGGGCCCATGGCGGGCCTGTAGCCACCCTCGTTCCCGTAGAGGTCGTAGAACCCCGCCTTTCCTTTGAGTCGAATCCTCTCTCGCAACACGAGATCCAGGGCCTCAAAGAGGGCGTGCCTTTCCGCAGCGTTCAGTTCTGCGGCCTTCCTCTTGGGGTGAAGCTTGGCTCGGTAGGACATGTCCTGAAAGGCACTATTGCTCAGTCCCACGACAATGGCGTCCTTCCCCACCAGCGCCGACTTGAGCATCCGATTGTTGCCCGCCAAGAGCTGTGAGAACAGGTCGAGGCTGAACTCGCCATCGATCGGCGAGGCCACCCTGGGATTGAACTCGCGCCTGTAGGCATAGGAACGTTCGAGGCCATCGTCCCTCGCGGCATCGATGTGACCCATGCTGGTGAGTCTCACCGTCAACGCGGTGTCGTCACCAAAGGCGACTTTCAGGTGGAACTTGTCCGGAACTGCTTCCCCACGTGGGTGATAGAAGATCTTGCCTCCATACTCCAGGCCAAGAATCAGGTTCATCCCATTGTCGAACTGGACTCGTATGACGTTGCCCCTCGACACCACGGACTCGACCTTGCCGTCGACGAGCCGGTCGAAGGAGCTTGTGTCCTTGGCCATCAAGCCGCTTCTCTGGAGTCTCGCGATGTCTTGAAGCTGATACGACTGGACTTGCTTGCCCCGGAGCTCCTCGTGCATCTGTTCCGCAAGAATCTTCGCTTCGGGAAGTTCAATGCTCGTCATGACACCACCAGTCACTACCTCAGGCCAGTGGCCACCCGCGATGCCTCGGGATGGTCCATGTTTCCGGGCACTGGATGCGAGAACCTGGTCTCAGCCTCGATCACCATCTGACTGCCTATGGCCGGGAGGCAGTGAGCTCCTCCTTAAGGTTCCGTAAATACACTATAGAGCGCCTCTGGAAGGGGTGTCTCTTCTCGTGTCCAACGAGGGGCGAGAACCCAAAGACGCAGGCAGCTGAGCTGGGCGCGGAAGAATTGGCAGACCGCGCAAGGTCCGTACGTCTACGACAAGGCTGCCTTCAGTGCAGCGGCTGCGGCAAATATGAGGGCTACAACGCCACCGTAGGTGGCCGTGAAGATCAGCGAAGTGTTCAGGGCTTCCTGGCTGATCAAGAAAGTGTCCGTGGCAGGTATTGCCCACGCCGACACGGCCACGAGGGCTGCAAGCATGGCGAGAGGCCCACCCATGATCTTCGAAAGGCTCGCTCGGCGCGACAGCAGGGCTCTCCTCTCCCGGATAGCGGCGAGCACCTCCTTGACATCGGAACTCAGGGCCGGCCTGGTCTCCTGGTAGGGCACCTCACGCTGGACCTGGCCAGCTCCGGCCTCCTCCTCAACGAGGATGGCGTCCAGGAGCTCGTCCAGCTCCTTCTCGAGGTAGTCCTCCGAGGCCTCCGCCTCGTACACGTCCGGATATGCGGCCCCCATGAACTCCTCCTCCATTCGGGTCTCCAACTCATCGCTCCACCGGATGACGGACCATCCGAGGCGGTTGTTGAGCACGCCGAGGGTCCGCTCTTCAAGGCTGTTGATGGCGTGGTCGATTTTCAGCCTCAACATGAAGAGTCCTGCGGCGGCGATGGCCAGGAGGGCTCCCATGCCCTGAATCACCGTGCTGTAGGTCGCCAGGGAGATCTCAGGGGAGTAGACGTACCCTAGGGAGGGTGCCATGATGAAGGAGCCTACGGCAATCGCGAGAAATATGCCCCAGAAGATGCCGTTGAGGACTCTCGGAGAAACCCTACCTTGAGCCATGGGTGCACTCCTCTTCTAGATGTCTCTGGAGCCTGCTTCTGTGCGGTAATAAAAGTTCGGCCTCTATTCTCTTCGTCGATAACACTAGGCCACCTCCTTCATATCCCTTCCCATCAGGGCGAAGCTCGACAGCAGGGACTCCAGTTGGATGCGGTCGTTGCTGCCCTGGATGAGTCTGAAATCGGCCTCCCCGATCCGGTCCACCATTTCCACCTTCAGCTCGTCGGGGATGTTGAGGTCGTACACTGCGCGGTACACCTCCCGCAGGAGGTCCTCCGCGGCCAGCCCATACTCGATGAGCAAATCGTCCAGCTGGTTCCGGGCGCCAAGGAAGTCGCCCTTCAGGGCCGTTTCCACAAGCTGGCGGACGTTTTCCGGACTCGCGGCCCCTGCAGCCCTGTAGAGGGACTCCGAGTCGACGGTCTTGGAGAGAGCCGCCGCCACCTGAAGGGCATTCGTGGCTCGGCGAAGGTCGCCCTGGGCGATGTACACCAAAGCCTCCATCCCGTCCGCTTTCACCTTCAGTCCCTCGGCTTTGGCGATCCTGGTTACGTACTCTTTGATGTGCTCTGGCTTGAGGGGACGGAAGCGGAAGACGGCACATCGACTCTGGATGGGCGGAATGATGCGGCTTGAGTAGTTGACAGAGATGATGAAGCGGGCCGTCCGGGTATACATCTCCATGGTTCGCCTCAGAGCGGCCTGAGCGTCGTTCGTGAGATGGTCAGCCTCATCCAGGAAGAGGATTTTGAAGGCGCCAGCTCCGATTGGCGCCATGCGAGCCTGGTTCTTGATGGTCGTCCGGATGACATCGATGCCGCGTTGGTCGCTCGCGTTGGTCTCCGCGAAGTTGCCCCTCCAATCGTCCGTGAACATCTCCCGGGCCAGGGCGATAGCGCAAGTGGTCTTCCCCGTACCGGCGGGGCCCGCGAAGAGGAGGTGGGGCAGGTTTCCCGTCTTCACGTAGGCCTTGAGACGAGCCACCACCTGGTCCTGATCGACAACCTCCCCCAAGTCCTTGGGCCTGTATTTCTCCACCCAGACCTCTTCCATCTGTATTCAGCCTCCGATGGTTAGCTATGAATAAAACCCTTCTCCTGGGGTAAATGAACCGCTCCTTTCACGACCTGCGGCTCGAGCGACGACTTCCCGCACACCGCCTCGGTCGGAGGCGTTGCACACCCGCAGCGCGACCGCAATTTGCCCCTGAAACCTGCTCTATTGCGGGCTCTCCGGGGTGTCCTTGATCACGGTCTCCGTCTTCCCTTTGTAGGCGGAGATCTCCAATAGGCCGTCGCCCACTCTACCGCCAACGATCTTGCCAACTAGCCTCACGATCACGTTGGCGAAGAAGCCCACGGAGAGGCCGATGGCGTAGTAGGGCAGGAGGTCCTGGGCGTAGAGGAACTTGACCAGGCTGATGCCCAGGATGACGCTCATGAAGCTGGCGAAGGCTCCCCACTGGACCCTG
>CAYFZX010000091.1:0-4103 GCA_964347795.1 uncultured Methanomassiliicoccales archaeon
CCCTAGCAGAGTATCTGCAACGCCTCTCCCAGATGGTCGAGGACTTCCACGATATCGGCGAGGTGGACATCAACCCCTTCCTGGTCTTCGAGGCGGGCGAGGGCTGCAAGGTCGTGGATGCTCGCGTCATCCTGACCCCCAAGAAGGTTCAGGACACCTCGCCAGGATGATAAAGGAGAAGACCCTCTACGACGTGATAAGATGAAGGTCACTTCTCTACGTACTGAGTTCGGCCGAGTGGACGTCTGTGAGGAAGGAAGGAAGGCTAGGGGAGTCGTGCTCACCAACGACACGGATCATCCCGGGGAGGCACCTGGGACTGGCCTGGCGAAGGATTTGGCGAGATACTTCAGCGGAGAAGAGGTGGACTTCACGACCTACGACGTGGACCTTTCAGGATACACGCCGTTTGAGGTGCGAGTCCTTCAAGCTACCCGAAGGATTCCCTACGGGAAAGTCAAGACGTATCGGGAGATTGCTGAGGAGGTTGGCAAGCCCCGGGCTTACCGCGCCGTGGCCTACACTCTGAGCAAGAACAGGTCGTGCGTGGTCATTCCATGTCATAGGGTAATCGGTAGCGGGGGCAACCTGGGCGGGTTTGGCCCAGGGATCGAATGGAAGGTCAGCCTGCTGAAACTGGAGGGCGCCCTCCAGGGGCCAGAGTACCTCACGCCTTGACTCGGTTTCCCCGGTTTGTCAAGTCAGCAACCACTTGGCTGACCGGTGGGGTCAGTCCTCTTGCGTCGATTTCCCTCCGAGGGGGGACGAGCGAGTGAAGTTCCTGAGTCTAGCCCCAAGGGCAGCCACGACGTCCGGCCGACGGTAGATGAGCACGACCAAGGGCAGTGCGATAACCAGGTAAGCCACGTGGGCAATGAGGCGTGCCCACTCCGGTCTCACCGTGTACCCAAACATGACGGCGAAGATTGACCCAACGATGTTCTTGTGGTGAAGGAGACTCTCACTTGAGATCGGGAGCACGTACGCGGCCTCTCCCCAGAAACCGAAGTCAACGCCCCGCAGAACTCCGTATTCGAACAACTCATGGATCGCGTACCCCAGGAGTCCCCCTGCAAGTAGGATCAAGAGAACGCTGGTGAAGTAGAAGAACCTCCGCACGTCGAGATGGACACCGAACCGGAAGATGGCATACGCCAACCCAAGGCCAGCACCGACTCCCAAGATGGCCCCCAAAAGCGTCAGGGAAACGTCTTGAATCATGAAGGGCGTCAGGAACAGGACCGTTTCGAGTCCTTCCCGGAAGACGAGGATGAAGGTGACGGAGGCCAGCCCCAGGACAGCGCCGTGGGTCACCGCGGCCTCCACACGACCCTCTATCTTTGATTTGATGCTCCGCGACCTTATTGCCATCCAGTATATCACAGACGTCAGCACGGACACGGCAATCAGGGCAGCCACGCCCTCGAAGAGGACCTGCTGCGCCTGAGTGAGGCTGCCGAAGAGGACCCAGATAACGACTCCCAACACGAAGCTGAGGGCTATGGCGGCGAACACACCGTACCAGGCATATCGCCTCAGCGCCATCCGACCAGTCATGACCAGATATGACATGATGATCGCGGTCAGCAAGGCGGCCTCTAAGACCTCCCGAAACGTCAGAAGATATTGTGCAACGACCACCCCGCACCCCCAACTCTTCGGCTCGCCGAGAACGGGCAGGTTCACCCTATCCTAGAGCCATATAAAGCGATTTCGGTCTACCGAAAGAGTCGAGCGGGCCCGTGCATAAGGGCCAAATCATGATGAGCTCGGAGTCCTCGCGATCAGGTGCCGACAGTGCAGCTGGTTCAGGTCGTAACAAGTGGGGCAGGTGCCTGGCTGATCGGTCATCCCCCGCAGCTTCTCGGCAGTGCTCTCCGTCAGGACATGCTCCATCTTACATGCCTCGTCGTGGAACTGTCCCTCAGGGACCTCGAGGATCTGGACCAAGAACCATTCCATGGCGCAGTGCCGCTTCAGAGTGTTCGTTGCGACCCGCTCCCCCTCGGCCGTAAGAGAGGCGCCCTGATACTTCGTGTACACCACGAGGCCACGCTTCTGCAGCTTTTCCAGCATCTCCGTGACGCTGGAAGGCACGATCTTCAGATACTCCGACAACCGCCCTGTCTTGGCAGGTCCCTCACCTTCATTGTGGAGGAGCCAGATGTACTTCAGGCACATCTCCTCACTCTCTGTCGTATCGAAGGTTGGGGCCATCCACAAGGATTAGGAGGGCATGGATAAAGGTTTTATCGGAGGCAGCCCCACGTGGACGATGGGGTGACGGGCTGACCGGAGAAGTCCATCTGGAATGCACCAATTGCGGCAGGTCCTACGACCTCTCCCACTGGGAGCCTTGTGCCTGCGGTGGGAGTCTCCTGGTCAACTACGAGCTTGCGGATGTCTCTAAACGTAACCTGCGGGAGAGGAGGGACCTCTGGAGGTACCTCCCCCTCTTGCCGGTGGAGCCGGAGCATGTGACAACCCTCGGGGAAGGGTGGACGCCCCTCCGCCCACTTCACGAGAGAGAGCCGGCGGAGCCACGCGTGACGGTATACCTGAAGGATGAAGGATTCAGCCCAACGGCCACCTTCAAGGCGCGGGGCATGGCCTTGGCAATCTCCATGGCGAGGCAGCAAGGGTTTCGGCGGGTGGTAGTCCCATCGGCAGGAAACGCAGGGGTCGCCCTCGCAGCCTACGCGGCTGCCGCGGGGGTCGAGGCACTGGTCATCGCCCCTCAGGACACGCCGCCTGCTCTGCTTCGGGAAATGGTGGCCCGGGGAACCAGGTGCCTTCTGGTTACTGGCCCAGTCGATGTGGCAGGAATGTACGCCAGGGAAGCGGCCAGAGCGGGATGGCTGAATCTCGCGACCCTTCGAGAACCCTACAGAGTGGAGGGTAAGAAGACCATGGGTTTCGAGATATGGGAACAGTTGGAGGGCGTGCCTGACTGGGTCGTCTTTCCCACTGGTGGCGGCACGGGCATCGTCGGTCTGTGGAAGGCCTTCAAGGAGCTGACTCGGCTGGGCTGGACGGATGAGGAGATGCCTCACCTTTGTGCCGTACAATCTTCAGGATGCGCGCCGCTCTCAAGGGCCTGGGCCAGCAGGTCTCTTGAACTGCCCGACATCCAGAAGCCGAGGACAATCGCGGTTGGCTTGCGGGTACCCAGACCCAAAGGCTTGCCCCTCATCATGCGCGCGGTAAGGGAGAGTCATGGGATCGTCGTCGACGTCTCCGAGGAAGAGATCCCCAACGCTGCTGAAGCGTTCGCATCCCATCACGGCACTATCCCTGTTTCGAGGGCGCGACAGCCTACCTGGGTCTGAGGGCCCTCGTTCACGAGGGGCACGTGACGAAGGGGGACACCGTGGTCCTTTTCAACACGGGGCTCGGACTCATAAACCCGGACCTACGGGCTCCATCTCTCCCGTTGTTGAGGGAGGCAGCCGACCTGGAACCCTTCCTCCAAGGCTAGACGACCTGCTTGACGGCTTCCAGAACTTCCGCGATGTCTGGGGCTATCTTGTTGTCTTCTGTGACCCAGCGGTAGCGCACGATGCCCCCTCTGTCTAGGACGAAAACCGATCTCTTGGCGACGCCCTTGAAGCCTATGAAGTCGTCGTACTGCACGCCGTAGGCCTTGGAGACTTCCTTGTTGTAGTCGCTGAGGAGGGGGTAGTTGATCCCGTTTTCCTCCTTGAATCTCTTGCGGACGAACGGGGAGTCCCCGCTAATCCCGAAGACCTTGGCCCCGTGTCCTTGGAGCTCCCCCAAGCGGTCCCGGAAGGAACAGGCCTGTTCCTCACAGACCCCTGTGAAATCAAAGAGATTGAAGGAAAGCACTACCGGGCCCTCCCCCAGCTCCTCTGAGAGCGTCACCGGCTTGTTCTCTTCAGTTGGCAGCGTGAAGTCGGGCGCCTTCTGCCCTTCCTCTGGTCCCATTTCTGATCCTCCGTCTCCACCCACGGACTCCTCCTACTTAGCCCTCGCCCATGGAGGCTTACTCCAGCGCGTCAGGCCGCAGGGCTCGCAACGTCGGCCAAAACGGTTCCGAGCCTCTGAAGCCCTTTCTCCAAGGTCTCCTGCCTCATTCCGTAGCC
>CAYFZX010000092.1:0-4022 GCA_964347795.1 uncultured Methanomassiliicoccales archaeon
TCCATCTCATCCATGGGCAGGCGATGAGGCTCGAAGGGACCATGTCGCCGGATGTAATCGGCCAGCTTGGCGCCCTCCCACCGGACGCTGTCGAAGGCGGGGTCATCGAAGAGGTCCACCGGACCGACTAACTCCGCATCCGACACCTGGAATCCAAGGCCGAAGACCCGAGGCGGGCCGTCGAAGCGGCTCACGCGGTTATCCTTCATGCCGACCGGGATGACAGGCCCGTTGTGACTGCCGCGGTTCCATCCAGCGGCCATGAAGGGCCAGGACCACGCCTCCAGGACCTCTCCCATGGCAGGCAGGCCTGACTGGGAGCGCACCAACGCCACGGGGTCGTCCTTGCCCACGTATTTCCCAGCGATGTGGGCAAGCTTGTCGGTGCTCACAGAGGCTACCGGCTCTCCTTCGGTCACCTGACCTGCGCGGGCGAATACACGCTTGATAACGTACTGCCCTTTGGTCCCAATGAAGGCTAGGAGGTCGTACATCTCCTCCGGACAGTTGAAGAACACCCGCCGGGAGCCCTTGATATCCCAGACTTCGAAGCGGAAGCCGGCGTGCATGGCGACGTCGATGATCAGCCCGGCAGTACAGAAGGGGTCAGCGAACATGCGGTAGATCGGGAGGTTGAAGGTCCCGGGCTCCGTCTTGTCCATCATGAAGACGGCCACGGGCTCCGCCTTCCGCTCTTGGAACTCGAGCTCCGCGCTTCCGGGGCCGAGGCCGCGCACGTTGCCGGAGAAGGCGTCTACCAGGAGGTCCTGCCCGGCCGCATAGAGGCCCAGCGCCTCCGCCTCCTTGGCGGCTCTCTGAAAAGTGTTCCAGGCAAGTTCGTGAACCTTGGCGCTGTCCGCGCCGAGTTGGTGGGTCATGATGAGCTCCAGGTCATCTCCACAGTGGGTGACGTAGAAGTCTTTCAGGATGCCCGCGGATTTGGCATCCCCCAAGGACTCGCGAGCGAGCTCCTCCAGGCGTGGATGCACCGCTTGGTGACCGGCAACACTGCCGACGTCGGCCTTGATAAGAGAAAGGGTCGTCTTTTGAGGCATGATATCGATTCGACAATACCGACCTGGCGTTAAAAGGGTATGGAACTCACTGGACCCTCGCACGACGTGGTAGTGTACTAGCCTATCGACCCGGCGAGCTGGAAGCCAACCGGCCAGTTTGTCAAACCCTGAAGTCTCGGCCTGCGATCTTCTCCCCAGGATGCCATGTCGTGGGATCCACCGAGCGGAAGTCCATCAGCAGCTCGATGTGTCCCAGGATGTCGAAGCCTAGCCTGTGGAAGACGAGAAGGGCGAGGTCGTTCCGGGCAGTGGGCCTTACGCGGAGGAATCGTGCCCCCTCTGCCTGAGCCTTGTCGATGACCGTCTCGACGAGCTGCCTCCCGATCCCCGACTCTCGGTACTGCTCCTTGACGACGAGCGGCTCCAGTTCAGGATCGTGCTCCGCTGGGATCAACCCTGTCAGGCCTACGACCTCACCGGAGACCTCCGCCACCCAGACATTCTCTGCACCCACTCTATCGAGATGTTCATCAAAGAGGCGGCCGGGATCGGCCCCACCGATTTTACGGTCTTGGTAGAGGTCGCGGTGCCATTCCGTCAAGACAACCCAAAGGGCGCGACATGCCTCCAAGTCTCCTGTCTTGTATTGGCGAACGACTCCCGGTGCCGCCGGTATCTTCTCTGTCATCGGGGACGCGAAATCCGTGCTGCATAATAGCATCATCTCCGCGGGTTGTGCGAATTGACCGAGACTCCATGCCGAGACCCGGTTCAGGGCGGCCTGAGGGGAAGGTCAGCCGTTTACATTGAGGAGCTCCGAGGTCTTCCCGAAATCCAATATGCCCAACTCCTCGTCCAGGCCATACACCCTCGCTTCCTTCATGAGTTCGTCATCGAGCGCGGGACAGAGGTA
The DNA here is from genome assembly GCA_964347795.1 of uncultured Methanomassiliicoccales archaeon. Taxonomy (GTDB): domain Archaea; phylum Thermoplasmatota; class Thermoplasmata; order RBG-16-68-12; family JAJISG01; genus JAJISG01. The sequence goes on from CAYFZX010000092.1 coordinate 1,930, forward strand.
GGGCCCCCGGAGGATGTCAGAACCGTAGGCTAGCGGGCTGAAGGCGGGCAACACGATCGCCTTCGCCGTCACCACAAAACAGGGCAGGTTGACGGAGGCGCCGATCTTGTCCTTCAACCGCATGGAGGGGTGTTCATGGCCCAGGATGAAGTGGCCACCCGTGTCAACGGGTTCATGACCGTGAACAATGGTGAAGGGACCGGCTTCGTAGGAGTGATGCAGTTCCAGGCCCTTGCGATTCAGGATAGTCTTCAGGAAGTTATCGTGATTGCCTCGCACCAAAACCAGGTCCGTCTCTCCCTCCAGGAAGTCGAGGACGTCCAAGACGTCGTGCCACTCTTCCTTGAGGTTCCGGGAAAACTCGTGCTTGAAGTCCCCGTTGACGATAAGGACGTCGGGATCGTAGCGCGCAAGGAGGGCTCCTAACCGCTGCATCATGTGTCTCTTCTGGAAGCGGGGGAGAGCTACGCCTCGTTCTCTGAGGACCCCCTCGTATCCAAGGTGCAGGTCCGCCACCACAAGGGCCTTCTCCTCCGCCAAGTAGAGCCCGTAATCCCGCGTGGCGTAGACGCCTGGCTCGACGGCGATTTCGTCCACGTCCGATGATGGTTGCCGGCGGTAAAAACCCTATTCCCGATGCCTCTCCTTGATAATGTACTGTTTGAAGCCATCGGGGCCCATGGAGAGGTTGATATGGTCCTTGAAGGACTCGACGCGCTTCACCGGCACCTTCGCGTGACAGGTTCCGAACAGGGTGAGGGGAAAGCCCATGTCGTCGGCCGCCTTCTTGCGCACTTCCACCAATAACTCTGGGATCTTCCAGTGCGCCTGGTCAAGGCTCATATCCGCCAATTCGCCGAAGTTGTATCCCTCCTCCCCCAGGACCTTCTTCCCGAGCATCCTCGTCGCCTCCCTCCCTTCTCCCCTGGGATACAGACGATCCCCGAGTTCGTCCAGCCGTCTCTTCAATATCGCGTTGTCGCTGAATGCAGATACTTCCCCCGTCTTGAAGTAGGCCCTGGGGTTCCCCAGGAGGGGCCGTCGGATGCGGAACTTCCGGGCCAGCTCCCGCTCCAGGAATATGGAGAAGAGGGGAATCGCCCAGTCCTCGTCGACCATGGCCGTGCGCATCCTGCCCAGGATGCGTCCATCGCTGGTTATCACGGTCTTGGAGGTGATGGCCTTGCAGCTCAACACTTAGGTTCGCGACGGGTACTGGGGATATAAAGCCTTTTGACGATGGGGTCAGAGGTGGTCTCGTCCTCGTCGCCCTCATCTCCGACGTCCACTCAAACCTTCCAGCCTTGGAAACGGTTCTCGAGGCCATAGAAGAGTCGGGGGTCGAGGTGACCCTCCACGCTGGGGACGTCGTCGGATACAACCCGTACCCCAATGAGGTGATTGAGGTCCTGCGTTCGAGACGCATTGCCTCCATCCGCGGAAACCACGACAGAGCCGTGGCGAGCGGGGACACATCGTGGTTCAACCCATACGCGGCGAGCGCCGTGGACTGGACTCGAGGGGAGTTGACGGACGAGTCCATGGAGTACCTCTTGGGGCTCCCGGCAGAAATGACGCCTCGGGGAATGGACCTGCGCGTGAAGGTCGTGCACGGCAGCCCGAGGGACGAGGACGAGTACATCTATCCACATGAGGCCTCCCTTGACCTGCTAGATACGGCCGCCTGCGAGGTCCTGGTGATGGGTCACACCCACGTGCCCTATGTGTTGGAGAGCCCCCGGGGACTGATTATCAACGCGGGCAGCGTGGGGCAGCCCAGGGATGCTGACCCGAGAGCTTCATGGGTTCTCCTTGACACCTCCGAGCAGCGGGCCGAGGTGAGACGGGTGACGTATGACGTCCCTTCAGTGTACGAAGAGATCATGGCCAAAGGACTGCCTCACATGCTGGCCGATAGGCTTCTGGTGGGAAGGTAGGAGGAGAGCCTGCGGTGGGACAATCCTTTAACTGACTTCTATGATAGAGAGACGAGGGCCGATAGATCAGCCTGGAAGATCGCATGCTTTGCAAGCATGAGGTCGCGGGTTCGAATCCCGCTCGGTCCATCAAACAAACGGCTAATATTGAGTCGT
>CAYFZX010000093.1:0-3878 GCA_964347795.1 uncultured Methanomassiliicoccales archaeon
ACCGCGGCCAGGCCCGAAAGCGAGTTCAGCAGGGAGATGACGACGGGCATGTCCGCGCCTCCGATGGGGATGACCACGAGGATCCCCAGAACGAAGGACAAAAGGACCATGGTGAGGAAGAGGGTGGAGTTGAGGACGAAGAAGGTAAGGTACACGCCACCGGCCAGAAACGCCAGGATGATGAGGCCGTTGATGGGATGCTGGAGGGGGTAGGTGATCGGTCTCCCAGGGACGATGCCTTGGAGCTTCCCGAAGGCGACGAGACTGCCGGTAAGCGTAGTCCCCCCCACGAGGACACCCGCCATGACGACGATGGAGATGTCGACGGGGATGGCCTCCGGGGTTCCCAGCCGTCGCCAATATTCGGCGATGGCAACGAGGGCAGACGCACCGCCGCCGAAACCGTTGAAGAGGCCCACCATCTGGGGCATCGAGGTCATCTTCACCAGTCTAGCCCCCGTGGCTCCGAGGATCGAGCCGATGAGGACTCCCACGAGGATGAGTTCGTAGTTCAGGACCTGGCGGTCCACCAGGGTGGCGACGATGGCGATCAACATGCCCACGGATGCCAGGAGGTTGCCTCGCCGCCCGGTGGCAGGTGAGTTTAGGTACCGGAGGCCGAGGATGAAGAAGGCCGCCGCCAGGAGGTAGGCCAGCTGAATGGACGAGGGGATGAAGTCTGTGGCGGCCGTCCTTTCTACCTCCTCTTGAACATCTTAAGCATGCGATCGGTAACTAGGAAGCCGCCCACTACGTTGATGGTGGCCAAGATGACGGCGACGAGTCCAAGAATGACCGACAAGTTCCACTCCCGGACTCCAGCAACGATGATGGCGCCCACCAAGACGATGCCGGAGATGGCGTTGGCCCCAGACATGAGGGGCGTGTGTAGCGTGGGCGGTACCTTGCTGATAACCTCAAAGCCTACGAAGGCCGCCAGCACGAAGATAAACAGGCTGACAATTAGCACCTCGAGCATTCCCCACCTCCACCCTAGCGCGTCGCCGGGACTCCCTCTTCCAGGGCCCGCCTCACTTTCTCGTTGCGAATCTCCCCATTGTGAGTGACGCAGCAGGCATCGACGATTTCATCCTCGAAGTCCAGTTGTAGCCTTCCATCTCTCACGACGTGCTGGATAAGTTCCGACACGTTCCTGGAATACATCCGGCTGGCGTGCAGTGGCATGGAAGAGGGGATGTTGATCGGGCCGAGGACTCTGACGCCGTGGAGAACGACTTCCTCACCGGGTCGGGTCAGCTCACAGTTCCCACCCTGTTCCGCGGCCAGGTCGACGACGACAGAGCCCGGGGTCATTCCCCGTACCATGTCCCTACCCACAAGAACGGGTGCCCTCTTTCCAGGCACCAGGGCGGTGGTGATGACAACATCGGACGCCGCTACGTGATCGGCTATTACCTCCCTCTCCCGTTCCTTGGCAGCCTCAGACACCTCCTTGGCGTAGCCCCCCACGTCCTCGGTCTCCTCTTCCAGGTGCGCCTCCACGAAGGAGGCGCCCAGGCTCTCGACCTCTCCCCTCACGGCTGGCCGTATGTCAAACGCCTCAACGACGGCGCCAAGTCGCCTGGCGGTGGCAATGGCCTGGAGGCCAGCCACTCCTGCGCCGAGGACGAAGACGCGCGCCGGTCGCATGGTGCCGGCGGCGGTCGTCAACATGGGGAAGAACTTGCTCAAGGAGGCCGCCGCCATCACGGCCGCCTTGTATCCCGCCACCGCACTTTGGGACGAAAGGGCATCCATGCTTTGAGCCCTCGCTATCCGCGGTATCATCTCCATGCTGAAGGCCGTGACTGTTCGGTCAGCGAGACGACGAACAACCATGGGGTCTCCCAGGGGATTGAGGAAGCCCACGTAGGCGGATTCCCGCGGAAGCAGATCCACCTCGTGACCGCTATCGCGCTCCGTGGGGGCACTTACCTTGAGCAGGAGGTCGGCCTCACCCCAGAGGGTCACCGCGTCGGCAACAATCCTGGCCCCTGCCTTCTTGTAGGCCTCATCGGGGAAGTAGGAGCCCTCGCCGGCGCCAGCCTCCACTCTAACTTCGAAGCCGTCCTTGACGAGCCGGTCCACAAAGTCCGGCACGAGGGCGACTCGGCGCTCCCCCACTCTCGCCTCCTTTGGCACCGAGACGTTCACCGGCTTCGCCCCCCCTCCGCACGTAACTCGCGGATTATCCATCCAGACGACTTAATGGTTTGGCGCGGTGCACGGACAGACTGCTTATCTACTTCGAAGAGACTGTTGGTCAGCGAAGACGGAGGTCTCCTCCAACGCGGACGCCCTGAGGACGCCATGAAGACCCACGGAGAGATCCTTCGCGACTCCGGCATGCGGTTGGTCCGACTGGATGTCGAGTCGCCCCAAAGGGATGGGGGGCACACGTATGAAAGGGCTCGAACCCTCTCCAGGCTCGGCCTTCAGGTGATGGGGATCGTGCACTCCGATTGGTTGGCTCCCTACCGAGGCCCTTGGGAGACGCGTTGGAGAGAGTACATCGGGGGCATAGTCCAAGAGTTTGGCCAGACAGTCGACTATTGGCAAGTGGAGAACGAGCTCAATCATCCCTACCACTCGTTCCACCCATCCCTCCGCCGAGAACTTAGGCGCCGATTGATCGCAATCGGTTGTGGCGCGGTGAAGGAGGAAAGCCCGGAGGCGAAGACAGTGGTCAACATGTACTCCTACCTGGGCTTTGGACCCTGGAGGCTTGGCTACCTCAACCAGCTGGTGGCCCTCGCGGAGTCGGGAATCCCCATCGACGTCCTGGGCATTGACGTGTACCGAGGCACCTACGCTCCAGGAGGCCCTTCAATGTACTGTGACGACCTTCGCCGGGCCGAGCGGCGTTGGCAACGAGACATCATCGTCGCGGAGACGGGCTTCCCTGCGCCCTGGTTGTGGAGACCTGAGGAGGCCCAGTCTCTCTACTTCCGCGAGCTCTTCCGATCGATCCACGATGACGGGTTCGTCGCGCAGAGTCCCTGGTTCCTGGGAACCCTCCTGTACGTCTACGGGCTCGACAGGCCCACGGCGAGCCCTGAGGATCATTTCGGCCTCATGCACCCGGATGGGCGCCTGAAGGCCTCCTGGGCAACCGTCGTTGACGAGGCTCGCCGCTTGCGGGGGTCTTTGGAGAGGATTACGTTGGGGGTCACGAGCCACGTGGACGAAAGGCTTGCCCCTTCCACGGCTCTCGACCGCTCCGCACAGCCAACAGACGACGCCCAAGACACATCCACGTGAGAGGCAACCGCTAGCTCCGTGAAAATTCCGATTTCAGCATGCCGTAGTGAATCAAGCCATATCTGATCCCGCGGTCGATGCCACATTCGCGGAGGTGACCCTCTTCGCGGAACCCCAACCGCTCGGCTAGTTCGATGCTTCTTCGGTTCGTGTCGCGGGTAAGGGCGGACACCTTGTGTGCGTGGAGGTCCTTGAACAGGAACTCCAGCGAACGTTGAGCAGCTTCTGTGGCGATCCCCTTCCCCTGATGACCCCTGTCCAGAAACCATCCGATCTCGAACGAGGGCACGTCCCAATTCTTCGGCTCGATCCAAATCTGCCCCACGTATTCATCCTCATCCTTCAGCCAGATGCCCAACACAAACCGGTCACCCGCCTGCCACTCAATCTCATGTTTCCGAACCCTGACCTCTGCCTCTTCCTCGTTTGCGATAGCCGCGACCTCAGCCACATTCTCATGAAGGAACTTCCTATTGTCATTCCGGACCAGCAGAAGGTAGAGGTTTCGTCCATCGCCTTTCGTGTACTTCCTGAGTAGGAGCCTCTCAGTTTCCAGTCGTGTTGGAATGTCGAGGAGCAGCTTATGCATGGTTCCCACCATTGCCACATCGGGGGTC
>CAYFZX010000094.1:0-3878 GCA_964347795.1 uncultured Methanomassiliicoccales archaeon
GGACCGTTGAACCACCTCCGCCAAGCTAAGCAGGGTTTCATTTTAGCATTTTCCCCTACAGATTGGATGGGCCCTGCCCGACGTCTGGATGCACAGCCATCTCGACCTGGGTCTCGTCGTGAAGGCTCTGATCGACGAGGGGATGTGTATCAAATGCGGCCGCTGTGTCGTGGCCTGCGACGAGGCGGCCTTCCAGGCCATAGAGTGGGGACCGGAGTTCCCGCAAGTCTTGGAGGAGAAGTGTACCGGGTGCTCCTTGTGCATGCACGTATGCCCTGTCCTTGACTGCATCAGCATGAAACGCGTCCCGACCAAGGAAGTCAAGATTCCAGCCTGACTTCAGCTGGTCATCTTAGCGTCCGCGGCCTCTAAGGCTGCGTCGAGGACCTTGACGCCCTCGTCAATCTCCGACTCAGTGACGCTCAGAGGCGGGGCTATGAGCAGCACGGAAAGCATGTTGAGGACGTAGACCCCTTCCTTGAGGGCCTTGGCCACGACATCGTCGATTCCCGATCGCGTTCCCCTCAACTTGTCCTCTCTCTCCACGAAAGGCTTCTTCGTCTCTTGATCCTTGAGCAACTCGACTCCCCAGAAGAGGCCAAGACCGCGGACGTCGCCGATGCATGGGTGGCGCTCCTGCAGCTCCTTCAGTCTCTTCTCCATGTAGGGTCCAAGGCGGCGCGCATTCTCCACTAGGCCATTCTCTTCGTATTCCTGGATTGCCGCGAGGGCAGCCGCGGCCCCGACGGAGTGACCCGTGAACGTGTGGCCGTGGTGAAACGGCTCTTCTTCGAAGTAGTCCGCTATCTCCCTGGAGACAATAGTGGCACCGAAGGGCACGTAGGATCCGGTGAGCCCCTTGGCCATGGTGATGATATCTGGCTCCACGTCCCAGTGGTTGACAGCAAACCATTCCCCCGTGCGACCGAATCCCGTCATGACCTCGTCAGCGATCAGGAGGACCCCGTTCTCCTCGGTAATCTCTCGCAGCACGGGGAGGTACTCGTTTGGCGGCACGATGACTCCATTGGAGCCGACGACGGGCTCCACGATGACCGCCGCCACCTTTTCCTTCAGCTCCATTTCGATCATATAGCGGACGTACTCGGCACAGGCAATGCCGCAGTCCGGGTACTCGTGCATCAGGGGGCAGCGGTAACAGTAGGCGTCGGGTCCGTGCATGACGCCGATGATCCTCCCCTCCGGCTCCACCCAATGCCTCCGAGGGTCTCCCGTCAACGACATGGAAGCGGCGGTGGAGCCATGGTAGGATCGGTACCGGGAGATAATCTTGTAACCACCTGTGAAGGCACGGGCGATCTTCACAGCCGCCTCGTTGGCCTCTGTCCCGCTCGTGGAGAAGAAACTCCTCTCCAGGCTACCAGGAGTTATCTCCGCCAGCAGTTTCCCGAGCTGTGCCTTCTGAGGCGTCGTAAAGCCGGGGGAGATGTACTGGGTCTTAGCAATCTGCTTCTGAACCGCCTCGATGACCCCCTTGTTGCTGTGCCCGAGGTTAGCGGCGATGAGTTGTGAGGAGAAGTCGAGATATCGGTTTCCCTCCGCGTCCGTGAAGTAGGCTCCTTCAGCCCCCACGATCGCCTTGGGTCGGTGGGCCTTCTGCGCTTTCCACGTTCCAAAGACGTGGCGATGCTCTACGTCTCCGTAATCCTCTGAGGCCACGTGGACACCAAATCGTGGGAGATCGACGGCTGTATATTTAAACTCGGTCCGGATGACCTGATCCCGCGACTTCGTTCCCCCGACGAAAATTCAACACGGCACCCGGCCCCGGTGGGCCGCTTGAGTGGTTCTATGGTGAGGATTGAGCTCATTCAACAGAAGAACGTCAAAGACGTGAAGAAAGAACCTCTAGCAATCCGAAAGGCTCCTCGATGATTCCGTGAAGCAAGATGCCGACATCGCCTGCCCTTCAGGAGCTCTTCATTGGCATCTACTTTCCCCAGTATCGGGCCACTACCCGCGTCCTGAACGTGACCTCCTCGTCCCGAGAACAAGGACTGGTGGGATCAGGCCCATGACCAGGTAGAGCTGCGAGCCGAGGAGCCAGCCTAGCAGGCCCAGCACCGTCCCCGATGCCCAGGCCAACGCGGGAATGTGGAGAAATCCCCGATGGCGCTCGCCAGTCCCGAGAACGAGCGTCAGGACGAGGGGTGGGACGAAGATCGCCAGGAACGCTAGCCAGAGGACCATCAGTTGGTAGAAGCCGAGGGCCGCCACCGTCCCGCCAATCACCAGGACGAGGAGGTAGCTCGCATCCTTGCTCAGCCCGGTCAGGTGAGACGAGGCCAGCTCAGCGGAAAAGAGGTTCGTTAGCGAGCTGGAGGCGAACCCAACGACTAGGAAGAGGTTCGCTAGCAGGGGGACGCCGGCCAGAATGAGGAGCTGGGGCAGGTCCCAGGTCAGGAAGGCGAGGTAGACGGCGGCCCCGTAGAAGGTGAAAGCCGTCAGAGGAATCGCGAGGCCCACGAGGGAGGCCTTGAGAACGTCCCGCTTCGAGCCCAGGTCACGGGTGAAATCGGGGGAGCGCAGGGCGAAGGCCGAGGCGTATCCGAGCACCAAGGATGATCCTACGACGACCCCAGGGATGGAGAGGCTCCCGTCCAGGGAGATCGGGCCGACGGGCGGACGCAACACCGCGGCAGACCAGACGACGAAGGCAGCCGTGGTGGCTATGCTCGCTATGGCTACCCAGTTCCACCTTCCGATGCCTGCTCGACTCAGGAGGGCGACCAGCAAGCTGTAGATGACCACTCCGACGACGGATGGTGTCCCAGTCAGCTGGGACAGGGCTGTCCCGCCCACGCCGATGGCGAAGGCAAACCATCCGATCATCAGCACCGCCACCAGGAGGGAGGCCAGTAGTGAGAGACGAGGGCCCAGAACCTCTGTGGCGATTTCGGTGAAGGCCTTCCCCCTCGCTTGGCCCTTGACGCCGTGAAGGTAGGTCAGGGTTAGGACGAGGAGGGCCCCCAGGAGGATGGAGGGCAAGAAGGCGTCGTGGAGGAGTTGAGCGATTCCGCCGCCCAGCATCAGCGCCGCCGGGGTCGTTCCGATGGCGGCGAAGGGGCCCACTCTGTGAATCCAGCCGACTCTCCTTTCGCCTCTCACGGTTGTTCCTCTGCCTCGTCCCGTTGGGGGCCATGGTCAGTCTGGACGGCTCCGTCGGAACCGTACTCCCTCGAAGTCCCTACCCTCAACCCGCCTCACGACCGTCCACTCCCCTCGGACCTTGGCGCCGACCTCGACGTCTTCCGCGAGCTGGCCGAGGACCCTGACCCCGCTATCGAACTCGACGATGCCGATCTTCAGCGGCGGCTCCACGCCCGGTGGTGGGACGTGTATGACGGTGTAGGTCAGGAGCGTGCCCTCCCCCACTTCAGCCTCCTCGAACTCCGTGGCCCTGCAGCTATGGCACAGCAGGTGGGCTGGATGGGCAAGGGTGCCGCAGTGCGCGCAACGGTATAACTTCAAGATGCGGCCTCCAACAGGGTGACGGTTACGTTGTTCCCGAAGCCGGCGACGTTGCACGTGAGGCCCACCGCCGCTTCCACCTGCCTCTCTCCGGACCTCCCCTGCAGCTGCGCCGTGACCTCGGCTACCTGGGCGACGCCCGTCGCCCCGATGGGGTGCCCCTTCGCCTTCAGCCCGCCGCTGGTGTTCACCGGCTTGGAGCCCGCGAGGCCAGTAGTGCCGTCCATCGCGGCCCTCCATCCCTCACCCACCGGGAAGAACCCCAGCTCCTCTGTCTGGACGATCTCCAGGATGGTGGCCATGTCGTGGACCTCGGCCACGTCGACATCCCCAGGCCCCTTCTTGGCCATGTCATAAGCCTGCAGAGACGCCAGACGGACAGCCCT
>CAYFZX010000095.1:0-3707 GCA_964347795.1 uncultured Methanomassiliicoccales archaeon
AGGTCGTGAAGGTCTTTCCCTTTCCGATTCTCGGCGTGTTGTTGGTCTTCGAGGGATTCGCCCTGGTGAAAGTGGTGACGAAGGTAAAGGATGACAGAGTGGACCTCATCATCGCCCTCTTCGTGGGGGCTATCGTCATCGGGTTGCCTTACGGGTATGTTGTGGGCATGGTCGGAGGAACGGTTGCGTACCACCTTCTTGTCAGGAGGAGGATCTTCCTCTAGGGTGCTTGTTCCGACAGAAGCCTCTGACCGGCCCTTTACATACCCCAGGACCCTTCAGGCATCGGAGGTCGGAACTATGCCAGAACTACCTAAGCCGTTTGAGGAGTTCAAGGCCAACTACCCCCAGATTTTCGCCGCCTACGAGAAGCTAGGGACCGAGGCGTTAGAGGCGGGACCGCTCGACGCGAAGACACGTGAACTTGTGAAGCTTGGAATCTGCTTCGGCGCGGCCATGGAGGGAGCTGCTCACTCACACGTACGGAGAGCCCTGGAGGCGGGGGCGACAGCGGAAGAGCTGAAGCATGCTGCTCTGTTGGTGCTCACGACACTCGGCTTTCCTAACATGATGAAGAACCTCATCTGGGTGGAAGACGTGCTGAAGCAGAAGTAGCCTTTCGGTGCAAGCTTGTTGGATACCGGGAGCAGCTAAGCGGTCAGGGCACCTTCATCGCGCCTCTGAGAGCCTGGGTGAGTAGACGCTCTCGAGTGGGCAATAGGGCAACTTCTGCTTTCCGCGAAAGGGCTTCCAGGACGCTTGCAGCAGCCTCCGCGTGCTCCAATCCTTCCTCTTCCTGTCCCATGAGACGGAGGACGATCCCATAGACAAGGTGTGGCAGGGCCGGGTCGAACACCATCCCGCCTTCCTCAGCGTCAGCAGCCTCCCGCAGATCGTCGAGGGAGCCGTCGAAGTCGCCTTCGAGGAAGCGGTTCAAGGCCAATACGACCCCTGTCATCATGGGTCTAGCCTCCACCCCGGGAGCCAACTCCTGATCCTGCAGCGCTCTGACAATGCCCCTAAACTCCTCCAGATTGCCTTCCAGGAGCGAACATTCAGCGGCCATGCACAAGGCCTCGACCGCAGATCCTGGCAAGCCGCGGCGTTGTATGTCTCGGGCGAACGCTTGGAATTCCTGCCGGGCCTCCTCAAACCGCTCCTGATAGTGGGCAACTTGGGCGATGGCATATCTGGCAAAGGCGACCCTCCCGGAGCTACGGAGACTCTTAGCTTCCTCCATCGCCCGTTCGAAGAGTGTCTCCGCGCCGCGGTAGTCAGCCTGGAAGTGGAGGCTGAACATTCCCTTCACCATGAGGAAGTTGACGAGCTTGAACGACCTCATGGAATCGTCCAGGAGCGCCTCCACGGTCGTGAGGTGCTCTTCTGCCTTCTCCAAATCACCCAGTGGAAAGGCACAGAGCATGGCCAGCTCCAAGTGTACTGACGCCGGGAATCCAGGATCGTCCATCACATCCGCGAGATCCAGAGCTCTCTCAAGATAGTCCCTTGCTACTGAAGGCTTCCCTCCGGTCATGCCGCTCTCGAGGTGTCCCAGGAGCATCAGTGCTTGACCCTGACCGCTCATCTCACCAAAGGCCTGAAAGGTCTTCAGGGCAACGATGCCATACTCCCTAGCTTCCTCATCCTCCTCCTGCCACTCAGCAAGTCGGCATCTCGCAAGATTCAGCCATCCACTCTCCACACTGACCCTGCTCCCCAGCGCCCGAAAGCCCTTCTCAATGGCCGCGGCCGCGGGCAGGATCTCGCCTCTCGAGACGAGCGCCGAAGCCATCTTTCGGCGGAGACGCGCTGTCAGCTCGGGATGAGTGGTGGCCTCCAGGCCCTGCCTGTAGGCCTCAAGGCTTCCTGTGAGGTCTCCGATGCGCTCCTTCACATCACCGAGGGCCTCCCACACCGCCAGGAGCTCCAAGCCTGATGGCGACAACCGGAGGGCACTGGACAAGTAACCAATACATAACGAGAGGTCTCCGCGGTCCCTCGCCTGTGCGGAAAGATCGCGGAGCTGGGGGAGCGCCCATTCCCCCAGCTCCTTCTTCTCGGAGGCCGTGACTAGCGAGGCGAAGAAGTCCTTGATTGTATCGTGTACTTCCACGCCTATGGATCCGACGGGAGAGATGAGGGCCCGGTCCGTGAGCTCCAGGAGAATATCGTGAGACAGTGAACTGTCCAAGAACAGGGCCTCAGGAGGGACGGGGACGCCGTATAGGGACGCCATTTTCATCATCTTTCGTTCGGCCTCGGACAGCTCCGTGTAGACCGATTCCCGGATGAATTGATGAATGTCCCTGAGGGCTTCCGAGCGCGGCCTCTCGTTAGGCGTGGACCTTAGGAGCTTGAGGAACAGGGGGTGGCGGGCCAGGTCCTCAGGAAGATCTAGCTTCTCCTCCGTCGTGACGAAAGTCCTGATGGCTTCCAACTCAAGTCCCCCCAAGGTGATCTCCTCCACCAAGCCTTCCAGGACCACATCTCTGCGATCATAGAATGAGAGGGCTCGGCGCGTGAGGACCAAGAGCTTCACCTCAGGAGATTCTGATACCGCATCCTTGAGGAACTGAAAGAAAGATTGGACCTCCGAGCCGGCATCGTGGGCGTCGTCCAAGACTAGGGTGGCCTTGACACCCGGGAGATCGTCCTTGAGCAGCTGGGGTGCCAGTTCGACCTGGCCCTCCGCAAGGAGGGCTTTCAGCCCTGGCTTCCCGAGAGCGGACAGGAACGTCCCCAGGGCGGCCAGTATTGACTGGGGAGTGTCCCATGGCCTTACCCTGTACCAGAAGATGTTCCGGGAATCTCGCAGAACCTCGCAGACCTTGGCTGCCAAGGTAGATTTGCCTATTCCCGCCACTCCCAGGACAACAAAGACAGCCGGGAGTCTGTCGCTGCGGGTGAGCTTTTCCAGCTCCTTCTCGCGTCCTATGAAATCCTCGACCTTGGGCGCGTCGGCCAGCATCTCGAAATAGGTCGTGGGCTCAACGGGCTTCGGCCGTCGGATGTCCACGGCGCCGGCGTGTACGACCTGTCTGAGGATCTCGAGGGGGGAAAGCTCACCGCCCGTCTGCTCCATGATCTCCGAGACCCTTGCCTCCCTGACCCCCTCGGAATCTCGAAGATGAACGACGTTCGAGGAGATCTTCTTCCGCAACTTGTAGGCAGCAAGCTTGCCGGAGTCCGTGAGGTCGTACACCTTCCGTCTTCTTCGTCCCTTATGGATGTGCGCTACCCGCTCCTTCACAAGGCCCTCTCCGATCAGCGGGCGCACGTACTGCACCACGTGCCGTATGTCAATCCAGACTGCCCTTGCGATACCCTCCTGGGTCATGTCGACTGGAACGTCGTACTCTCCAGCGAAACTCCTGTAGTCGTAGAGATGCAAGAGAATCCTATCCTTGACAATGGGAGCGCTCACGGTCACTCTTCGAACCTTGCTGAAGATTGTCACGGCCATTCATAACAGTTTAGGAGGCGTGTTCCCCTCGGGCGGGCCAGAGGGGACTTCGGCCGCTGACTCTATAGTGAAGTCGAGACCAACATGCGATTCGGAACTGCAGGCCTCTTCGACAATCTCTCTCATCCCAAAAAGATATTTATAACAAAGAGGGGAATCACGACCAAGGGGAGGAGAAATTGGGACTAAATGAAGGTGTTGGGTCAGCGGGTGGAGCTTACGGCGCCCTCGAAGGATCCACCCT
>CAYFZX010000096.1:0-3576 GCA_964347795.1 uncultured Methanomassiliicoccales archaeon
CACGTCGGAGCCCACAACGCCCTTCGGACCAGCCGCGAACGTCATGGTCCACGTGGTGAGGTCCACGACAACCCTGCCCGCATCGAAGAGAACGTGCTCATTCCCGATCTTGGCCGTGAAGAAGATCCCGGCGGCTGCAACCGTTAATGACTCCCAGTCCCAGATGTTAATGCCTTGTCCGCGGCCGGTGATTGAGTAGCCGGACTCGGAGTTCGTGTACGTAATGCTGCCTTGCGTGTAGATGTTGTGCTCCCTCACGACGACTCCATCCTTGTTGAAGAAGAGGTGAACCTGGACCGAGATGTCCTGGGAGAATAGTGCATCGAAATCCCCGCAGTCCGCGAGGAATTCAAGGTCAGACACCCACTGTTGCTTGAGAATGACCGGACGGTCAGCAACTGCCGGCGAAGTTGCCAGGCCCAAGAAGGTCACCACCATGGCCGTGACAATCGCCGTAGAAGCCCACGATCTTGCATTAACGACCATTTCATCACCCGGCAAAGCAGCTGGGTCTGACCATAAATGACATGTGTAGGAGTCACATAGTGAGAACCCATCGCTCAGGACCCGAACAGTGTCCAGGAGGGGGTCAAAATAATCACGGCGTCATCAGGAGGCTGAGCCGAGTGACCGGGATCAACCATACGGCAACAGCGAAAACGCCGACGGTGAAGGAAAGAATCCTCCTCCATCTTTATCCTCGCAGGTCCAAGAGCGAGTACGAAGCGCCGCCTGAAGTCACTCAGAGAGGCATTGCTCTCGGCGTGGGCATTCGTCTCCGCCATGTGAGTCAGTATGTCAAGCCTCTCATCAGCCAAGGAATGGTGGAGCATCATTCAACCCACGTTCGGGGGCGTCGACGGAGGCAGCTTGCCTACTTCCTGACCCCGTTGGGTCGGCGTCAGGCCGAGGAATTGCGGAGAGCTCTCCTCCCTCAGGCGGTTCCTTTTCGGAGGCGGAACGGGAGGATTGAGGACCTACCGTTGGCTCGGATCTATCACGAGGAACGCCGGGGTGCTAGCCTCCTCGATCTGATACAAGAATTTCATGCAGCGGGCTACGTATCAGAGACACCGGGAGAGGACGAAAGTAGAGAATCTTCGGTGGTGGACTTCGCGCCAGAGGCCGCGGGTGGAGACCTCTTCTTCGGACGCGAACGGGAACTGGTGGAAGTGACCGACTCGCTGGACCGCACCCCGTTCACGGTTGTCTGGGGGATGGCGGGCATCGGCAAGACTGCACTGGGGGCCAAGGTCTGCGAGAACCTCCGAAGAGAGCGGTCCATCTTCTGGCACCGAGTTCGGCCGTGGGACGGGGTGATGGACCTCGGGTTGGACCTGGCGGGTTTCCTCAGGGCTCATGGACGGTCCGATCTGCAGGCGTATCTGGGGAGGCGGGGGGTGGAGAGCCTGACTCGGATTGGCGAGATCCTTGGCTCGGACTTCCGCGAGATAGGGGCTCTCCTAGTCTTGGACGACGTCCACATGGCATCGGAGGAGGTGATGGCGTTCCTCTCGATGCTGTTGGAAGTTCTCGGGCAACAGCACGGCACCTCAGCGCTGGTGCTTACGCGCGAGGTCCCCACCTTCTACTCCCAGAGGGCCGTTTCCTTGGAGGGGAGCGTGACCGAGTTCCTCCTCAAAGGCCTAGAACCCCCCAGTGGCGCTGCTCTTCTCTCGGAAATAGGCGTCGCCGAGTCTGTCATGGATGAACTGTTGGATCAGGCCGGTGGAAACCCTCTATTCCTCAAACTCCTGGCGGCGGGCGCCTCCCTGATGGCTTCCAGGGGCGCCTGGAGTTCGTTGGAGACTTTCATCGCTCGTGAAGTGGAACCCTCCCTTAACGACGAGGAACGGGAGTGCCTCGAGATTGCTTCCTTCTATGAAATCCCGGTCCCCCGCGAGGGCCTTTTGCTTGGACCCAGCGGAGGCTTGAGGACCATTGACAGCCTGCTCAGCAAGGCACTCCTCGAGGAGCTGGAGGGATCGCTCTTGCAGGCGCACGACGTTTTGCGCCATTACTTCCGATCCGGGATGCCGCGGGGTCGTGTGGAGGAACTTGGAGACACCGTCGTCCACTGGCTCCTTGGCCAATCCGAAAGTGCGACGGAGCGCGGAGCGTGGGGAGATGCTGTCTCACTGATGGAGAATGCCTTGATGTTTGAGACGGACTCAACTCGTCGACTCTCCTCCCTCGAACGCCTTGGTGGTCTACGTACGAGCATGGGGTATCCGTCTGGGGGTCTGGAAGCCTATCGTGCCGCCCTTGAAGAGGCAAGAGATGCAAACGCGAGAGTGGGCCTGCACGAGAAGATTGCAGGCGCACTTAGCGAGCTGGCACGGTTTGATGAAGCCGAGGACGAGATCGAGGCTGGGATGTCACTCTTCCCAGGAGGTCCATCCCCCGAAACGGTCCGGCTCCTGCTGAAGAGCATCACTTCAATTCACCTGATCAGGGTCGATTATGAACGCGCATGGGAGTGTGCCGATCGAGCCGCTAGCTGGATGAAAGGCCTCGGCCGGGAACCCTATTTGGAGGGCTACCTCGCACAGGTCAGAGGACTGCTATTCAGCATCGACCCGGCAAAGAGAGATCTTAGGAAGGCCAGAGTGGAATTGCGGAAGGCCGAAGAGATCTGGCGTCGCGTGGCGCCCCGCGCCCTTCTATGGACCTACGATATTCAAGTTCAGATCGCCCACGTGGAGGGCCGCATGGCCGACGCTCTGGAGGATTGCGAAAAGATGCTCGCCCTCGCAATCGAACACGGGGACGTTATATCGCGTTTCAATGGGCTGAGGAAGAAAGCTCTTACTCTCGGTCCGTTCCTCGGGCGGATTGAGGAGGCCTTCCTTGTCCTCGACGAGCTCCACAGGTTGGCGTACAGGATTCAACTTCCTTGGCCCGGCTACCCTCTCTGGGACGAGGCGTGGCTCCTCGAGTTGCAAGGCCGCAACGCGGAGGCATTGGAATTTCTGGCCTATTACATTGACCAGGGACCTCGCGGAGAGTTCGCTCCAGTTTTTTCCGAAGAGGGCTACGTGCGTTGGGCAATCAGGAAGGGTCCCCCTGCCATGCGAGATTATACTTGGATGGCCATGCTGTCTGCAAAGTGCGGAGATGCCCACGCCGCGAGGCAGTATCTCGATGATGCAAGACGTCACGCACCCGAGAGACTTACTCCGTGGAGTGCTAGCCAGGTGGACCTTGCAGAAGCGCTCATTCACGCCTCGGAGGGAGAGGCAGAAGAGGCCGAAGCGCGCTTTCGAAGGATGATTGGGCATTTCAACGACATGGAGTGCACAAAACAACCCCTGCTCTTCCCTATTGTCGCATGCCGCGCCACAATTGAAACTTGTCTGCTCGACTATGCTGAATTCCTATCGAAGGAAGGGAAGTTGAGGGAAGCGGGAAAGATTCTTCGCCGAATCATACGCAACACCGAAACTTACGGCTACAAGGCAATAGAACAAGCCGCTCGTGACGTCCTCGAGAGGCTCGAAACTGAGTCCACTCAGTCCATAGCACTACACGGCTAATGCTACTCGGGGCACCGTGGGTCGTCGGGATGTGGAGCTA
>CAYFZX010000097.1:0-3570 GCA_964347795.1 uncultured Methanomassiliicoccales archaeon
GCCGAGAATACCGCGGGGGAGGAGTTTGCGGAGGAGAGAAGCAATGATTTCAACGGCCCTAGGCCTGGTCATCCCATCCCAGGGGGGGAATGATATTCTCAGGATTAATAATTTCGCCTATCGGCCGTTGCACCCGCAGTCATCCAAGGGCACGCTGCAGTACCTGCAGTAGTGGAAGAGATGATCGCAGTCGTAGCCCATGTTGTGGGCGCAGTCCCTAATGTCGTGTATACCTAGGTGGTCGTCCACGGACATCCCCCAGTGCCGCTGCCAAAGACAATCGACAATCATAAACCTTTCGATTCGACAATCAACGTTGTCACTTCTGCCAAGGCTTTTCCCACGCCCGACGATGGGCACCCCATGGACACGGAGGAGCTCCTAGGGCTGGCCCTCGAGATGGCGGGAATGGAAGAGGTCCCGCAGGACACACAGGTCTACCGGGCCGGAGACAACATCCAGCGGGTGCTCATGGGTATCGACATCGACGGGACGGAACTCCTCATGGCCAAGGATCTGGGGTTTGACTGTGTGATCGCCCACCACCCTGTTGGCGGTTCGGCCCGGGTCCGTTTCCACGAGGTCCTCGTGCGTCATGAGGAGATGATGGTGGCTCACGGTGTCCCCCAGGACGTGGCCGCGGAGGCCGTGGGGGAATTGACCCTCCAGCGAGAGGTTGTGGGTCACGCCACCAACTACGACCGCGTCCCGTCCATCGCTCGGCTCCTCGGGCTGCCACTCATGAACATCCACCTCCCGCTGGATGAGATCGGGAGGCGGAGGATGGCGGAGCAACTTGGGGAGTGCGGTGACGATTCCACCGTGGCCGACGCCATCTCCTCCCTCCACCAACTTCCAGAATTCCAGGTTGCGGAGACCGCCATCGAGGTGCGACACGGCCGAGGGGAGAATCCACTGGGCAAGTGCGTGGTGGCTCACGGTGCGGGCACCAACGGTGGCTATCCCGTGGCCAAGGCCTACTACACCTACGGCGTGGACACCGTTGTCTACATCCACATCTCGCCACGAGACCTCAAGAAGCTGAGGGCAGACAACGACTTGGAGGGAAAGAACCTCCTCGTGACGGGGCACATCGCCAGCGACTCCATTGGGATCAACCGCTACGTCGACGCCCTCCGTCGTCGAGGTCTCGACGTCACCTGCATCGGCGGCATCCTAGAGCCCTAGGTCCACGTGCCCCTCAGGATGGAGAAGGCCTGTCGCTTCAGGGCAAAGAAGCCCACGATGGCCGAAGCGGCGGTTCCCTGAGCGATCAACCAGGCGATGCCTGCGCCGTCGATACCGAAGACGGGGATCGTCCAGTAGGAGATGGCGAAAGTGCTGAGAGTTACGTAAGCCATCAAGACGATAATGAGCCTAATCCACTTCTTCACCCTCGCCACCGACAGAAAGATGTGATTGACCGCCACGAAGATGGTGGAGAGGGCCAGGATCCTCAGCAGGCTCGTGCCCTCGGCGGCGTAGTTGGGGCCTATGAGCGCGAGGATCCACCCTCCGAGGAACCACACGAAGAGGATGCCGAAGAAGAGGAGGGGAATGAGGAACCTCAGGGCCTTGATGAGATCCTTGCGCAGGCGTTCCTCGAAGTGGGAGCCCTCGGCGTAGAGGGACACGCCCGTCATGAGCGGCACGGCGAAGAGGAGGCTCGCTATGAGCCACGGCATGCCGAAGAAGGCGGCCTGATCGGCGCTGCCCAGGAGGTTTGTGATGATGATCAGGATGACGGGATAGGGGAGGGCGTTGAGCACCTCGGCCACGTGGTTCCCCAGGGAGAAGTGGATGATGTCGTTGACCACCGCCTTATCAAAGGCGGGGCCGGGTCGGAACTCCGGGAAGACCCGAGGTATCAATAGGAAGAAGGCCAGACTGAGGGCCAGGGCATGGCCGAAGACGAAGGCAGTGAGAATGCCCAGAAACCCGAGGACCCCCACCATCAGGACGGGGGTGAGGAGTCGAACGGCCTGATAGAGGATGCTCTTGAAAAGGACGTAGGACGCCTCCCGACCGGCCACGAAGACGTTGTTCACGATGACGGTGTTTGCCTGCATCGGGACCATCAAGAGGAAGATGGGCACCAGGGCCGCCAGCCTCACTACCTCTCCGCCCTGAGGGAACCAGAGGTCCACCGAGGCAAGCATGACCAGGGCGAAGATCACGGAGAGGACGGAGCTCAAGGTAAGGCAACTGTTGATCATACGGCCACGATCTCTCGTGGTCCCCGGCAGGAATCGTATCAAGCCGGTCCCGAATCCCAGCTGGGCCAGGGTGCCGAGGAATGTGGCAACGCTCACCAAGACCAGGGCCTGCCCCACCTCAACTTCCGCATACAGCTTGGCCACGATGAACCAGAAGAGGAAACCCGCCCCTGCGATGAGGACGGTGTTGGCCATAAGGAAAATGGCGTTGCGATAGAGGGGAGACCGCATTTCTTGAAGGATGTCTCTGACAAGGTCCGTGGCCATTTGTAGCGCCTAACAGGCATCGGTAGATAACCTTTAGGGGATGGCTTCCTCCCTGGCATTCTGCGCCTTTTTAAGGTGGGGGGAGATTACCCGCAGGGGCGGGCTTAGTCTAGCCTGGTTAGGACACGAGCTTGCCAAATTCGTGCGAAGAGCTCGTAGCGCGGGTTCGAATCCCGCAGCCCGCATCCACTTCTCGGAACCCGCCTGCGATCTGTCGAAGTGAACAGTCAAGCCTCATGGAGGGATGTCAACGTGGATAGCATGGCCCCCGCTCCACAGGAAATCGTGTTGAAGCCTATCGGCGTAATCCATACGCCCTTCAAGCAGCCGAAGAGTGCGCCAGCGCAACCCGACCGCGGCAAGGACGTCGAGGGTACGGTGGAGGTGTTCCCAGACTACGCTGACGGTCTTCAGAACATTGAGAGATTCTCTCACCTGGTCTTGATCTACCATTTTCACCTGTCAAAGGGCTATTCTCTGAGGCGGAAGCGTTTCACGAACGAGGAGCAGCGAGGAGTATTCGCAACCCGGGCACCGAGTCGGCCAAACGCCATAGGAATCTCAGTCGTCCGGCTGAACCGGGTCGATGACAACATCCTGCAGGTTCGCGACCTCGACATCGTGGATGGGACACCTCTCCTCGACATCAAGCCCCACTCTCTGGAGCTCGACAGCCCGACGCCAGAGAGGACCCGATGGTTGTGAGCAAGGCTGCGAAGGCGTAAGGAAGCAAAAGACAACGGCGACTTTTCGGATTGGGCTCCGACGGGCCGTCAAGGTTTCATATACGCGTTGAACCATCCATACATGTGGCCACACTCTCCGAGCTGGGGGAGAGGAAGCTCGTCAGGATGCTCCTCGACTTCTTCGCCCAAGAGGAGGTTATCGGCTTGGGTGACGACGCCGCTGCGTTGCCCATGGACGGTCACTATCTCCTGCTCACGACTGACGTCGTGAATCAGCAGACCCACATCCCTGAAGGAGCCTCGGCGGAGCAGGTGGGCTGGTACGTTGTGGCCGTAAACTTCAGCGATATCGCCGCCATGGGCGGGGAGCCAATTGGGTTCCTGGCGGCCCTTTCCCTGCC
>CAYFZX010000098.1:0-3471 GCA_964347795.1 uncultured Methanomassiliicoccales archaeon
TTCCGTTTGGAGTGCTCAAATCGCATCGGGGGGGCTTAGGTAGACCGATGGGTCCAATTCGACTGTTCTTCCTCTTGGGAATTCCGGACGCCGCGCGGAGTGCCGCTCTGGCCTCGGTGGAGGGCTACGCTACGCCCCGAAGGATGCCCCCGAAATCTGCGAAGACTGGCCCACTCTGGTCAGATCAGAGGGGGTGATACGGGGAGAGTGCCGCTTTGACGTCGTGTACCACCCCTTCCACCTTCCGCTGGATGCCAGGCTTTGAAGGAGCTTGGGGATCAATAAGCGCGTGCCCTAGGGTCGTCCTCCCGATCATCTCCTCGCACTTGAGCGACCACTCCTCAGGTATCCGATCCTCCACATCCCACTCCGCCATTGCTCCGAACATCAGGGCCCAAGAACGAGCCACGGCTGAGGGGTCGTAGCCCCCGCCTCCCATGGAGACCCACCTGCCGTGGCTGAGCCCATGCACCAGGCGGTGCATCTCCACCCCGATCTGGTGATGGGCTCCGGTGGTCAGGGACATGTGAGTCAGGGGGTCCAGGAAGTGAGTGTCTACACCAAACTGGGTTACCACGAACTCCGGCTTGAAGACCTCGGCCAGGGCCGGGACCAGTTCCCGAAAGGCGAACATGTAGGCCTCGTCATCGGTGTACGGTGGCAGAGGGACGTTCACGCTGTATCCCTCTCCTTCTCCCTCTCCGAGCTCCTCGATGAAACCTGTCCCCGGGAAGAGATACCTGCCGTCCTCGTGGAGGGAGATGGTCATCACCGCGGGCTCCCTGTAGAAAGCCGCTTGGACCCCGTCACCGTGATGGGAATCCACGTCGACATACAGGACTCTCCTCAGCCCCTGTTGCAGGAGAACCCTAATGGCGATAGCTGGGTCGTTGAAGATGCAGAAACCCGATGCACGGGAACGGAGGGCATGGTGGAAGCCACCGCCGAGGTTGAAGGCGTGGGCCGCCTGCCCACTGAGGACCGAACGGCTGGCCTTGAGGGAGCCTCCCACGTGTAGGGCGGACGCCTCGTACATGTCCTCGAAGACTGGGTTGTCTGTCGTCCCGAGACCATACTGCATGTATTGCCAGCCAACACTGCCGGGGTCCCTGCCGGCGACCTTCACCGCCTCCACGTAGTCCTCGGAATGGACGAATAGGATCTCTTCATGGGCGGTCTCGGCGGCCACCTCCTCCACGCGTGGATTGTTGAGGATACCCAAGGCGGCTATGAGCTCCCTCGCCAACTTGATTCTCCCCTGGCGCATCGAATGATCTCCGCCGAAGTCGTAGTCGAGGTATCCCTCATCATAGACCAGGAGGCTGGGACCGTTCATTCTCACGATGCTCCTGCCGCAGTGGCTACGCGGTCACCAGACAGATGAGGCCTCTTAATGGTGACGGGAGGCAACACCTTCACCGCTGAAGCTATAAGCGCCTCGGACTTTGGAGACAGGATGAGCGATAGGCTGGACAACATCTTCTCCCCTGCGTCCATCGCCGTCGTGGGTGCATCTCGGAGCAAGCGGAAGGTCAGCTGGGAGGTCCTCGACAACCTCCTCACATTTGGATACAGGGGGCGCATCTACCCCATCAACCCAAAGGCGTCCTCAGTCCACTCCATTAGGGCCTACCCCTCCGTGCTCGACGTCCCGGACGATATCGAGATGGCAATCATCGTCGTACCCGCCGTTCACGCCCTGAAAGTGGTGGAGGAGTGCGGGAAGAAGGGAGTCAAAGGTCTAGTGGTCATCACCGCGGGCTTCAGCGAAATCGGGGCCGCGGGAAGCGAGAGGGAACGAGAGCTCCACGCTTTGGTGAGAAAGTATGGCATGACCATGGTTGGACCCAACTGCATGGGGGTCATCAACACGCACGACGACGTCCAGATGGACAGCACCTTCTCTCCCATCCCACCGCTGAAGGGGAACATCGCCTTCATGACCCAGAGTGGGGCCCTGGGGGTGGCCATCCTGGAGCATGCCAGGAACGTGGCCGTGGGGATGTCGAAGTTCGCCAGCCTCGGCAACGCCGTCGACGTGTCCGGCAATGAACTCATCGAGTACCTGGAGAGGGACCCAGAAACCGACATCATCCTCCTGTATATCGAGAGCTTCGGGGATCCCAGGAGCTTCGTTCGGATTGCGAGACGGGTCACGAGGGAGAAGCCCATCATTGCCCTGAAGTCTGGGAGGACCGAAGCAGGGGCTCGGGCCACGATGAGTCATACAGGGGCCATGGCTGGACCCGATGTGGGCACTGAGGCCCTCTTCGAGCAGTGCGGTGTGCTGCGCGTCGGCTCCATTCAGGAACTCTTCGATCTGGCCCAGGCCTTCTCCCTCCAACCTCTCCCCGCGGGCCGGCGAGTCGCCATCGTGACCAATGCCGGCGGACCTGGAATCATGGCCACGGATGCCCTCGTGAGCTACGGCATGGAGATGGCCCAGTTCAGCCCGAAAACCATCGCTCATTTGGAGGCGAACCTCCCGACCGAGGCAAGCACGCAGAACCCCATCGACCTCATCGCCGACGCCGACGGGCCCCGCTACAAGTTTGCCATGGAGGCCGCCCTGCGGGACGACAACGTGGACGCCTTGGTGGTCATCACCGTCCCACCGGTGGTGACCGATGACGTAGAGATTGCCCGGGCCATTTGGGAGTGCGCTCAGGGTCATGACAAGCCCATCGTGAGCTCCTTCGTCTCGCGGGCTAAGGAGTCCCCTGCCTTCATGGAGCTCGCCAACCACGGCATCCCGTCATACCTGTTCCCGGAGAACGCGGCCAGGTCGCTAGCCGCCATGGCCACGTATAAGGAATATCTGGCTCGAGAGGAGGGGGAGTTCCGGGTCTTCGACGTGGACCGAGACAGGGCGCGGGGGATACTCTCCGCGGCCAGGGAGGAGGGCCGAACAAAATTGCAGGAGACGGAGACCCTGGAGCTCCTGAAGGTCTACGGCTTCGACATCGTGGAGACAAGAATGGCAGCAAGCCTTGACGACGCCATGGTCATGGCCGATAAGATCGGATACCCCATCGCGCTGAAGGCCGTCCACCCGAAGATAGTACACAAGACGGAGTTCGGGGCCGTCACCCTCGACATCAGGACCCCGGAAGAGCTGAAGGCTCACTACGAGACAATGTCGAAACGCCTCGCGACGGAGGGCCTGGAACCGAAGGGGTTCATGGTCCAGGAGTTCGTGCGTGGGGGAAAGGAGACCATCATGGGGATGAACCAGGACCCGAAGTTCGGTCCCATGATAGTATTCGGCCTCGGGGGAATCTACGTGGAGTTTCTGGAGGATGTCGTGTTTCGGCTGACCCCCATGACCGACAAGGATGCCTTGCGGATGATCGAGAGCATTCGCAGCTTTCCCATCCTCGAAGGCGTGAGGGGGGAACCGCCGTCGGATGTGCCGGCCCTAGCAGAGTATCTGCAACGCCTCTCCCAGATGGTCGAGGACTTCCACGATAT
>CAYFZX010000099.1:0-3414 GCA_964347795.1 uncultured Methanomassiliicoccales archaeon
TCGTAATGCACTTCCTCATAAGTTCCCGGATGGGACTGCGGTTTCGTTCAATCGGGGAAGATGAGGCCGCCGCCTCCGTCATGGGCATAAATACCGTCGGTGTGAAGCTTCTCGGGTTCATGCTTAGCGCGTTCCTCGCCGGCCTGGTGGGAGGCATGAACTTCTGGTACACGGCCTATGTGGAGCCGGTTTCGGCCTTCAACATCAGGCTCAGTATCTCGATGATGGCCATGGCGCTCCTGGGCGGTTTGGGCACGCTCTTCGGACCGGTTCTTGGTGCCCTCGCGCTCTTTCCGATTGAGCAGTTCCTCTGGGTCTCCTTGCCGGAATTGTACCTCATGGTGTTAGGGGCCATCATCGCGTTGTTTGTCGTGTTCCTTCCCCAAGGAATCATGGGATTTGTCCGGTCGAAGTTCTCGCAGCTGAGGGCTTACATCCTCTAGGAGATGGGCGTCAGCCACCGCCGGACAAGCTCCTTCATCCTCCCTTCGAACTTGCCTTTGGGCCCCTCCTCCGCGACCCTTCCCAAATCAAGAATGTAGAGGTAGTCGGCGAGGGTGATGGCTTCCCTGACGTTTTGGTCGACGAGGACGATGGTGATCCCGTCCGCCTTCAGGCGACCAATCTCGCCGTAGATCTCCCTGGCCACCTTGGGCGCCAGGCCCACGGTCGGCTCGTCCAAGAGAATGCACTGCGGGTCCGTCATGAGCGTTCTCCCTAGCTCCAGCATCCTCTGCTCGCCGCCACTCATCCGCCCAGCCATCACGCTCTTCCTCTCCCGAAGGATCGGGTACCTCTGATAGACAGCCTCTACCCTGGATTTGACTTTCTCCCGATTCCCTCTCAGGGTCCAGGCCCCGAGCTGCAAGTTCTCCTCGACGCTCATGTAGGGGAAGACGTTTCGCTCCTGTGTGATGAAGGCCATCCCTAGCTCCAACAGCCTGCTCGAGGGGATGTCCGTAATCGCGGTCTCGTTGTACGTGATGGAACCGGTCCTGGGCCTCAGGAAGCCGTAGATCGTCCTGAGCAGCGTTGACTTTCCCGATCCGTTGGGCCCGATGATGCTCGTCGCCTTGGCATCGTCGGCGTGGAGAGAGACGTCGTGGATGATGTCGATCTTCTCGAAATATCCTGCCGACACATGTTTGACATCGAGAGCCACGCTACACCCCAAGGTAGGCTTCTATAACCCGCTCATCTTGGACGACTTCCTTCGGCTTGCCCTCCGCGATGCGCCCTCCCGATTCGAGGACGACGACCTTGTCACAGACGGCCATCACTGAGGGGATATCGTGGCTGACGATGGCGATGGTCTTGCCTTCGCGCCGAAGGTCCCTCATGCGCTCCAAGAGGGTCGCCTTGAGTTCCGGATGGATTCCTGCGAGAGGCTCATCCATGAGGAGAAGGTCGGGGTCAGACATCAACGCGCGGGCGATCTCCAGTAGCTTCTGCTGCCCCCCGGAGAGCTCCCCGGCGAGGTAATTCCTCAGATCCGTAAGCCCCACGAAGTCGAGGAGGGCTTCGGCCCGGTCCACGAGTTCTCCGCGGCTGGTCGACTCATGGAGGGAGGGAATCAGCAGGTTGTCGAGGACGGTCATGCCGGTGAAGAGCCTCGTGGTCTGAAAGGTCCTGCCGACTCCAAGCCTGGCGATTCGGTAGGGGCTCTTTCGAGTGATGGCCCTTCCTTCAAAGCGGATCTCACCGGAGTCTGGCTTGAGAATGCCGTTGATGACGTCGATGAAAGTCGTCTTTCCGGAACCGTTGGGCCCGATCAGCCCCACAATGGAGCCGGTCTCGACTTCCATCGAGAGGTTGTTCACGGCGACGACGCCCCCGAAGCTCCGTGTGACCTGACGCGACTCCAGAATTGCTTCCATCTTGGACGCGGAGGGAAAAACCTTCTGGGAAAATAAAAAGCTTACTGAGTCGCCTCGGTTCAGCGACAGTGTTGGATTCATCTCCATTGAAGCTTCGTCGGCATGAGTGCCCAGTAGACCGAGGGACACGCCAGTAAGCGCTCGCCGGCCGAAAACACCATAAGGCAACAGTGCGCTCCTGACTGGGGGGAGACTAGTGAAGACTAACATATGGACAATCGTGCTCGTTGGGGTTCTCGCGCTGTTTGCCATTTTCTCGGTAGTAGCCCTCTTGGGGTATCAACCGTCGGTAGACCCTTCCGCAGAGGCGGTAGGAATTCTCCTGCTCGTGACCCTGGCCGTAGTGGCATGGATGGAGACTCGGTGGGGGGCCCTCTTGGTGGCCGTGATCGGCCTCCTCGCCTTCGTGATGAACGTTATCACCGCCGCGCTGTTCCTGTATCCCCAGTACGGAACCCAAACGGAGCAGTACCTCTTCGGCCTGGTACTGCTCCTTATCCCACTGTTCGCTTTGCTTAGCTACCGCGGCATCGTCAAACGGGGCTGAGGTGGCGGGCACTATCGCCCACAGAGCAAACCGGGTGCCAGTGGCTGCAGGGCGGGACACGACCATCCGCAGCATTAGCCTCTAGCGACGCCTCCCTTGAGTCGCAGGCGGAGGACGGGCGGACACGCGACGCGGGCGAGAGCGCGGACTCACAAGTACTTCTTGACCTCTTCCCCGATGCTCGCGACGAGCTTTGGGAGTTTTTCGAGGGAGTAGGCCGGTGAGATGTCGACATCGGTTTGAGAGAGATGGAAGATTGGCGCTAGCTTCCTGCTGAGCTCCTCACCGGAGTCCGCTTCCAGGACGATGAACCCATAGCGCAGAGTAAACCACGCCGATAGAGGCTTCATCTCTTCCAAGGCAGCGCCTGCATTCTTCTGCAACTCCGGATTCAACTCGAACTCATTCTTCACTCCCGCAGGCGGATCGAATTCCACAAGGAAACGCACGGCGCCGCCTAGTGCCCGACATATTGGAAGGTCCGCGTTCCGGGATTCATGAGATTTCCTGTCATGGTTCCTCACGCGTTCAGACCTGGATTCGCACGGCAAATCCCTGTGAGTGTCGTTGACAGGGGGCTGTCTGGGGACAGAGTGTGTTCCTCAGGATGTGGTCGTGATCTACCGATCCACACGCCCGGTCGAATCAACAAGCACTATGAGGATGGACGGCTCGCAAGGAAACTGTATTATACGCGTCACTCCTGAAGGGCTGGGGGAGTTCCTCCTGTGCGAAGCCCCAGGGGGAGCTTGTTCTCGACCGCGCCGAGGAGGGGCGCGTCACAAGTACCCAGGACCCGTGGGGGAGGAGGTGAGACAACAATGCCGACTTTCATCAATCTCCTCAAGTGGACCAATAAGGGCGTCCAGGGGGCCAGAGACACCACCAAGCGCTACCGCGAATCGGTCGCGGCCTTGGAGAAGATGGGCGTCAAAGAGCGCAGCTTCTTCTGGACCCTAGGCAGGTATGATGCCATCTTCATCGGCGATG
>CAYFZX010000100.1:0-3348 GCA_964347795.1 uncultured Methanomassiliicoccales archaeon
CGGGATTCGGTCGCACGGGGGAATGGTTTGCTGTCAACCACTGGGACGTGGAGCCCGATATCATCACTATGGCCAAGGGGCTCACTGGCTCCTACGTGCCCTTCGGTGCCACCATTGTCTCCAAGGAGATAGCGGACTACTTCGAGGAAGAGCCGTTTCACCACGGCCACACGTTTACGGGTCACTCCGTCGGGGCCGCGGCTGCCCTCGCGGCAATCCAGGAGTATAGAGAGAATGGTCTGGTGGAGAATGCGCGCCGGCTTGGACCCTACATGGAAAAGAGACTGAAGGAGCTGCAGGAGCGCCACCCATGCATCGGCGACGTCCGCGGTCTTGGCCTCTTCTGGGGAGTCGAGTTGCTCAAGGATCAAGAGACGAAGAAGCCTTTCGTGGAGAGAGAGGACAAGTTGAGGGGAACGCGATCGGGAATCGACGATGTCGTGGCCAAGGCCCTCAAGGAAGGGGTCTACGTCCTCAACATGCTTTCCGTGCTGCTCATAGCCCCGCCTCTGAGCGTCACTGAGTCGGAGATTGACGAGGGCGTCAAGGTCCTCGACGCAGCCTTAGAGGCCGCGGACGCTAAGATGACCAGCTGAAGTCAGGCTGGAATCTTGACTTCCTTGGTCGGGACGCGTTTCATGCTGATGCAGTCAAGGACAGGGCATACGTGCATGCACAAGGAGCACCCGGTACACTTCTCCTCCAAAACCTGTGGGAACTCCGGTCCCCACTCGATGGCCTGGAAGGCGGCCTCATCGCAGGCCACGACGCAGCGACCACATTTGATACACGTCCCCTCGTCGATCAGGGCCTTCACGACGTAACCTAGGTCGAGATGGCTGTGCATCCAGACGTTGGGTAGGGCCCGTCCGACGATTTCACTGGGGGAATCGAATCCCTTCCTGCGCATATAGTTGGCTAGCCCCTGGCGCAGGTCGTCGATTAGGGAGTAGCCATACTGCATCACCGACGTGCAGAGCTGGACCGTTGTGGAGCCCAAGGCCATGTACTCCACAGCATCGCGCCATGTAGTGATGCCCCCAATGCCGGAGATGGGCATGGCGATTCTCCCCTCCCCGTCCATCTGGGCGATCTGAGACGTCATCCTCAGCCCGATGGGTTTCACGGCGGGGCCGGAATAGCCTCCGTAGGAGGACTTGCCGTCGACAGCTGGCTCCGGTTCGAAGGTCTCCACGTCTACTCCCATGAGACAGAGAACGGTGTTTATGGCTGACACACCGTCGGCACCACCCTCTCGGACGGCCAGGGCTATCGGGACTGGGTCTGTTACGTTCGGGGTGAGCTTCATCAGGACGGGTCTCCCACCTGCCTCCAGCTTGGTCCATCGGGCGATGTTCCTGGCGATGTTCGGGTCTTGTCCGCAGACGGATCCCATGCCCCGCTCGGGCATGCCGTGGGGGCAACCCAGGTTGCATTCGATCATGTCCGCTCCCGCCTCCACAAAGAGTTTCGTCAGCTCGCGCCAGTCGTCCTCCGAGCCACCAGCGGCCATCGTGCTCACGATGAGGATCTTGTCCGGCCAGTTCTCCTTTATCTCCCTTACTTCTTTCAGCCAGATGTCGGTCTGCCTGGTGGTGATAAGCTCGATGTTCTCGAAGCCCACCATCCGCTCGGTCGGGGTATGGGCCGCGGCGAAACGGGGAGACACGTCTTGAGGTACGTCCTTGGGGAGCGCGACCGTCTTGGTGACCGCCCCCGCCCACCCAGCCTTGAAAGCCCTCTGAATCATCTCCCCCGTTCCCGCTGGGGGTGCGGACGCCAGCAGGAAGGGGTTCTCCAATCTCAGGCCGCAAAAGTTCAGGCCTAGGTCAGCACCGAAATCATAGTCTTCCTCAAGATCTGCCATCTCCTATCCTCCGACAGCCTTCATTGAGAGCTGCTCGTGAATGGCAAGCGCAGCGTTCTGACCGTCGGCCACCGCCTGGACCACGGTGGCTTCGCTGCCTATCATGTCGCCGCCCGCGAAGACAGCGGGCCTCGAGGTCTGGAAGGTTGGAGGGTCGACCTTCACGAAGCCGTTCTCCGTTTGGAGGCCGAGCTCTTTGGCGAACGGGTAGGTCCGCTGCCCAATGGCGAAGATCACGGAGTCACAGGGCATCTCAAACTCCGTTCCCTCGATGGGGACCGGACGCCGTCGTCCTGATTCGTCCAAGTCGCCGAGGCGCATTTGGATGCAGCGGATTCCCCAAACGTGCCCTTCATTGTCGCCGAGAATCTCAACCGGAGAAGTGAGCTGCATGAACTCAACACCTTCCTCGATGCAGGCCTCCCGCTCGTCCTCCCACATGGGCATCTCCTCGAAGGAGCGGCGGTAGACCATGGTAACCCTCTCCGTATCCAGACGCACGCTTGTCCGTGAGATATCTGAGGAAGTGTTCCCGCCGCCTATGATGACGACCCTCTTGCCAAGGTCGGGCATGCTGCTTGGCTCCAGGTTTGAGACCCTGAGCAATTCCAATGCGTTGTAGACGCCCTTGAGGTCCCTTCCTGGTAGGTTCAACTCAATGGGTCTGTCCGCCCCAAAGCCCAGGAAGACGGCAGCGAATTCCCTCTCCAACTCCTCCAGTGAGATGTCCTTGCCCAAGGCAGTGTTGTATACCACCTTAACGCCCAGGTCAAGCACAAACTGGATCTCCTCCATGGCCTTCTCGACGGTGATCTTGTACCTGGGTACCTCTGAGGTTACAATGCCTCCAAGCACGTCAGTAGCCTCATAGAGTGTGACCCTGTAGCCTCTCTCAGCAAGACGGGTGGCGCAGGCCAGTCCGGCTGGTCCGCCACCCACAACCGCCACTCTTGGACCGGTTGCCTCCACAGGTGCCACCACGTACCCTGCCTTCCTCTCTGCCTCGAGGGCAAAACTCTGCAAGGCCCCAATGTTCACGGCGTCGTCAGCAATGCATCTTGATACGCAGGTGCTCAGAGGGGGACAGAGACGTCCACAACTGTCAGGCAGAGCGTTGGTCTCTCGAATGACCCGAGCAGCACCCCCGTAGTCCCCCCACCCAATGCGCCGAATAAATGTCGGAATCGGTATCTGGGTCGGACAAGCGTCCATGCACGGCGCCGGCTTGCAGCTGAGACACTTCGCCGACTCGAGAAGGGCCTCGTGTTCGGTCAACGTCTCGTAGAGGTCCACAAAGGAAGCAGTTCTTTCCCCAAGGGGGATCTTATCCTTCCGCTTGATCATCTTCCCCCGCCTGAAGGATAACATATGTGATTTCGAGGACCAGATTTAAGGTTTCAGGTGAGAGTGCCCCATCCAATCTGTAGGGAAAATGCTAAAATGAAACCCTGCTTAGCTTGGCGGAGGTGGTTCAACGGTCC
>CAYFZX010000101.1:0-1230 GCA_964347795.1 uncultured Methanomassiliicoccales archaeon
CAGATGACGATTCCCGGAAGCGCGGTGGCCTCCAAGCCCGCGGAGAAGCCTGAGATGACGTTCGTGGCGGCACCGGTCTGGGAGGATTCCGCGATCGCCTTGACGGGCCTGTAGCGGGCTTCGGTGTAATACTGCGTGATGTAGATGAATGCCAAGGACGTGAGGATACCTACCAGTCCACACAGAAAGAAGAGGAACCAGGTCTGGGGATGTAGGTCGAATTGGATCTGCAGGGAAGGCAAGGGGTTCAGCATCTGCCACGCGGTTAGGGCGAACAGCCCCCCCGCGATGGTCATGGTCAGAAAGTAGCCGCGGTTGAGGGCGGCCATAGGTGGCTGCTCCTCCCTTGCCCTGACCACCAAGACCCCCAGGACGGTCGCCATCAAACCCATGGCCCTGGCGACGAGAGGGAACATGACCCCGTTGATGCCGAAGAACGGGAGGAGGGCCACGCCCAGGACCATCGCGCCAATGTTCTCCGCCGCCGTGGATTCGAAGAGGTCGGCGCCCCTTCCGGCACAGTCACCGACGTTATCCCCAACAAGGTCTGCAATCACGGCGGGGTTGCGGGGGTCATCCTCCGGGATGCCTACCTCCACCTTGCCCACCAGGTCGGCCCCCACATCCGCCGCCTTGGTGTAGATTCCCCCTCCCAGCTGGGCAAAGAGCGCCACGAGGCTTGCCCCAAATCCAAAGCCCACGATGGAGAGGATCAAGCGGTTCTGGTCGGGCGCTGAAGGTCCACCGTAGAGATTGTAGATGCCCCAGACTCCCAGTAGGCTCAGGGCGATGATGATGAGGCCCGAGACTGCCCCGCCTCGCAGTGAAGATCTCAGAGCCCTGTTGAGATTGGTAAGGGAGTTGAACGCCGTTCGGCTGTTGGCTCGAACCGAGACGTGAAGGCCGACGTAGCCAGAGATGGCGGAGAACGTCGCGCCCATTCCGAAGGCGCCCGCTGTCCTCAAACCGTCCTCAAGGCCCCGCACCCACCCCAGAGCCCCGGCGAAGAGACTGGCCACGGCCACGGCGAGGATGGCAATGGTGGTGTACTGCCTCCGCATGAACGCTCGTGCCCCTTCCTCGACGGCGTCCGCAATCTTGCACATCCCTTCGTCGCCTCGGGGTTGGCGCAAGACGTCCCACGTGAGGTAGATGGCAAACGCTAGAGACACGAGACCGGAAACGGGGACGATGAAGGACAGATCCACCACGAAAGTCCTCCCATAGGAA
>CAYFZX010000101.1:1330-3344 GCA_964347795.1 uncultured Methanomassiliicoccales archaeon
GTATCTTGTGGGATACAAGGGCTTCGTGTTCTTCACAAAATCGCCCGAGCCTCTGCAACTTCCCCGCGATGCAGAGGTGGTGAAGGCGACGAAGATATGGGTACCTAGCTAGCCACTAGAATGGGAGCCTCAGGCGCCGAACTTCTCAGACCTGTTCGCCAAATCGAGGAGGAGGGGCAACACGTCGACGCCCCGGAGGCGGCCAAGGCCGCCGTGTCCAACCGACGATTCATCGAACGCGGTCACGTTGTCCCTCCTCACGTTTTCCCCATAGACCAGGAGGGGGACCGGGTCCGCACTGTGGTCTCCGGTCTCGCAGGGCGTCGAGTGGTCCGCAGTGAGACCGAAGGTCCACTCCTGCCGAAACCCATCTTTCAACACCCCGAGACTCTCGTCGATCCTCTCGATCAGGTCGGCCTTCAACTTTGGCTTCCTATCGTGCCCCGCGATGTCCGTCGCCTTGATGTTCACGACGACGGCGTGGTAGTGGTCCAGTGCCTTGATTCCCGCGTCGATCTTCGCCTCTATATCGGTGTCCAGGCCGCCCGTCGCACCTTCCACTTCGAGCAGGTCCATCCCGACGGACCGGCAGATGCCCTTGATCAGTGCAACGCCCGCGATGGCGGCAAACCTCAGTCCCCATCTATCTCCCACGAGGGGTATGTCGGGGAAACGCCCCGCGCCCCTCGGCAGTATGACATTGGCCACTGGCAGTCCACGCTTCTCTCTGTCGACATTCACGGGATGACCCGCTAGGCCCTTCCGTGCACGCAGCGTGAACTCGTTCACCACCTTGGCTGTGAGCTCAGCCTCGGGGGACGTCGCCTTCACAGCGCGCACCGGGACTCCAACCTCGTGGGGGTCTCCATCCGTTATTCGGGAGTCGAGACCGTCACCCCGAAGAAGCAGCGCCGCTCGGTGTTCGGTTCCCTCTTTGAAGTGGACTTCGATATCGTTAATGACCATCCCATCCAGACTCTCGGCAATCTCCCTTGTCCCCTCCTTGATTCGCCCCGCGCGCCTGTCTAGGAGGGTTCCATCCTCGCCAACCGTCCCGAAGTTGCAGCGCAATGCCACGTCGCCGGCCTTCATCTCCATGCCGACGCCGGCAGCCTCGAAGGGGCCGCGTCCAGTGTAGACCTTGTGAGGATCGTATCCGAAGAGGGCCAGGTGGGCGGTGTCGCTGCCCGGCCGTATCCCTGGCGAGATAAGGTCCATGAGGCCACAGGCGCCGTGGGACGCGAACCAGTCCAGGTTCTCCTTCCTAGCCGCCTGAAGAGGCGTCTTGCCGCCCAGCTCTTTTGCTGGCCTGTCCCCCAGGCCGTCACAGACAATGAGGAGAACTCTCCTCTTCATCTCCCCTCCTACTGCCTCGGCCTAATTAGGCTTTCCTGGCCTTCCGCTCCCGGATGGTGAACGCGTCGCCTTGGTTCGCCTTTAGCGTCTCCGACGCATTGCCACGATTGATGGCAATCTCGAGGAAACCGTCACTTGACACCGTCAGGAGGGGCTTCCCGGGCTCCCCAGCGGCGTAGTTCTGATGGAAAGGAATCTCCCGCAGCTCGCCGAGTTCCACCTCCACGACCCGACCGGCCGCTATCCATGCCGGCAGGGCCACGCTGGGAACGTTGGAGATTAGGTTCCCAAAGCGGTCCCTGTAGAGAATCTCTCCGCTGACCTCTTGCTCCGAAACGCCATACGAGCCGAAGTGCAGCTCCACGAAGTCCTCGACCTCGCCCCCCATGGAATCTGGTGACACGCCTAGGCTCAGGTGAGCAGCGACGGGCGCAAAGACATCACGACCGTGGAAGGTATTCGAGACCTTGGGCAGACAGTACTCTTCCTCCGTGACGTGAACTGCCCTTCGGAAGCCCAGGACCTGCGCGGCCGGAAAGAGGAGGCCGTTGTCTGGTCCGAT
This sequence comes from uncultured Methanomassiliicoccales archaeon, assembly GCA_964347795.1. GTDB lineage: Archaea > Thermoplasmatota > Thermoplasmata > RBG-16-68-12 > JAJISG01 > JAJISG01. The sequence continues at coordinate 3,249 of CAYFZX010000101.1, forward strand.
GAGCGTGCCTCTCTCGCACTCCATGATCAGCGGCCGGCGCGACGATCCCACGCCTGGGTCCACGACGCCGACGTGAAAGGCGGCGGGGAAGTAGTT
>CAYFZX010000102.1:0-3335 GCA_964347795.1 uncultured Methanomassiliicoccales archaeon
AACAGCCATGCCTGCGTGACCCGGAGGGTGGTGGAGCATGTGGGGGCCAACCGGGCAGTGGTCATAGGTGTGAGGTCATCCTCCAAAGAAGAGGCGGAAGCCGTGCAGGAATTGGACCTCAGAAACTTCAGCTCCTCCGAGATTCTGGACAAAGGACTCGAAGTCGCCCTCGAGGCCTTGGAGGAGTTGCCCGAACCCGTCTACCTGAGCCTCGATATGGACGTCGTGGACCCGGCCTTCGCCCCTGCCGTGGGCAATCCTGAGCCCTTCGGCTTGACGCCTCTCCACGTGAAACAAGTCATTGGGGCCCTCGGAGACCGGATTTGTGGATTCGACGTCACGGAAGTCAGCCCTCCGTGGGACAAGGGCATCACAGCCGCCCTGGGGGCCCGCCTCGTGCGGGAGCTCATAGCGGTTCTCTGCAAAGTGGGCCGGGTGTAGGGTCCCGACCCTTTCCTACCCGTAGCCCGGAATCTGTTTCCTCTTCGAGAAGAGCTTGTCGAGGTCGTATCTCTTTATTCCCTCCTCCAGGCGCCTGTTCAGGTCCCTCTTCTTTCTTCTGAGCTTCTCGAGCTCCTCCCCGGTGTCGAGGACTGCCTTGCGCAATTCGTCGAGTTCCGCCGGTATGGACGGGTCTATCTCGATGCCCGCCATGGCAAGGATGGAGATACTGTTCATCATAATGTCCAACTCGAGCCTCATTCGGTCCCGCCGGCCCTTGCCAAGGACGCTTCGCTGCACGTCATCCAGGAGCTCCCTGTGGTCCTGTAACATGGACAGTATCTTCTGGACCCGCTCCCCCAGGGCCAGAAGGTAGTCCTCCAGTCGGAGGATGGAGTCGTCCATGTCATCCAGAGTGCCGCGATCTCCCACCTTGGCATCTGACTTGAGGCCTAGGGCCTCTGTCAGGAGTCTCTCCCTCTCACGCCGACTCTGCATTTGTTCCGACAGGCCCGTGAGTCGTTCCTCCTGCTTCTCCAGCTTAACAAGAAGCCTTTCGAGCTGTCGTTCCAACCTCGCGAGGCTTTGCTCCAAGGCGTGAATCCTCTCCGTCGCTTCCCCCTGGGCCACATTCTAGCATGTTCGGGAGTTTCATTATGAAGCTTTGTTCACGGGTATCGTCGCTGAGAGCAAGGTTCTAATATGTGTAATTATATTACGCGAAATGATGACACCTAGAAACGACGAGGAAAGCGAAGATGAGTCGGACGAGGAGGAGATCAAGGATGAGACTCCGAAGTCCCTTGAGTCCATGAGAGTGTCCATTCATCGGATGGTCGACGAGGCCCTTCGGGAGGCCTCAGAGTTGAGGGGAAAGGGGCGGAACTTCAGGCTCGCCCTTGGTGGGGAGATGGGTCGCATTCGAAGACACATCCGAGGCGCCTTTCGGGACGCTGCCGGTGCCGCCATGATTGACCTGCACGGTATGAGGGAGGGGCTCCGGGGCAGAACAAATACGCTCATGACCAGGGTAAAGGACGAGGACCTCGAGAGGCTCGACCTGCTGGTGGACGCCGGGCTCTTCGAGAGCCGGTCGGAATGTGCCGCCTTTCTGATACACGTTGGACTCGATGCCCGTCGAGATCTTGTCGACAAGGTCCATGACACGGCCAAGAGAATCGCCGAGTTGAAGGACCAACTGAAGCGGGAACTTTCAGGTGAAGGCGAGAATGCCTGACGGTCACCAGTGCCCACTTTGTTTAAGAGGATGTACTGACTAGAAGGCGGGCAGGACAGAGACCCATGCCCGATACGATCATCAAGACTGAAGGACTCTCGAAGACCTTCATCAGCAAGGACAGGCGCGGTCTCCGCAGCAAGAAGCGAAAGGTCCAGGCCCTCAAGGATGTGGACCTCGAGATCCTCGATGGGGAAATCTTCGGCCTTCTGGGTCCCAACGGCGCTGGGAAGACGACCCTCATCAAGTGCCTGACCACGCTCCTGATCCCCACGAGCGGGACTGCCTGGGTAAATGGCTACGACGTTCTGAAGCAGGACAACCTGGTGAGGGCCTCCATCGGCTGCATGTTGATGGGGGAACGAGGTCTGTACTGGAAGTTGACGGGACGCGAGAACCTGGAATACTTCGGGGCCCTCTACCACGTGCCGAAAGCCGTCCGCCGGAAAAGGATAGACGAGCTCGTGGAGCTCCTGAACCTCGGAGAATTCATCCGTCGCACGGTGGAAACGTACTCCTCGGGCCAGAAGATGCTCCTCGCCTTTGCGAAGGCCCTCATTAACGACGCTCCCATCCTGTTTCTCGACGAACCCACCGTTACCATGGACGTCCATACAGCCCGTAAGCTTCGCCGGATTGTCCGGCAGCTCAATGATGACGGGCACACCATCTTCTACACGACGCATTTGATGCAGGAAGCCGAGGAGCTCTGCGACCGGGTCGCCATCATCGATCGCGGGGAGATCATCGACCTGGGCACCCCCGCCAAGCTGAAGACCTCGCTGAAGCGCGAGGATGTCATCACCCTGGAGGGCGTAATCGACACGGTCGTCGTCGAGAAACTTCGCGGCCTGGAGGGCGTCAACGCCGCCACGGTCACCTCCGAATCGGAGGGAAGGACCTCGGTCGCTGTCATCGTCGACAACAGCCGTAGACGTCTGCCCAGGATCATCGATGCGGTTGTCGGGAACGGTGCCAGCGTAGACCATATCAAGCCCCACGAGGTGACCCTGGAGGACGTGTTCATCGCGAAGACGGGGCGATCCCTCAGCGTGGACACTCGGGTCATGAGTGGCGAGGAGGCCTCCGGTGGAGCATAAGGCCTTGGGCCTCGCCCGGATGTCAACCCGCTCTAGCCTGGGGATCGTCGGCAACGTCCTGAAGGCCCGGGTCCTGATAATCTCACGCTACAAAGGATCTCTCTTCCTCGAGAGCGTCCTTCCCCTGGTCTTCGCAGCGATGCCCATCCTCATCGGAGTGGCCGTCGCCGGGGGGGATGCGAACGCGGCGGCGAACTTCGAGCAGAACGTTGGGACATCGAACTATCGCCTCTACATGCTCCTCGGGGCGTGCACCTTCATGGTGGTCTCTACCATGCTCTGGATCGTCGGATTCTGGCTGCGGAGAGAGATGGAGATGGGCACCCTGGAGTCCAACTACCTCGCCCCTGCCAAGAGGGTGCACATTGTCTCCGGCATCGCCAGCTATGCGTTCATCCGGGCCATGATCGCCTTCACAGCGGGCCTCATCATCGGGTCCTTGGTCTTCCAGGTCAACCCCTTCACCGCGGAGATCGGCCTTGCCATCGGCTTCCTCTTCCTCGGGTTCCTGCCCCTATGGGGCATCGCCTTCCTCTTCGGAGCGATCATCCTCAAGG
>CAYFZX010000103.1:0-3309 GCA_964347795.1 uncultured Methanomassiliicoccales archaeon
GGCTCCCCCGGTTCCCTCCTCTCGTAAGCCTGCAGGTACGGCAACAAGTTCCTCAGGATACGCTGCTCCGCCTTCCGCATGTGCTCGGCTAGAGTGGATGGCGCCAATCCGATTCCCCGTGCTAGCCTTTCAATCTTGGTCTCGCTCGGCGTCGAGTAGTGTCCCCGTTCCAGGCCTAGGATGAGGGCTGATATCTGTCGATTGGTCAGACCAGTGAAGATGTCCGAGGCCGGCACCAGCATCATTTTCTCCATTTCCACGTTCTCAATGGGACGTAGGGACGTGACGCGCACCTCGCCCTGCCTCTGAACCTCCTTGAAGAGGTCCTTGACCGAGCGCTTCCCCCACGCGATGAGCCTCCATGACTCCCAACCGTCGTGGTACACAATCGGCGGGATGTCCCAGGCATCGACCTCCTCGATGAGCTTCAGGACGGAACGACCCGAAAGGACACGGCAGCAGCGCCGGGTGATGACGAGGCCTCCCCCAGGCAGGAGGGAGCGATGCGCGACCTCCAAGTCCTCCTCGGCCCAAGCCAAGAAGGACTCAACCTGGTCGTCCGGGCCCCCGACCTGGAATATGGCCCGGTTTGGCACGCACCAGTGGGCGATCTTTAGGTCGGGCAGTTCCCTCGATTTGTTCCCCACGACGCATTCATGGCGCGTCTCGAATGAGGCTGCATACATACTCTCATTGGGCGGGTTCAAGTCGGTCATTTGCATTTCCGCGTCCCCTGTGTCCAGCATACCAGACTCCGCTGGGTTAAGTATTCTCCCGCTCCACAGCGGCTCTCTGGAGAGGCTCTAGTGACTTGCTCTGAGGCGCTATTGAGGGGATGAGGTGAAAGCTGTGTGGTCTCTGTCTCTCTTGAAGACACCTAACGCGGAAGGACGTTGGAACCGGGAACTCTCTCGCTACGTGAGGCTAGAGTACGGGACTTCCGAGACTGACTGGTTCACAGCCATGCTTGGTGTGGGCCACCGAGGCCCTGCCGGGAGGATCAAGGCTTGGTTACGACGACGCGTGGGCCGGAAGGAGACGGGCCACCGGGCACCCACACTGCGGCCATCTGCTCGGCCATCTCTTGGGCCCGAACGGCCCTCCGACGACGATCGAAGCCGCCGAGGTCACGCAGATATTGTATGTTCAGAAACGACAACTAGCAGCCAGTCGTAGGGAAGTGCGATGGTAGCCAGCAGGATAAAAGCGGGTGTTCTTGTCGGAGTGGGGGCGGCCGTGGTGGCGGTCGTCGTAATCGCTTCCCTACTCCTTCAGCCGGTGCCTGAGCGATACTTCTTCTCCTTCGAAGGTGACATGGAGGGATGGGTTGCAGTCGGGACAGACCTTGAGTTCGGAGACGGCTCGGTCAACTGGTCGATCGAAAGGAGCCCAGAGAGAGCGAGGGGAGGGAGCACCTCCCTAAAGTTGTACCTGGACAACATGAATGACGCCGGGAAGGTGTGGGTGGAAAAGGCGTTTGATGTCGAGGCGGGCAGAACTTACAGGGTCACCGTGATGTACTCTTTCGCATCGGCCGACTTCGGGAGCTTCAACCTATGGAGAATCATAACGGGAGTGCTGATGCAGAGGCCGGAAACCTCGGATGACCTGGAACCGACCTTTCAGGACAGGACGGGCAACGGAATGAGCGAGGATTCCGGCTACGTGTGGTTGGACAAGAGGTACGACTTCAACGTCCAGGCAGGGTCTAACGGGAAGTTGTGGGTTGTCATAGGCGTCTGGGGAACGTGGGAGACAGCCCGCACTCATTACGTCGACGGCATAAGCGTGACACTGGAAAGGGCGTAAGAGGTGGTGCGGTGGGGCAGGTCGCCGGGACACTGTCACACCTTCATGAATCGGTATCCACTTTGTCCGTGTCGGTCATGTCGCGGAGCTGGTTCTGAGCGCCTTCCAGTTTTGGCCGGCTAACTTCATCCAAAGCCTTCCACATTCCGTAGAGTTCTCGTGCGATCGGGAGAATCTCTCTTTCCGACGCCAGGCCGAGCGACAGACTAGTTTCAAGCGCATAGAAGAGATCCACCAAGGCCGGAAAGGGCTCCCGCGGCAGGGGCGTCCAGAGTATCTGCTCTAGAGATGATCGTTGCTGGCGCTCTAGCCACTGGTCCTCTCGCTGAAGGAAGCGCTCGAGACCCTCTAGATCTTTCGAAGAGAGGAGCCAGCCGGCTCCCCCAACGTTCTCCTCAAGGTGAGCGACGGTCGAGGACCCGATGAGAGCGCAAAGCATCCCGGGCTGGGCAAGGACCCATGAGATTGCCACCTGAACTGGCGTTCTTCCGTAGTGCCTGCCTAGCTCAGTCATCTTCTTCGCCACCCGCTGGCTGGACTGGAAGCGCTCCCGTTGGAACAGCGGGTCGATATTCCGGATGTCTCCGGGTTCAAAGCTTGGCCGCTCCTCAAATCTTCCTGTGAGCAGTCCCCGCCCGGTCACGCTGAAGGCGATTGCTCCTATGCCATATGCTCCGCATAGCGGCAGGAGCTTCCTGCGCGACTCCCGGGCTACAGCGCTGAGTTCCAAGAGTACCGAAAAGACCCTCCCCGTTTCGAGATACGCTTCGACCCTATCCCGGGGGAGGTGGCCGACCCCATAATGGCGGATCTTTCCCTCGCGCACGAGCTCCTCCAGCGCGCCTACCGTCTCCTCGATGGCCGTGTCCGGGTCATCGAAGTGGACTTGATAGAGATCGATGTAGTCCGTCTGTAGCCTCTCCAGGCTCTCCTCGCAGGCCTTCCCAATATACGACCTGGAGAGATTGGGCTTCAATCCCCCTCGAATCCCTACCTTGGTGGCGACATAAACCTCATCGCGGATGGGCTTGATGGCCTCGCCGAGGATCCGCTCCGCATCGCCGTAGGCCTCAGCCGTGTCAAAGAAGTTGACCCCCAGCTCATAAGCGCGCCGAAGCATCCGCTTGAATTCTTCGACGTCCTTGGTCCCATAGACGCCGCTCAAGGCATAGCAGCCTACCCCGACTTCGGACACGTTGAAGTCCATATGTGTGCGGTATTCCACGGCTCACCTCCTTCGGCGCTTCTCCTCACAGATGAACGAGCGACTTCCCCCTTCCTTGGCATTTGCCCCCCAAGCGGCAAGTTCCTGAGCGGGACAGCGCAGATAAGCTTGTAGCGCTCAGGCATGGACGTGTGGACTTTCATCAGCCCTTTGGCTGGATTGTTCACAGTGGGTTCATCCATGCATGGTAGGTAGTCATCAGAACAACCTCCACGCCATTGCGATCACGTAGATGGAGTTGGCAGACAGGTGGAGGATGATGCCCGGTAGGAGGG
>CAYFZX010000104.1:0-3303 GCA_964347795.1 uncultured Methanomassiliicoccales archaeon
TTTGAACCCACGAACTCCTGCGAGACAGGATGTCTCATCGGGAACTCTTCCGGACCCGGAATCTTAAGTCCTGCGCCGTTGTCCAGGCTTGGCTACCCCCGCGCGGTTCGTATTGGGGGGGCGAGCATTAAAGGGTACGCCTAGGGAAGCCCCATCTTGTGAGACTCCTCCTCGGGCAACCCGGTCGGGCGGAGACTGGGCCAGCCATGGAGGTGGATGAGCGTGAAGAGGGTCCCAAAGATCGGGACGAATAGCAGGCTGCTGATCAGGTGGAGGATCATGAAGGGGACGAGGTTGATCAAGGCCTCGTAGAGCGTCCACCCCATGAGCGGTTGGTAGATGAAGTACCAACCACCCAGGGTGGTCCACAGGTCGTAGGCGATCGTGGCCGGGATGCTTACGGCGGTCACGATGGCGACGTTCTTCACCACCTTGAGTACCCGACGGCGGGACATCCTCGCAATGAGGGAGACGAAGACGAAGCCTGACCAGGTAAAGGCCGTCAACCCCAGAATCGCCTGGACCGGATACTGGGTTCCCACCAGGCCTCCGTAGATGATCACGTCGGAGACTCCCATTATCGCCAGGGGAACCAGAATCATGTAGGCACCACCCAGGAAGTAGCCTGCGAGGATGGAGACCGCCATCACCGTCTCGATGTTCGGGGCGTCAAACAGCAGGAGCCGGCCGACAATCCCAATGATGATGAAGGCCGCCGCCATGGCGTTCTTCTCCTTGGTCATCCGGAAGGGGGAGCTAAGCTTCATGGCCACCCCCCTCGGGTGGGTAGGTGGTGTACTTCCACAGAACGTGGTCACCATCCTCAAGGAGGTAGCGATCAGCGCCGATGTTGCCATACTGGCCGTTGACCCAGTACTGCCAGTACCTACCTCCCTGGCCGTCTCGGAACCCGTTGATGGCATCCACTTTGGTCGCGCCAAGGGATTCCCACTGCGTCCACTCCACCGCAAACCCGCGAGACTCGCTTGCCTCCAGGAGGAAGCCCAGGACGGTTCGGTTCATCGTCTCCGCGGCATAGGAGAGGGTCCATCCAGGGGCCTCGACGTTGAGGCTGACGAGGACCGACCCCGTGGGAGCAGCGACCGGAGGGAAGAAGCCAAGGAGAAACCAGAGGCTTCCGAGGGCGCTCGCGATGACGATAGCCAACAGGAGCGCGCCCTGCCACTCTTTGCCTGGCCAGTTCACGACCCACGCCTCCAGAGTAGGAGAACCACCCCTACGACGACGGCCACCACTCCCGCCCCTACGAGGGTGTAGGCAAGCACCGGGTCGAGAGTGGAGCCTGGAGGCGCTTCACCAAGGGCGAAGAGGAAGCCGCTGTCAGAGGGAACGAGGACAACGCCATCCACGACCACAGGAGTGGCCAGGATGTGCTGGGAGGGCTGTGGTGTAAAGCTCCAGACCACTGAGCCGTTCAGTGCATCGAGGGCGTAGACGGTGCCGTCTCCCACGTTGGTGGCCACGAGGACGAGGTCCGCAGCAAGGGCGACGGAACCCTGGACAGGGCCGTTGGGGGTGTATTCCCACAGCTTCCCCACAGTCTTGTCGAAGGCCACGACCTTCCCTTCCAGCGCCGTGAGGCTGCCACTGGCCGCATAGATGAAGTCTCCACGGACGGCCGGTGAGGACGTGCTCGGGCCAATCTCCTCCTTGAAGGCCAGGGACCCCTCGACGGTCACCCCATAGAGGTGCCCGTCCCGCGAGGTGAAGTACACCGTGCCCTCCGCCACGACAGGGGATGAAGCGACGGGCCCACCCGTCTCGAAGAACCAACGCACAGTCCCATCGGTGATGTTCACGCTAAGTAGACCGTACGGGGGGTCCCAGTGGCTCCCCCCTCCAGGCGATCCAACAGGACTTGGATTGTAGAGACCCATGACGCCGATGTAGACAGATCCGGCAAAGATCGCCGGGGAGGACATGTGGATGGACCCTGTCTCCACACTCCACACGACGGCCCCGCTACTGACATTCACGGAGTAGAGACGTCCTTGGCCTCCAGACTCGTTGAACGTGCCGACGTAGGCCCTGCCTCCAACCACTTGGGGTGAGGAGGCGATTCCCGTAAACTGGGTGCCCTCTTGGAGCAGGGCGCTCCAAAGGACCCCTCCGGTTCCCCCTTCAAGTCTGTAGAGGCTTCCATCCCTGGAGCCGACAATCAGATCCCCTCTCGTCAACGAAGGTGAGGAGAGGCCCGCTACTTCGTCAGCCTGCCACAGGAGTCTACCGGACTCCATGTCGATGGCGTAGGTCCCGTTCCAGGTCACTTGGTAGACGACCCCGTCGGCTGCGACCGGGCTTGCCCCAATCTCGTGGCCTCCGAAGTCAAACTGCCAAGCGAGAGCCGGGAATTCTGGCGGAGAATCGGCCGTGAAGCCCGTGTTCGCCCTGTCTCGACGGAAGCTCGTCGCAGGGTACGGGTGGGACGGCGTCGCCTGGGGCACCATCTCCGGCCAGGACCCCGTCAGGAACCAGCCGATGGTGTCGTCAGCTTCAAGGAGCAGATCCGAGGCACCCACCGGGGCAAGGGCCCACGCGACACTCGCGTCGTCCCAGCGGAGGAAGTGCCACCAGACGGGGAACACCGGATGGCGGTCCCCTATGTCAGCCACAAAGGCCCCGAAGGAGAACCATTGGACCTCGACACTCAATCCGAGGATTTCCGCCGCCTGCTCCGTGGCTAGGATGGCGGTTCGGTTGTCTGCCAGGCCGACACCCTGCCAAAGCACGGCCCCGTCGCCGAAGTCGAACATCACCTGGACCTCGACGGTGTCTCCCTCGATCTGGCCTGGGACTGACGGAAGGGCCTGGAGCAGCACGAAAAGACCCATAGCCACGCCTGCCAAAATCCGATTCACGAGACCCGTCCCTCTAGTGCAGTTGAAAAAAGTCAAATTCATTTGAATATTTGAGGCTTTGGGGTTTGCCTGCACCGCCTTCATCCTCCCCTCACCACACGGGGCCATGGATCGATCCGCCGGGATCGATGCTTGGGAGTTTCCTATCATCGCGCTCCCGCTCGCACTCCATAGCTACTTATTATGGCTCCGCGTGGTGGACGAATATGGCCTCCGAGGACCGCCAGAAGATTGCTCTCGAGTTGCTACAAGCCGCGGCCGCAGGGAACGCGCGCGAAGCGATGGAGCGGTACGTGGCTCCCGGATGCAAGCACCACAACCCCTACTTCCCTGCGGGAATGCCCGCACTCCAGGAAGCGATGGACGAAGAAGCTAGAGCACACCCGAACAAACTGCTCGAGGTCAAGCACATACTCGCGGATGG
>CAYFZX010000105.1:0-3299 GCA_964347795.1 uncultured Methanomassiliicoccales archaeon
GTGATGCCTTCCGAAGAAGAGGTCATGCTCGTCCTGAAGAAGTGCTACGACCCAGAGATACCCATAAACATCGTGGATCTGGGTCTGGTCTATGATATTTCCATCAAGGACGACAAGGTCCACGTCAAGATGACCCTGACCGCTCCCGGCTGCCCCATGCACACCATGATCTCCGAGGACGTCAAGCGCAAGTTGCTCACCCTCGAGGGCATCAGCGATGCGGAGGTGGAGGTCGTCTGGGAACCGCCGTGGACTCCAGAGAGGATGTCCGAGACCGCCAAGCGGATGCTCGGATGGGGCATCTAGGCCCGATCTTTCCCCGCCCTCTTGCCCCAATTGGACCCACTCCACAAGGTCTATCTAGTACTCCCCTTTTAGCAGCCCGAAGTCCGAGGGCAAGTTGGCGGGAGGTCTCGCGACGGCCAGGATCACCGATTGGGAGGACGACATCTTTGCCTGTCTCATGTGCGGCTACTGCGCCCCCGTGTGCCCGCCCTATCAGGAGATGGGCTGGGAGTCCATCACGCCCCGGGCCAAGATGTACTACCTGAAGCAGTTCTACCTTCGCGGACTCGGGGACAGGCTGGTGGGCCGGAAAGTCCGCATCACCGAGGAGTTTGCAGAGGCGGTGTACAAGTGCACTTCCTGCGGACACTGTGAGACCGTCTGCCCGGTGGACATCCCCTTCCAGAGGCGTTGGGACGAAATCAAACAGTGGCTCATCGACCGGAAGGTGGCCAACTTCCCAGAGCACCGTCAGGTCTACGAGAACGTGCTCGAGGAACTGAACATCTACGGAGAGCCCCACGAGAGGAGGGATGCCTGGCTTCCAGAGGAGGCCCACGTGTCCGACAGTCCGGAGGTGATCTTCTGGGTAGGCTGCGCGCAGAGCTACAAGCAGCAGAAGGTGGCCCGTGACGTCGTCAAGATTCTTAACGCCGCCGGTGTCCGGTACGCCATCTTGGGCAAAGACGAGTGGTGCTCGGGCGCCCCCCTGATGCGGATGGGCTACACGAGGGTCGTGAGGGCTCGCCTGGCGCCGCACAATGTTGACGCGGTGGCGGGGACAGGGGCGAAGACGGTGGTAACGGCCTGCGCCGAGTGCTACCGAGCCTTCTGGCGGGACTACAGGGAGATGATCGGCAACCCGCCTTTCAGTATCTACCACATCTCCCAATACGTGGAGAAGCTGGTCAAGGAAAAGCGGTTGAAGCTCACGAAGCCGCTGCCCAAATCGGTAACCCTCCATGATGCCTGTCAGTTAGGCCGAGGTTGCGGAGTTTACGAGGCTCCAAGAAAGGCCCTCAAACTCGTCCCACAGGCCAGGGCCGTCGAGATGCGAAGGCATCGGGAGGAGACCCTGTGCAGCGGGGCTAGCGGTGGTTTCAACCTCGTCTGGGACCGTGAAGCGGCCACCATCGCGAGACGCAGGCTCGAGGAGGCGATGAGGAGTGGGGCCGAGATCCTGGCCACCACGTGTCCCCACGCCATCGGGCACATGAGTGAGGTCGCGCGCAAGGCCAACATCCCTGTGGAGGCCAAGGACTTGGTGGAGCTTCTCGCGGAGGCCATCGAGGTGGAGGGGCCCGTGGAGGCGGCGCCCGAGGCTCAGAGCCAGCGGTAGAGCACCTTGAAGAAACCCTGCTTCTCCACATTCCCCTTGAAGTCAAACCACTGGATGACTGCAGCTCTCAGCTCCTCCAAGGTCTGGAATCCAGTCAGCAAGGCATCGTACACGGTGAGGTCTTCCACCTTCTGGGCCTCCACCAGGATGACCTGGGCCTCTCCAATGATGTCGCGACCGTAGTTGATGTTGAAGATGTTCCCGGGGAACCAGGCCTCACGCTCCATCTCTTCCTTGGAGCGGTAGGCGTAGTAGAGGAGCTTCTCCCTCAGTCTCTCCTCGTTGATGGGGACGCGGAAGGTGTACTCCCTCTTGGGCTTCGGTTTCCCCTCGGTGGCCATCGTATCCTTCCCTGTTTCTGGTGGCAACCGAGGGTCGACTATAAACGTTGTCGGTTCAAGATCCAGAGGAGCGACGATTCCAGGGGGAAAGGGGAAGTCAACAGACCGGACGGATCTCAATCACCGCCTTCCTCGCTTCCCTTTGTCTGGCGAGTTCTGCGTGAGAACAACCACCTCTTCTTCTCGACCTCGGCCTCTGATGATGGGAGGGTCCGTTTGACGCTGACTTCCGGCATCCACGAGCCCACTCTTCTCTGGGCTGCGGATCGGAGCCGACTCCATAGGAGCCTTGCCTCTTCCCTCCAGGGATCCGTCATCCCGATGTACACCACGGCCACGAGGAATCCAGCGGCCTGGGCCCCCCCGTACAACCGTGTGACGGTGGCAGGGGGGTTGGAGAGCAGGACAATGAGCGGTGCAAACAGAAGCAGCATCCCGAGGGCAGAGACCAGGAGTGGCTTGTAGGGGCGAAGTTTGTCCCTCAGGGACAGGAAGCCACGGGCAAGGATGATGGCATAGCCCACGATCACGATGCCGATGGCGACAACGGGGATGGCAAGGAAGGTCTGGCCGTTTGTGGCAAGTGAGAACAGATAGCCGATGAGCCCCACGACGACTACGGTGAAGAGCAGGTCTCGAAGGAGGTGGCGGGGTCCGACTGGGTACTCCTGGCTAGTCCCGAGCTTCCCCTGACGCTGCAGCACCCGGTAGACCGTCGGGACCACTCCGACCGCGAGGCCCGCATTGGCGAAGAGCAGGGCCATCCCCAATGGACCCCTCTCGTGTATGCTGTAGTATCCGATGATGAAGCTGGCGATCACGGCGAGGAAGACTATGCTGACGACCCCAGCCAGGACGACGTTTGGGTGCGGAATGTCCTCAGCAGCAGCAACGTGAGCCAACGGCTTGGTCCGGATGCTCAAAGCCCGATTGAGCAGTCTCCAGAAGACATTGGCGGCCGCGAAACCTCCGATAAAGAGTACAATTACGATAACCGCTGTGGAGGAGAAGCCCACGAGGGCAAGACCCAGGGTGAGGGCGATCCAAGCCGCAAGCCCTGCAGACCTGCCCAAGCGTTCCAGCCAGGACGAGAGGAAGGGGAATGCGCCATTCAGAAGGGCCGTCAAGCACAGCCCAAAGCCGATGAGGCCGGGTATGAGGGCGTAGCGAGGGTCGGTCAGAAGGGTCACGATAAGGGCGGCTCCAAGGATGAGACTGGACGTCAAAATGAAGAGCCTGGCGGGGCGTGAAAACCCAAAGGCATCCTTCCAGACTCGGAGGCGGTTTAGTAGGTTGCTCCAGTATCCCATCCCTTGACTGTCGGCGGTCATGCC
>CAYFZX010000106.1:0-3236 GCA_964347795.1 uncultured Methanomassiliicoccales archaeon
CCGACGTCCTCGACGGAATGGTGTTCACGGACATCTGCGACGTGGCCCGGAACCTTTCCGGGGTCTGGAGGAGGAACTTCCCGGACTCGATGGTGGAATACCTCCACCTCCCCCAGAATATCACGTCAGAAGCCTCCGTGGTCTACCTCGAGAGAGAGCTTGACCGGTTCCGGAAGAGGCTGGAGAAGCTCTCTGGAACTGCGGCGCGTGCGGGCGACTTGAGGAGGAGCATCGACCTGTACAATCGGCAGAGGGAACTCGTCCAGAAGATCTACGCCATCCGGCGGGACAGTCCCTGGCAACTGTCAGCCCACGACGCCTACCTCCTGGTGCGGGCGGCTGCCCACATGCCCGTTGAGGATTACATTGCCTACCTCGAAGGGGCCCTGGAGGAGGTCGCCGGCAAGACGGAGAAGGCGAGGGACAACATTCGCGTTTTGCTGATGGGTCCCTTTTGCGAGCAACCGCCTCTGGAGTTGTTGAGAATCATCGAGGATGCTGGGTGCTACGTCGTTGACGATGAACTCCTTCCCGGATATCGATGGTACCTGTCCAACGTTTCGGCGGACGGCAACCCGCTGAGGGCGCTGGCAAAGAGCTACCTGGAGAGGGCGCGTCTCTCCTCCGTCAGTTTCCCCGCGAAGCGACGGCGGGAGGCGATTGTCGACTGGTTAAAGGAGGCGAAGGCGGAGGGCGTCATCTTCGCCACCGCCAAGTTCTGTGAGCCCGCCCTCTACGACTACGTGCTGTACAAGGAGGCCCTGGAGGCCGCCGATGTCCCCTATCTACACCTTGAGTTCGAGGAGAAGATGAGCGCCTTCGGGTCTTCCCGAATGCAGGTGGAGACTTTCGTCGAGTCGATTCTGTTTGCGTGAGGTGAAACCGTGGAGCTGAAGCTGAAGGACGCCGGAAAGGTCGTGCAGCGGGAGCTGATGGGTGCCTACTACAGCGACCTGGAGCAAAAGGACGGCCCCATAGCTTACCTCTTCGTCCCTGGGAACGTCGTGGAGGTATTGCGACCCTTCGGCTTCCGGCCGGTGTATCCCGAGATCAACGCCCTTCAGTGCGGCGTCAAAAGGGTTGCCGGTGACAACATCCTTCGGGCGGAGGACATCGGCTACTCCAGCGACGTCTGTGGGTACGTGAAGAACGACATCGGCGTCTACCTGGAGGGTGGTGCGACGCCGCTGGGCCGCATCCCGCGACCCGACCTCCTGGTGTGCAACTTCTCCGGGTGCAACACCTTCATCAAGTGGTTTGAGGCCTTGGCCCACTTCTACGACGTGCCGATGTTCCTCCTGGACGTCCCCTACCTAAGGGACGAGTCCAGCTACGCACAGGACGTGGAGTACGTGACCCAGCAGCTCTGGGATCTGGTCTCCTACTCCGAGGAACTCACGGGCATCCCCTTCGACGAGGCCAAGCTCAAGGAGACCCTGGAGTACTCCCGTCAAGCAGAGGACCTCTGGGCGGAGCTGTTGTCGATGTCCCGCTTCCAACCTTCCCCCTTCGACGCCTACTTCGAGGCAGTCTTCTTCATGGCGCCCATTAACGTCCTGCGGGGGACCAAGGAGTGTGTCGACTACTATCGAGTCGTCATCGATGAGATGGAGGAGAGGAGGCGGGCCGGGGTAGGCCCCGTCGAGACGGAGAAGTTCCGGGTCATCTACGAGGGCCCGCCCTGCTGGCCTCACTTCCGGGCCTTCTGGGAGCTCTTCAAAGCTTGGGGCGTGGCGGGCGTGGCCTCCACCTACGCCAAGGTCGGTGGCCTCTTCGAGACGGGGATTCGCCACGATCCCGACCGTCCGATGGAGAGCGTGGCGGAGTATGTCATCAACTGCTACACGAACTGGAATCTCCAGAAGAGGTCCGAATTGCTCCACGACTATGTGAAGGAGTTCAAGGCCGACGCCTTGGTGATCCACTCCGTCAAGTCGTGCCGCTCCTTCTCCGTGGGTCAGGCGGACTTTCGGGAGGTCTTCAGCCACGAACTCGGAATCCCCACGTTGATGATCGAGTCAGACCTGGCGGACCCCCGATACTTCTCCGAAGCGCAGCTGAAGAACCGTGTGGACGCCTTCTTCGAGAGCTTGGAGCACCAGCGAATCGTGAGGGGGTCATGATGTACGTCGCCGGTGTGGATGCGGGATCCACGACGACCAAGGCCATCGTGCTGGACCAGGAGGCTAATGTAGTCGGGAAGAGCCTGAGGCCGACGGGCGCCAACGTCACGATCGCGTCGGAGAAAGCCTACGAGGAGGCTCTCGAAGCGGTCGGCATCGTGGAGAGGGATATGGGCTACGTCATCGGCACGGGTTACGGTCGGTACAAGATTGCCTTCGGCGACACACAGGTCACGGAGATTAGCTGCCACGCCAAGGGCGCCCACTTCCTCTTCCCTCAGACCCGGACGTTGGTGGACATCGGCGGTCAGGACACGAAGGCCATCAAGGTGAGCGACAAGGGGGAGGTTCTCGACTTTTGCATGAACGACAAGTGCGCGGCGGGGACAGGACGATTTTTGGAGAACTCGGCGTCAGTCATGGACCTGACGCTGGATGAGATTGGGCCAGTCTCGCTGCAGGCAGAAAAGCCCATACGGATCACCAACGTTTGTACCGTATTCGTCGAGTCGGAGATCGTCTCACACCTGGCCCGGGGGGAGGCGGTGGAAGACATTATGCAAGGAGTTCACAACGCAATCGCCGGGAGGACGATTGCTCTCGTCCGTCGCATTGGAATCGACCCTGA
This sequence comes from uncultured Methanomassiliicoccales archaeon, assembly GCA_964347795.1. Taxonomy (GTDB): domain Archaea; phylum Thermoplasmatota; class Thermoplasmata; order RBG-16-68-12; family JAJISG01; genus JAJISG01. The sequence continues at coordinate 2,752 of CAYFZX010000106.1, forward strand.
GGTGACCTTTACCGGAGGCGTCTCGCGGAATATCGGCATGGTCCGGAGCCTGGAGGCGAGGTTCGAGGCGGCGATCAACGTCAGCGAGCTATCGCAATATATGGGATGTCTGGGGGCGGCGCTGTTCGCCCTGGAGAGGGCCCAGGGGGCAGCACCGAGACGGGGGGCAAGGGCGGAGGTGAGCTAGTGAAGATCGCTGCTGGAATCGACATCGGCGCGGGGACCACGAAGGCGGTCCTGATGGATGATGCGGAACGCGTTCTCGGCCAGGTAAGCCGGAGGACAGGACCCATGTTGGAGAAGGCGGCGACACAGGCATTCGATGACGTCCTCGAAAAGTCAAATCTCAGTCGAGGGGACGTCGCCTACGTCTCCACCACGGGCTACGGCCGCTATTCCTTTCCCCCCAGGGACGTCCAGATTACCGAGATCACTTGCCACGCTCGGGGCGCTCGCATTTTGTTTCCAGCCACCCGCTGCGTCCT
>CAYFZX010000107.1:0-3181 GCA_964347795.1 uncultured Methanomassiliicoccales archaeon
CTCCTGGGGAATCGCGTCCACGTAATCGTCCGCCTTGCGGACAAACGCATTGAGGATGGAGGCTTCCTCGGCAAGTTAGGCACTTGTCTTGTTGTGTACGGCACCTTTAAAGGCGCGTTCCTCGTAGTGCGCATAATGAGACGAGCCTGGCTCCTTCTCGGCGTATTGGTGCTGACAGCCTTCCTCCCGACGGCCACGGGGCACGTTCCAGTTGAGCCCGGTGAGAACGAGGCCCTAGACCACGCATTCTATATCGAGAACCCCCTCAAGTCCTGGGCGATATACGGGACGCTCCAGCAGTCTCCGCAGTACTATCGTTTCGATATGCAGGCGGGGGACCTCATCTACCTGGGTCTTCTCGTCCCTCCCTTTGAGGCGGCCCGGAGCTTCACGCCGTCCCTCGTTCTCATGAGCCCCGGCGAAGAGGGCCAGGGAACCGTTCCTCTCGGGGTCACCGTACCCCCCGCCTACGGGGCAATGGTGCTGGAGGGTCAACTGGCTGAGAAAGCAACCTATGAGCCCTTCGGTCCTGGGAGCTTCCATTGGCTAGCCGAACTTCGACTCCCAGCTCCTTCGTCGGGCACCTACTACGTCGCTGTGGTCTCCTCCCAGGAAGGAGGGAACTATGGCCTCGTGGTCGGCACCCTGGAAGCCTTCACCCTGACGGAGTGGATATTCAACCCGTTCAACATGATTACCGTGTACCAGTGGGAAGGGCAAAGTCTGTTCCTGATTCTGGCCCCCGCGGTCGTGACGGCTGCGGTGGCTCTGGTTGGCGCCGGGGTCCTGTTGAGACGAGGAGGCCGTCTGCGCGATCGCAATGCCTGGGTCGGATCCTTAGCGGGTGTCCTGTACCTCGGCAGCGCGGCGACGATCCTTTATCAGATGGGCTGGTCACTGAGTACAGCCGCGCTCGGTGCGGACTTGGCCATCACCCTCGCGTTCGCGTTGCTGCCCCTGGGCCTCGGCCTTGGCATATTGCGACTGACCTTGAAGGGGACCGGGGTTCAAGACTCTCGGGGTCGTGTGAAACTGGCCATCCTCGGTGTTGCGGGCCTCTTCGCCTGGGCCGGCTTTCTCCTCGGTCCCGCCTTGGCCCTGGTCGCCAGTTTTCTCCCGGCCGTGGGCAAGGGCCGGACCCTCGAGGTCGGACCAGAGGAGATCTCTAGGGCGTAATCCATGGTCTGGTGGGCGGTTGTCTCTGGCTCCCTCGTGAGCGCGCACCAGCCCGATTCAGTCTGGTTTCCGACATTACGGACAGCCTAGATTGGCTTCTCCGACGCATCAAAGGAGAGGGCGTGAGATTCTGGGCCTCGTACATGAGCGGCATCAATCACGCACTCCTGATGCCTAACTGCTTAAGGTAGTGGTAACCCTTATAGCGATCAACCCTGATGTGCCTCTGTGGCTTTCATCCGCATCAAGAGACTGAAGGGCGGGGAGTACGCCTATCTGGTTGAGAGCTTCTGGAATCCCGAGAAGAAAGCCTCGCGCCAACGGACGATCAAGTACCTGGGTCCGGCGGAGAAGGTCAAACTGGAGGATGTCCCGCAGGAGTACCGGGATGAGAAGGTGAGGGCGTTTATCCTTCGGAACTCCGTTCTCGCCGCCCATCGTCGGGCCCGGTTCATCGCTACCCTGAGGGAGCGGCTCCTTGCGGCCGTCCTCGACGGAAACCTCCCCAGGACGAAGGCTCCAGCCACGGAGGGCCTGAAAGTATTGGGCCTAGACCAGCTCTACGTCCACGTGATCACCCCAGTGATGTACACCGTGGGAGAGATGTGGGCTCGACGGGAGATCTACGTGAGCCACGAACATCTAGCGACCAACACCATGACGCAAGTGGTGGCCGACCTGAATGCCTCCCTCCGGTGGACGGGCAGAAAGCGGGGGACAGCCGTCATCTGCACCCCCGACGGGGAAAGGCACAAGTTCGCCAATCAAGTCCTCCGAGGCCTTTTGCTGAACCGAGGATTCGATGTCCTCGACATCTCTGATTCCGCGCCGACGGACTCCATCCTTGCCTTTCTGGAGTCACGGTGTCCCGACAAGGTCCTGGTTTCGGTAACGATGCCTCAGCATGTGCCCATGGCGACCCGCCTTCTCGCGGCGATCCAAGAGGCGCTTCCAGAGACCATTGTTACTGTCGGGGGTCAAGGAGTCGTCGAAAAAGAAATGCAGAGGATACCGGCCGGTGTCCTCGTCGCCGGACCGGACACGTTGGCCGTTCTCGATGATTTGGCGGCAGGCCGCGGGGTCAAGACGGGTTAGGCACTATGCTGGAAACAATCAGCACTATTATATATTCCTGGGGACCCAAATCTTGTCGGGATACCACATGGGTAGCATCGTTGAACTCATGCTGAAGTCTGACTCCTTTCACACGCTTGTCGCGGCCATCGAGGCGGCCGACCTGGTGGAGACTCTTTCGAATGGGGGACCGTTCACGATCTTCGCCCCCGCTGACGAGGCTTTCGCCAAGCTGCCGGAGGGCACTATCAGAAGCCTACTCGAAGACCCATCGGCCCTGAGGGAAGGGCTGACTTCCCACGTCGCCCTAGGTAAGCACATGGCGGCCGATGTGGCCGGGATGGTTTCTCTCAGGACGCTCCAAGGCCAGGAGGTGGCCATTGACACGGAGGATGGGGTCCGGATCAAAGGCGCGAAGATAGTCCATCCGGACATCGAAGCCGACAATGGCGTTCTCCACGTGATCGACACGGTGATTCTGCCAGAGTAGTGCGGTGACCCGGGGAAGAGGTCCCTCCTTCCTGGGTCCTCTTCCCTACCTCACGGACGGCTTATTGCAGGCAAAAGGGCGACCCCTCGTTGGGCCAGGGTGCCCCTGACACAATGCCCAGAGAGGACGGCGGCGGCCGAACTGGCGGAGCCCATATGCTAGGCCCCTCCGTCATACCTTGGCTGAGATGGTGCCCTGGGCCGACTGGTCCCCCGGCCCTTGAAAGCGACCTATTCTGTGACCGGTGGCCCCCGCTTGTCACGGGGACAGCTTGGCGAGGATCTTCTCCATCTCCTCCGCAGAGTAAGCACGGAAGGTCTCCGTCCGGACGTTGCCTTGGGACGCGACGGCCAAGGCCGCGGCGGTCGCCGTCTCTTCATCGGGCGCATCGCCGATGAAGATGGCATCATACCTGCCTAGGGTCCAGAAGAAGCTGCGCTC
>CAYFZX010000108.1:0-3170 GCA_964347795.1 uncultured Methanomassiliicoccales archaeon
ATCCTCTGCTGCCCCGTGTGCAAAGGGGACTTGGAGCTGAAGGTTCAAGTGGAGGAGGAGGAGATACTGGAGGGTCAACTCATCTGCCACCAGTGTGATACCACCTATGAGATAAAGGACGGCATACCGAATCTCCTACCCCCGGACCTCAGATGAACTCGCTCTGAACTCTCACCACCTCTTCGCTGTCCGCTGCGTCCGCGTAGAGTCTGAGAGGCTCCGCGTTGAGCGCGAGGAAGGTGGGACCCCACTTGAACTTCGAGAGGAGTGCCTTCGCCTGTTCACGGTGGCCGACGATGTATAGCGCGGCGGAAAAGGCCTCCACGCTTGACAGCAGCGTTGGTCTTCCATAGTTCACCGGGTTGGCAGCCACGAGGTAGGGCAGTGCCCTTTCCTCCCGCCCCTTCACTCTGGGAAACTCCCCTCTCTTCCAGGATGTGTCCAAGACACAGAGGCCTCTGGTAACAATGGCTTGCCCGTCAGTCCTTGAGAGGGCGACCTCCGCCGTGGGATTAAGGATGACAGCACCGCGGGGCATCAGGTCAAGTCTCTTGACGAGTGTCACCATCCCGAGTCGGGCAAGCTTCTTGGAAGTACATCTCTTCGGATCGCACCGCTCTGCATGATAGGCGATAAGGTTGACCATCTCGCACCAGCCTCGGACCGCAAGCAATATGGCCACCTGGATTGATAACGTTAGGCCACCGTGATGAGAGAGTAGGAAACTGAGTTTGATGAGCGATGGGCGATCTGAGTGGCCTTCGTCACGTCCATGCTGCGCTGGCCCCCAGAGCTAAGAAAAAGGTGAAAGGGGGAGGGAAGTGGGACTTCCTTCCCGACTACTGCAGTGTGCCCTGGTAGAGAATCCCGTCGTCGTCCGCCACTTGCACATTCGAGCCAGCGGGGTAGGTCGAGACGTCCAGTAGTAACTTGTCGCCAGCCTGTATGCTGGTCGCACTGGTATCGATCTGTACGAACTGCTCATTGCCGCTCAGCGAACCGAACGCTGTCTTCGACAGCGCAACGGTGCCGTTGCCGTAGAAGACCGTCAGGTACACTGCCGAGGGCGCCATCCCTGCATCCACGCTGGAGATGGTGAGCTGCCAGTTGGTGCCGTCACCCGTCTTGGCGACGGCGATACCCATGGCTCGTGGCGTCGTGCCGGGACCCGTAACCAGTCCTGATACCATAACGTATAGGACTGCAGCCAGGACGACGGTAATCGCCACCATGAGAATGGTAGCGATCACCGGCGACACGGCCTCCCGATCCCTTCGGATCGCCCGTATCGTTCTCAGGTTCTGTCCTCCTGTAGGTTACCCTACGAACGGATGGGTCGGAAGCTGTCAACATAAAGGCTTTCTTACGATTCTCGTAATTGGTAAAATTCTGAAGCTACGGAAGCTCCCAGGTTAGACCGTGAAGGCAACTGATTCATCACACACAAGGTTCAGGATGTCCCCAATCTCCTCGGTGGCGTATTCCTCCATCGAGAGGATGATCGTGTAGGCGTTCCTCGACCGCAGGTGGTTGATGAGGATGTGTAGGAACTCTGAGAGCATCTTGGGACTGTTCTGTATCGCCATGGAGTTTATGGAGTCCACAATGACCACCACGTCCGGGTTCTTCAGCTTCCGAATGAGGTATTCCACTTTCAGCATGATGTTCTCCAGCATGGTAGGGCTCTCTACGTATACTGCCTTCTCGTCCCTCTCGCCGGTGCCCACCATCATGCTGGCTACACAGTCCACGAAGTAGGTGCCCTTCAGGTCAACGTCCAGGACCTTGAGGGCGTTGATTATTGACTTGGAGGGGAGGGTCGCGGTAACGTATATGGAATGGAGTTTCTTTTGGGGTACGAATACGTCCAAGAGAGCGCGGACGGCGTCGAAGTAGTGCTCCGCCCTGAGGTTCAAGGCCACGGCCACCGGTGGTGACATCTCCATCAACTTGGCAATGCTCTCCGTGGTTGTCGCCAACTAATCACCTCCCTTCAGCAGTGGGGCCAACAGGACCCCAGCAGACGTGAGGTCCAAGATGTACTTAGCCCGGGAGTGAGAGGTCCCGCGCATCTTCACCACCTGCAGCGTCCGCAGCAGATCTCCTTGCCGCTCCAGGTTGCCCAATAGGACCACGCCATCGGACACCGCTTCCTCTACGCCGTAGGGAGAGTAGATGTCTGAGCCAGCGGGGACCTCGGAGACGAGTATGGCGGTGCAGTCCACCTTGGCAAGCGAGTCGCTCAGTCCGGAGATGAAATCTCGAATCCGATCCTCCGTCGTGAGCCTGGCGCAGATGGAGGTTATGGAGTCTATGACGAGCCTCTTGGCCTTCTTTCTCTTGACCTGCTCCACAATGGCTTTGATGAGGGCCTTTACCCCCTTGCTGTTAATCTCTGACTCCAGGTCGATGCCCGCGGTTTTGTAAACCTCCTCCAGGTGCATGAAGTGAATCTTGTCTTCTAACATCTTCGGTTTCAGGAAATCGTAGGGGATCATGCTACCCGTGAGCTTCTCCGGCGTCTCCGTGGCAGCAATGAAGAGGCCCACATCCCCCTCCTCGGCGCCATGGATGATGAACTCAAGACTCAGGGAGGTTTTCCCGGTGCCGCAGGTCCCGGTCACGAGGGTCGTGTTGCCCCTGGGGATCCCGCCACTGAGAATGCTGTCTAGGCCGTCAATGCCGGTCTGGCACCTCTCTCCGTTGGCGCCCTCCACCTTGGCCACGAGGTTTCAATCCCAGACCTTCTCTTATCATCCTTTCCTCATTGTTATCAAAGGAGATTTCTACTGTCTGGATAACGGGGCTGGCGACGGTCCGCGGCGGCACAGCCAGGTTGCAAACAAAGCTTTATTCCCGCCAACCTCATGAAAAGCCGCATGTTGGACAGGCCGATTCTGCAGGTGGCCCTGGATTTCATGCACAAGAAGAGAGCCCTCCAGGCCGCCAAGGAGTCCGTGAAGGGGGGTGCTGACTGGCTTGAGGCGGGCACGCCCCTCATCAAGAGCGAAGGGATGGAGGTCGTGCGAGAACTCAAGCGGGCCTTTCCTGACAAGCTCATCGTGGCCGACCTCAAGACCATGGACACAGGGGCCTTCGAGGTGGAGATCGCCGCCAAGGCGGGGGCCGAGGTCATTTCGGTTATGGTCGTAACCGACGACGCCACGGTG
>CAYFZX010000109.1:0-3159 GCA_964347795.1 uncultured Methanomassiliicoccales archaeon
CTGGTGTCCGGGGTCAGGGCGGTCACGTTGCCGTTGATTATGGGAGGGAACGAGAGCACCTGCTCCCTACCATCCAAGATGAGGGGCAACCGATCCTTCCCCTCGAGGATCCAGCCATAGTCCCTACCCTTCTCATGTTCCTTCAGAATTCGTCCGAGGGACATGTCCCGCGACCCTCCGAGGGGGACGAAACTCACCTCCTCGGGACCGAAGGCCTTGTAGAGGTACGGGGGCTCAACGGCGTCATTGTCATGAAGGCCAATGGCCACCTTCCTCCTCCGCCTACCGAGGGTTGTGGTGAGCCTTTCCTGCAGCTCCACGATGGAAATGAGCTGCTCCTCAGTCAGGGTCAATCCCTTGACCAGGCCGCCGACGACATACGGCCGGACCTCCTTCACGTTCTCGTCCACGAGAAAGTCGATGCCGCTGACTTTTAGGTCGAAGGAAGGGACGCCTTCCTCCAGGCCGAGAAAGCCCCGAAGGGCCCTGGCGATTCCCTCGACGGAGTACATGTCGGGGCGATTAGGGAAGATATCCATTCGAATGGTCTCGTCCTCAACCCCCTCGTGCTCCGCACCGATCATGGGGATCGTGTCGACCAGCTCCTCGAGGGGGACCTCCCTGCCGAGCAGGGAGAGCAGGTCACGATAATCGAAGGTGACGACGACCATTGGGCCCGATTAGGACCTGGAATATTATAAGTTAGCTAGTCCCGCGCCAACATTCCTCCGCCGGTCCCGAGGGCTAGTCTAGGTCGACCGCGAGAAGTGAGCTGAAGGCATGGTGCATCTCCTCGATGGCCTCCTCCATGGCCATCTGGACAAACCCAACATTGGCCTTCTCGGAAAGGAGGGCTATCAGGAGGGTCGAGCCAGGAGTCCTGTAGGCGATCACCTTTCCCCGGTCGCAATGTAGCCAACAGTGCTGGACACATCCCCTATTGAGTTCCTCGGCTACCCGAGTCCCCGTCCCGAGGAGCGCAGCGGCCATCGCGGCCATTTTCTTTGCGTCCAAGTCGCTGGGGAGCTGATGGGCCACGACAAGCCCATCCTCGCGAGCGATGGAAGCGGCCTCTACACCCCTGATTCGAGCTAGCCGATGCAGTATCTCCTCCAGACGCTGAGGGCATTCCCCCTCACCTACACCGTTCATCTGCCGAAACGGTTCTCCAACCCAGCGCCTTATGGACTTCGGAGCGAGTATCAGGACTGACAAAAATCAGACCGAGACGTCTGGTCTTGGCCTCCGTTGGCGAATGTGAAGATGGGCCGGGCCTGATTTGAACAGGCGACCTCCCGGTTTCGAAGTTGGTGAACTTATCAGCCGGGCGCTCTAGACCAACCTAAGCCACCGGCCCACGCTTGGGAGGGCTATGCTGGCCAGGGGCGACTTGGGGAGTAACCTAGCTTCCTATTAAGGATTTCTGAGGACTCGCCAGGAGGAGGGGTGGACCAAGCGTACCCGCAGCCTGGGATCTCACAACCACCACCTTGTGAATCGAGTCTGGCGTGCTGACATAGAGAGACCCGTCAGGCCCGTCGACCACGTCCAGGATCCCCCTGGGTCCCGCCACGAGTTCGACCACCGAAGTGAAGCCGCCTCCTGGATCCTCTGCCAACGTCCTCAGAGCGCCGTCGTTCCACGATCCGAAGAACGCCTTACCCCGGTAACTCTGACCTAACGCGTCCCCGGAGTAATAGGCCACACCGGTTGGAGCTATGGCGGGACTGAATACGAGGATGGGGGCTTCGAACTGGGGGTCTTCCGTGCCCCCAACGTGTACAGGCCATCCATAGTTTGATCCCGGTCGGCCGTGGTTCACCTCGTCGCTGCCGGAGGGACCATTCTCGGTGAACAGGAGAATTCCGTCAGGGGAGAAGTCCATCCCGAAGACGTTCCGAATCCCCCATACGTAGACGTGGGAACCGGGGAAGGGATTGTCGTCCGGGATGGAACCATCCGGCATCATCCTCAGTATCTTGCCATTGAGGGATGAGAGGTTCTGAGCCCTTCCGCTCGCGAGGGCATCGCCCGAGGACGCATACAACATCCCGTCGGGCCCGAACCGCAGTCGACCGCTGTTGTGATGCGTACTGGCTGGAATCCCGTCTAGCAGCACCTCCTCAGGGCCTGCGACGTTCCCTAGGTCACGGAATCTTGAGACCCGGTTGGTGAGTCCGCCCTCATTCTCGTAGGTGTAGTAAACGTAGACATAGGGGGTGGCCTCGTAGTCAGGGTCCAGAGCGAGTCCGAGGAGGCCCGCCTCAGCCGGTTGGGCCACCTCCATCGTGAGGAACGGCGTCTCCTGGAGTTCGCCTCCTTCAATGATTCTAACATTCCCCCCTTTGAGCTCGTTGTAGAGCAGGCGTCCGTCTGGTGTGAAGGCGAAACTCACCGGGAACGCCAGGTCTTCAGCAACTGGTTCGAGGGCGAGGTGGCCTCTTGCCGGTGGGGCCTGTAACAGCAGGATCGCGGAGATGCCAGCGGCCACCACAACGATGATTGCCAGGATCGCAGCCAATAGCTTGTTGTCCACGTGAGAAAGAGGTGGCCGACATATTTAGGGTTCTAGTCTACGGCACGCACTGTCGCCAACCTGGTGTGGTGGCCTCTGCGGAACGAGACAGGCGAGGACAAAGGCTGCAACTCCCCCGGGAGCCGCGTGACAATCCCTTGTGCAATACTCCCGCCCACCCCCCTCCCACTCTGCATTCATTTGCTGGAATCCTCTAGCACACTGTCGTTGTTGCGTGCCTATCAGAGAGGGGCTGCAGGAGATGGCGTTGCTTCGATCCTCATCACACACTTCCCCAGCCCCTCAGACGGACGGCTCAGAATCTCCGGCCTACGTCCAAGTGAAACTTCACTTCGTGGTCCTTTCTGGAAGGCCGATTGCGGGGCGCTCTCTCCTCCGATATCGAATCACTGCCAGCAAGGATATGGCGACGACGACTGTTGCCAGCACAGTCTCAAGGGCCCATCGGTAGTCCGGCGTGGAGCTGATATCCCCCAGGAAGGGTGTGGACCAAGCAGGGGTCGGATCGACTTCGCCTTCTGAGTCCTGTGCCTGAACCTCGACTGTGTGCACTCCTGTCTCCAAAGGTGGTGTGACGAAGGAAAAGGACTCCACAGGCTCGTCGAACGTGCCATCATCAGCCC
>CAYFZX010000110.1:0-3139 GCA_964347795.1 uncultured Methanomassiliicoccales archaeon
CCTGATAACAGCGAGAAAAGGGTTGTAAAGGTGTGAGGTCGCTTCCTCTCGTGGTGTAGGCTCACCATGGCTCTCTGGCGCAAATCGCCAAAGCATCAAGACTCACAGGACGCCGAGGCGAAGCTCGCCGAGATCCTCACGAGCTTGCAGAAGGACGAGAGCAATCCTGACCTCTGGTTCGAGGCGGCGAAGGGCTACCTTGAGATTGGCAACCTGGAACAGGCTCTCAAGTGTGCCGAAAGCTGTCTCGGCTTGGACAGCACGCGGGGTGACGCCAAGCTCCTGATGGATGATGTGAAATCGATGATGGACGCCCAGCAGGCCGCGGCGGAGGGCTCAGAGGCCGAGGAGAAGACGGTCAAGGAGGAAACGGTGGAGGTCATTAAGCCTCAGCAGGAAGTTGCACCCGCGGCCGAGAGCGAGGCAGCTTCAGAGCCGGAGCCAGAGGGAAGTGAAGCGACCCCTCGCGGGGGCATTGCGTGGATTCCCGAGGAGGAGAGGCCGCGGTTCAGGGACGAGAAGGAGGCGTTGGAGGAGCTACAGAGGGAGCTGAACCCCTCTAGCACGACCACCTGCCCCACCTGCAACACCCTCCTCGAGGTCGAGGCCGAGTATTGCTACGGCTGCGGTCAGGAGGTCAAGGAGAAGCTGGAGACCCTGGACCAGAGGATGGACCTGGCTCGCACGAGACTGAAAACGGACGAGGACGACCCGGACGCTCTCTTCACGCTCGCGGCCTACCGGGCCGTTAGCGGAGACCATCAGGAAGCCATGGAAGCGCTGCACAAGTTGAGTCGCATCGACAACAAGTACCCCGGGCTGTGGTGGCTGAAGGCCCGGGTGTTCGAACTCTTGGGCATGCGGGACGCCGCCGAAGCCGCCATCCGGAAGGCCCTGGAAGCGGGCACCCAGATCGTGGAGAGCTCTTGACGGGGTCCTAAAAGCCCGCGACGACCTCTTCGTAATCCCAGATGCCGGCTGCTGGGTGTGGCCTTGCATGCAAGTGATCAAGGCAGCCCTGTGACCCCAATCTGCTCAACAAGTCAGCGGTGTACGCGGGAGCCCCCGTGGCGCCAGGAGAATTGTAGTTGAGTATGTGCGCGGAAGCCGGCCCCGCCAGCTCCATCACTTCACGCAGGAACCTCCCCCGACGGTCGACCAGGGAGCTCCTCACGCCGGCGGTTCCACGCGAGGTGAGGTCCTCCTCTCTCAACTCCGGCAGGAATTGACGGACTCGTCCCGCCACGAAAGACCGAGAGAACGAGCCGACGCCTTCCTTCACGGCGAGGCGGAGGAAGGTCGGACTCAGAACGAGGCGCGCCTTGTTGTCCACGGGCGGCTCCGTGGCCTTCCGGAAAAGTTCCCCAACGTTCTCGAAGAACCCTTCGTAGGTCCAGGGACTCGCCACCGGGACCGCATTGGGGCCGATCTCCCTCTCGCCAGAGGCCTTCACAATCCAGTGAGGGTCCAGAAAGGGGAATTCAGGGTACTTGGGGACGGTGTAGACGTTCCTGGAGGCCAATGCCGAGGCTCGCTCGCCGACCTTCCAGTACTCGCCCCGGAAGTGAAGGTCGGTGTACTCACCACCAACTCCGAGGCTGTGGGCCAGATCCACCGCGTCGCCCCCGGCGCAGTTGATCACAAAGTGGGCCCGATGGGGGTGCTGGCTCCCCGCCACGTCTATCTCCACACCCTCTCGTGAGGAGGACAGGCCGGTGACCCGTCGCTCGGTCAGGTACCTGACTCCATTCTCCTCCGACCCCTGCTTCAGACCTCTCGTGAAGGCGCCGAAGTCCACACCGGTCTCCTTCTTGGCGTGAAGGGCCCCTTTGCACACCACGTTCGGTTCCAGTGCCCTTACCTGTCGGGCGTCCAAGAACTCCAACTCGGTCTCCTCCAGACCGTTCTTCCCCGCCCACTGTTGGTACTGATCCAGACGCGCCAGATCCTCTCGCCTGACCGCCACCTTCAAGGTGCCAGTCTCTTCCCAGGGAAGGTCTCGTTTGTCGGCAAGGGATTTCCAGAGGTCGAAGGACAAGAGGGAGGACCGAGCAAATGTCCGGCTCTTCGTCGGCTCCAGGTAGAAGGGCCTGTGGAGGACGCCCGTGTTGCGGCCGCTGGCGTGCATTGCCACCTCGCTCTCCTGCTCCAGAACCGCGATGCGCCCCTCGTAGCGATCAGAGAGCCAGTACGCGGCACAGGTACCCAGGATCCCGCCGCCGACGATGGCGACATCCCACGCCCTCATCAGCTGGAGAAGAGTGCCTGGAGTAAATACCCTATTCTAGCCTGGGGTAGCATCAGGGGAGGTTGGCCTGCAGGATCCCTCGGACGCGCTCCACGTGGCTTCGAGGCCTCACCTCGCTTCGGTACACGTCCACGATGTGGCCATCCGGATTGACGATGTACGTCACCCGCCGGCTCACCCCGAGGATTCCCAGGGTCCCGTAGAGGCGCGAGACCTCTCGGTCCTCGTCGGCCAATAGAGGGAAGTTGACGTCATGGTTGGCGGCGAAGGCTCTGTGGGAGTCCACGGACTGCGTCGAGAGGCCGACCACCTCCACGCCCCTGGACCTGAACTCGTCCATGGAGTCTCGGAACGCACAGGCTTCGGCGGTGCACCCCGGCGTCTCGTCCTTTGGGTAGAAGTAGAGGACCACCCACTTCCCCCGATAGTCCTTGAGCCGGAAGGTTCGGCCATCCTGGTCCAAAACCTCAAAGTGAGGCGCTTCGTCGCCGACCCTCAGCATCTTGACGATTCTATGAGGCCGCTCCTTAAGTCTGTTCCACCTCGCGGAGTCGGCGCCGAGGCCGTCAGACGTCCAGTCGCAGCCAAAGGCTTAATATGCCGCGCAGATAGGAGGGCGCGGTGAAGCTTCACTTCCAGCAGCGGCCCTGGGACCTCCTCATCGCGGACCTCTACGTGGGCATCCTTGGCATGCTCATCCTTCTCCTCGGTCAAGGTCTCCCTGTGGCCATCCCCATGGTCATCTTCTTCCCGGGCTACGTCCTCGTGGCCGCCCTTTTCCCGGACAACAAGGAGATCGATTGGATTGTCCGAATCGCCCTCAGCTTCGGCCTCAGCATCGCCGTCGTGCCCCTCATCGGCCTCCTCCTGAACTTCACGCCCTTCGGCATC
>CAYFZX010000111.1:0-3095 GCA_964347795.1 uncultured Methanomassiliicoccales archaeon
CCTCCCAGACCAGCGAAGCCATCCCATGTATGTATGAGGGAAGCCAGGTCACGGCCGTGAGCCCCCTTCTAATTGTCCAAAGGGGCCGAGACCTGAGATTCCGATGAACCTGTCTTACGTCTCTCGAATTATGCAATGTCAATCCAACCTCCAGGGTCCCGAGATGGGGTGCCCTGATGCTTCTCCAGTGCTTTCGCCACCTGACTTGAGGTCTCGAGGGTGTCCATCGGTGGATGGTTGTCAAGCGCTCCGCGAGACTTAGTACTCTTGGAAAGGCTAGGAGCCGAAGGATTATGGGATGGAGGGCGATGGGGCAACGAGAGTGTTGAGATGAGAACACTGAACGTCTCTCTCACCGATGAGCTCGCGGCGAAGATCAACCGGATGGTGGACGAGAAGGGTTACGCCACCAAGTCTGAAGTTGTGAGGGACGCCCTCCGGTCGTATTTCACCGAACTCGACTGGGAGCTGACTCTGAAGGGGGAAATTCTCGCCGTGGTGACTCTCTCCTTTCGAATCGACCGCAAGGGCATCTTCGACGAGATCAGCCTGCTCGCACACCGCCATGAGGACATCATAGCCACCACCATGCACCATCACCTAGGAAGGTCGTGCCTCGAGGTGGTGCTCGTCCGGGGCGAAGCCGCACTTGTCCGGGACTTCGTGGAGGAACTCCGGGTCGTCCGCGGGATCGAAGCCGTCCGCGTGATAGCGGCATGAAGGGGGTTCACCCGCCTCCCGGCCCTTGACCGCTGGTTGGCAATTTAGTGGTGCCGACTCGCCAATTCTTGTCAGTATAGCCTATATCAATGAATTGTTCTGATGGAAAGCGTGGAGTCCGTTCCAGCTACAATCATCGAGGAGGATGTGCCGAAACTCAGGGGCAGGTTCGCCCTCGTAGTGGCCTCGGCGGCGCTCATCTCTGGGAGTTTGCTGCTCTCCTTCGTTGTCGCGGATCCTCTAGACCTCTCACAGCCTCTAGCAATTCTAGCCATTCTCATCGGGATGGCCCCAATCACTGCCAGCTTCGTCAGCGAACTCCTAGACAGACGCTTCGGCGTGGACGGCCTAGTGGTCGTTGCCGTCGCCGCCACCGCTCTCCTAGGGGAGTACGCTGCGGCGGCCATCGTTGCCCTCATGCTGAACGCGGGGGAGCTGCTAGAGGACTACATCAGCAACAAGTCTCGGCGATCCCTCCATGCCCTCCTGAAGGGTGCACCGCACGTGGCCCACGTGCCTAGGGAGGGAGAAGAGAAGGAGGTCCCGGTGGACACTGTGGAAGCCGGCATGACCCTTGTGGCCCGCACGGGGGATCTGATTCCGGTGGACGGCGTTGTCCTTTCCGGCCGGGCGAGCGTCAATGAGGCGGCCTTGACGGGGGAGCCCTTCCCCGTTCCGAAGACCAAGGGAAGCGAACTGCTTAGTGGATCTCTCGTGGAGGCAGGATATCTGCTCTTCGAGGCCTCCTCCCCGGCCGAGGATTCCACCTACAGCCGCATCATCAGCCTCGTGCGACAGAGTCTGGCAAGGAGGGCCCCAATCGAGCGCATCGCCGACCGCTATGCCAGGTGGTTTGCACCCGTGATCCTGGCGGTCGCCTTTGGCGCTTGGTGGCTGACGGCCGACATTGTGAGGGCCATCTCCGTCCTTGTGGTGGCCTGCCCGTGCTCCCTCGTCCTGGCGACCCCCACGGCGGTAGTAGCCTCGATGGGAAAGAGCGCCAAGAGAGGGGTCTTGGTGAAAGGTGGGGATGTAATCGAGACCGCGGCCAAAGTCCAGGCCGTCCTGTTTGATAAGACGGGAACGCTGACATTGAGCAGCCCCCGCGTCGTCGGTATGGTCCCCATCGCGGGGGTGGAACCCGACGAGGTCCTCTCCCTGGCGGCCTCTGCGGAGTTATACTCGGAACACGCTTTAGGCAAGGCAATTGTCCGCGAGGCGAAGAGAAGAGAACTCCCAATCTCTGAACCCGACGAATTCGAAGTTCTTCCAGGAATGGGCGTCCTGTCGGAGGCGAACGGCATGGAGGTGTTGGTCGGCAACGAGGAACTACTTCGGCATGTTGGGGTCGACGTTAGGTCTCAGGAGACCTTGCCGGATGGCGCCTCGCACGCGACGACGAAGGTCTTAGTGGCACGGGACGGCCGGCTCGTGGGGGCCCTGTATCTTGAAGACACGCCCAGGACGGGGGTCAGGGAAACGGTTCAAGCATTGAGACGCCAGGGTATCCAACGGTTTGGACTCATTACGGGAGATGAGGTGGAGGCGGCGAGACAGGTCGCGACTCTCGCAGGGATCGCCGAGGTTCAAGGGAGCCTCCTTCCTGAAGACAAAGTGAGGGTCGTCGAGACTCTGAGAGACCAGGATCTAGCGGTTTTGATGGCGGGGGATGGGGTGAACGATGCCCCTGCCCTGGCTGCCGCCGATGTCGCCGTGGCCGTTGGGGATACCGCCACGGATGCCTCTCTGGAGGTCGCAGACGTAGCGTTGTTGGAGGCGGACCTGGAGAAGATCGCCTGGTTCGTCACGCACGCGCGAAGGACGAGGCGTATCATCCTGCAGAACATCCTCTTGGGGCTCGGTCTGAATCTTGGTGGCATCCTTCTGGCCTTCCTGGGCTGGATCTCGCCCTTGGGGGCAGCCGCGTTGCATGAAGGAAACGCCCTAGTGGTCGTCCTGAACTCTGCGCGGTTGGCCTTCGGCCCATAGGCCAGGTCGCTTATCTTTGGGGACGCTGTCTGAGGAAGGAGCGCCACCGAAGGGCACGATGGTGAGGGGCCAGGTGACGGCCGCAAGCCCCCTTCTGACTTCTCTGGCATCAAATCCAGTTTGCCCTGATGAACCTCGCTTACTGGCCTGACCGGGGACTCAGCGCCCCTAGGCTTCGATGAACTCTGCCAGCAGCGACCTGACGTCCTCGGGTGCCGCGACGCTGTGTCCGGCTTTCGTGGGCCCTAGTCCCACCTTCAGAGAATGGGCGGTGTCGGGGAGGCGGTTGAAGACATCCTCGTCTGTCACATCATCGCCAACTGAGAGGATGAAGTCCCATTCTCGGCTCTGGAGCCACTTCTGGACGGCCGTGCCCTTGTCCACCC
>CAYFZX010000112.1:0-3089 GCA_964347795.1 uncultured Methanomassiliicoccales archaeon
GACGTGATGGATCTGCGGCACGCCCGAGAGGTCTTGGAAGGCATCGAAGAGGGGCGCCTCCGCGTGGCCTTCACAAAGTGGTCCAGCGTCCCCTCGCCCATGGCGCACAACGTCGTTCTGCTGGGTATCAGCGACATCGTCCTGATGGAAGACAGGAGCGCCCTCCTGCGGGACCTCCACCGACAGGTGCTGAAGAAAGTCGTGCCAGAGGAGCAACTTAGGGAGGTCCAGTTCACTGAGGAGCAGGTCGTGGACCATTTCATGCGGAAGCTTCCGAGGGTAACGGCCAAGGAGGACATCCTGCCCCTTCTAAGGCGAGTGGGTTCCCTGAATCTGCTCCAGCAGAAGGGGCGAAACCTCTACGACTACTGTGACGTGGACCTCGATGAGGCTAGGAAGTGGAGCGAGGAGTTAGTAGAGGAGGGCCACGTGGCCTCCGTGTGGACCCCCAAGGGGGTTCAGTGGTGTCCCACGGAGGAGGTCCCCACCTACGCTGCGGTCTATTCCCGACGTTCCCGTCTCAAGGATCTGGACAAGGATGTCATCGCCCTCCTTGAGAAGGGAGACAAAACGGCCAAGGAGCTCGCCAAGGATCTGAGAAGGTCGCGGGTCGAACTGAATGACTCCCTGAGGAGGCTGGAGAGGGGTTTCAGAGTCGGCCGCATGGGGCTGTCCGAGCCCCCCTACCGCGTGAGGAAGATCGAGGTGGCGAGCTTCGAGACCAGCGTGGACCAGGTCGCCCTTCGCCTGCTCGGCGTCGTCGGACCGATGACGTTGGAGGAATTGTCCTACGAGCTGGATCTCAAGGCTGACCTATTGAGAACAGTCCTCACCGATCTGGAAAACGAGGGATCCGTATCCTCCGGTCACTTCGTCGTCGATGAAGAATTTCAGTACATGCTCTCAGCCGACCTCCGCCAGATGGAGTCTGTGGAGGAGGATCGACCCACCTTCGACGAAACCGTTGTGAGGGAGTTCCTCCGGCGCAAGCAGTTTAGGACGCTGAAAGGAATTGAGGAGTACTTCGACCTCTTCCAGGAGGCGGGGATGGTCTACGACGTTTTCCAGCGTGTCGAGGACTTCGACCTGGAAGAGTGGTACCGTTTGCGCCGAGAAGGCGTGATTGTGGAGGGTCGTTTTCTCGCAGGCCGGGTCCGCTACGTTCTGAGCAAGGACGCGCCCCTCTTCGCATCGGCCTATCGACAGGATCACCTGAGTGAGCTTGAAGAAAGGGTCCTGGCCTTGATATCCAGCCATGATGGCCTGGACATGGAACAGATTGTATCGTCCCTTGAGGGGGAGAGGCGAAGGATCAAGGAAGCTGTGGGGAGACTGGACCGGAACCTCTACATCGTGCGGAGATTCAATGGTTCTGACGCCTGGACGGCCAAGAATGTCTACGTGGCGTTCGACGCGGGGCCCCAGGTCAAAGCTGCCAAGGACCGGCTCGTCGAGAGGTTTCTGAGGGGTTATGGCCCCGCCCCCTTCGCGGGCGTTAGGAGCTACACGGGCTTTCGCTACGTCGTCGCGGAAGACGTGCTCCAGCGCCTTGAGGACGAGGGGACAGTCACCAGAATTCTCGTCAGAGGAGCTGAGGACGCCGAGATGTACATACTGACGGAGGAGCTGGGGCAACTGGAGTCCATCCCAGACGGGCAGCCAGCGGATCCTCTTCGGATCCTCTCCCTCTACGATCCGTGGATTCAGCCCATGTGGGCGGAGGTGAGCAGTCGCTACGGGGAGGGGTGGATATTCCCCGTCGTGAAGGACGGCCGCTTGGCGGGGATGATTGAGATGTGGCAGATGAGCGGTTGTCTCGAGATCCGGGAGATTGATCTGGCGGATCCATCCCAATTGCCTGAGCTCCTCTCCGCAGTGCAGGATATGATGGCTTTCTACCGGCAGTGGGGTTATGAGATCGTCAGGATCACTGGAGCCTTCGGGAAGCCCTTGGGCCAACTGGAGGACGTGGATGCTTTCTTGAAAGCGGGTTACCACCGACTCTCTGACTTCATGGCCTGGGGGGAGCTGGTTCCCGACCAGTATGCCTGGGAGGACGTCCTTAGCTACGTATTCTACCAGCAGGGCCTCTACCCCAAGACCTCCTTCCGAGACGTTTTGGAGGCTGTGGATGCCCTCGGCGGCCTGCGGTCGGACTTCGAGAGCTCCCTCAGGGTCCGACGTTACACTCCCCTGCAGACCCTCTATAGGAAGGGGATTCTGGTGTCGGGTCTCCTCATTCCTGACTACTGGTCGTACACGACGGAGGAGAACTTGGAGCTCTACAAGGCGGCCAAGGCGGTGCCCCTGGACGACGCGATGGAGGAAGTCCTGGAGGTGCTGAAGGAGAATGAGCCGGTAACCAGGGCACGACTGCTCGCGCTGTGCCCCTTTCTCCACGAGGTGACTGACAAGGCCCTTCGGAAACTCTACAAGGCCTCTCACGTCACGAGGGATTCCAGGAATCGTTACCGGAGCGTCGGGGACCTGGGGCTGGACCCCCGCGAGGCGAGGAAACGGGTCCTGCGGATGATCTTCCGCAACTACGGGATCTTCAGCGCTGAGAATCTAGGGTTGTACACCCGCTGGGCCTTCAACATGGCTGAAATCAGGTCGTTGTTGCGGGAGCTTGAAGAGGAGGGGTTCTTGGCGAAGGGATTCCTAGTGGAGGGGGATCCCACCGTCTACTGGGTCCTCAAGGATCACCTTCTGGGAAAGGTGAGCTTCGAAGGCAGCTTCATACTAACTCCGCGGGACAACCTGAACCTCTACTTGCGAACTTACCTCGTCCAGAAGTGGAGGATGGGGGGATACTGTTTCGCAGCCTTCGATGGGCCTGAGGACATTGCGGCGTTCCGGGGCAGGTTGAGAGGCGGAGAGATCACTATCACAAGGTTTGACGGCGACGCGAGGGCGAGGGAGATGCTGAGGCCCTTTTCGCTGATGAACGACATCAGGGTGCTTGACAAGGGGGACGTTGCGGACGAGTGGGAGGTCATCCGCTGGTACGAGAGGATGTATGGCCCCTCTCAAGGTTCTTGAGTCGAAAGGAACGCAGTGGCTTCGATCTCCACCAACATGTCCGGATG
>CAYFZX010000113.1:0-3082 GCA_964347795.1 uncultured Methanomassiliicoccales archaeon
CGAAGGAGACAGCGGAACTGGAGGATATGATAGAGGAACCGGTCCTCTGGTGCACTCGATGTGGCTCAGTGAACATCGGCGTAGGTTCCAAGGGAAAGGCCAAGTGCCTCGACTGTGGGGAGAAACTCACCCTAGTAGGAAGAAGCGGGACGTAGGCATTCTACTCCGCAATAAGCCTCCTGTAGTCATCCGACGTGAGGAGCTCTTCTAGCTCACCCTTGTCTCTGGGAGCGAGAGCGGCGATCCACCCTGCGCCATAGGGATCCTCGTTGATCAACTCTGGCTTCTCATCCAGGTCCCGGTTCGTCTCCACGATGACCCCGCTGACTGGGGCATAGACCTCAGAGGCGGCCTTCACCGATTCCACGACGACGAATTCGTCGCCTGCAGTCAAATCCGTTCCCACTTCAGGCATCTCGACGTACACGATATCGGTCAGCTCAGTCTGGGCATGATCAGTGATACCCACTACAACCTTCTCGCCTTCTAGCCTCACCCACTCGTGGTCTTTCGTGTACTTGAGATCCTCAGGAACCAAGGACATGGAAATCTACAGCGCGAAGAACCAGGTATGTTATCAAGGTTTGCGCGAGGTATCACGCGGAGATCCACCAGAGAACCACCGCGCCGAGCGCCAAAATCGCACCCACAACCAAGAGAATAGTGGCAACGAGATACTGCTGGAATAGAAACCCAACGACGCCGCCCGCAATTAGCACGATTCCAGAGATCAGGAGCACAAGGACATCCGTCCGAATCAGTTTCCGAAGTCCAGGCCGGAATTCATCTGCGACCCTCCCGCTGTCCATGAAGGACTGGGCAATGACCGCCGAGAGCCTGGCCGTTCGCCTCATTGCCTACCTGTCACCCTCTGAAGTTGTTTCAGGACGGAGTCCCTGATTTCGTCTGGGGACGGGAGGTCCTGAGTCGACTTCCCACCTTTAAGGTACTGTCGGAGGACAGCTCGCATCCGGCCGTCACAGACAGGGCAGGCGGAAGGCTTGATACCCACCTCGTACGTCAGGTCTTCCCCACACCTGAAGACCTCTTTGCGACCACTGTATTTTCCCCGCTTGGCCGCAGGCCTCCCCTCGACCTCAACCAGGTCCAGGGAGAAATCAACAGTGGGTGCGCTCGCAACGCTGGTTCCGACACCGAAACCGTCCACCCCCGCCTCTGCTAGCGCAGGGATAGCGTCCTCGTCAATGCCCCCTGAGACGAAGATCTTGAGATGATTGAACCCTCTCACGTCGAGTTCCCAGCGGACCTGCCGCACAATCTCCACAAAGTCGCCCTTCCTTGAAGACGGCGTGTCCAGTCTTACCCCGTAGAGGTTCGGGATGGAGTTGGCAGCCATCAGGGACTCTGCCACCTCGTCCAGGTAAGTATCGACCAGAGCTATGCGCGGCACCTCGTCGGGCATCTGTCTGTCGAAGGCCGCGAAAGCCTCCTCAGGACTTCCCAAGACGATGGTGAGGGCGTGAGGCATGGTGCCCCGGGGCTGGTTCCCAATGGTCTCGGCACCCTTGAGGCTGGAGACAGCATCTAGGCCTCCGATGTAGGCCGCCCTGTCGATCATGGGAGCCACTGCGGGGTGCATTCTCCGGATTCCAAAGGAGATCACCTCCCGGTCCCCCGCCTTCTTCTTGACCCTGCTGGCCTTCGTCGCGATGGCGGTCGCCTGGCATATCAGCCCGAGGAGGGGAGTCTCGTAAAGGGCGAACAGCCCATAGGGGCCCTCTATGACCATCACGGGGACGCGTATGCCCCGATGACTCCTGGCGGGAAAGACCGTCCCCTCAGGAAAGGCATAGAGGTCAAGGTCCCGACCCTCCAACAGCTGGACGGCCTCCTCCAGGCCGCAGAAGACTCCCCACTCCCATCCCTGCGGAAGACTCCCGCAGGTGACCTCGGCGACCACCGGGGTCATCTCCCTGCCCTCGCCCCGTAGGACCTCCTCAGCCCTCTTGAAGTAGACATCGGTGGTTCTCCCTGCGAGGATGTCCTCCTCGCTGGCTACGTGGAATCTACCCAAGGGAACACCTAGAGGGCCTCAGCGGCCTTCACTACCTTCGCCCCGAACATCGACTCCATGTACTTCAAGCCTTCTCGATGCTCCTTCTCACCAGGAGCGGCCGTGCAGTCTTCCAACACGGTGAGGTGGTACCCCCTGTAGAATGCGTCGGCAGCCGTGTTCTGGACACAGATGTTAGTGGCTACGCCTGTCAACACAAGTTCGTCGACTCCCTTCCTCTTCAGCTCTTCGTCCAGGGACGGGTTTGTGAAGGCATTAAAGGCCCGCTTCTCGAAGACGAGATCCTCCTCTTCTGGGGACAGCTCCTCGACTATCTCGGCGCCCTCGGTCCCTTTCATTGAGTGTTTCCCCCAAACCTCCAGCTCTGGATCTCCTGGCTGGTGGGCGTCGCATACATACACTACTGGGACCTTTTCAGATCTCGCTCTCTCTAGGAGGGATTTGAGGCACGGCACAATGCTTCGGGCCTGAGGGCTTCCCAGCCTTCCGGTGACGAAGTCCTTCACCATATCGACTACCATAATCGCCTTCACGGAGATACCTGTGAAATCAAGCGATGGGCATCTATGAAAGGGTTACGACTCGGGCAATTCCTGCCGTCAGTGGTGCTGTGGCGAAATTCTTGCCCTTGTTGCTTTCGAGACGAGACACTGTGATCGCCTAGGTAGACCTCCTGTCCAGTTCATTATGGATGATGATAATGCAATGGTCCGCGTGAAGAGACTGTGGACCGATGCTAACGACCCTGGGCTGCAGATCCAACACGGCACGCTCCTCCTGGGGGGTGAAGTCCTGATGATCGGAGAGCAGGAAAGTGGGCCGCTCTGGGAGGTCTGCCCCCCTGATCTTCTCCCCATCCTCCCGGAGGTATACGAGGTCGCTGGCATGCCGCTTCAAAAGGTCGGGGAAGCCCATGAGTTCAAGGTAAATCCCTGGAGTGCTCTGGCCTGGGCTGTGGAGGCTAAGAGCCTTGCGGATGAGGGCCGCCGTACTCCGCTCGTCTGGGTTGAGATACTTCAACTCGGAACCGACCAGGCGAACGACCTT
>CAYFZX010000114.1:0-3070 GCA_964347795.1 uncultured Methanomassiliicoccales archaeon
CCCATGCCGAAGATGTTCGACAGGAGATACAGGATGTTGGCGTACTCCGTGAGAATGAACAGGACAAGGACGTTGAGCAACAGGCCGCCGAAGACCGCCGCATGGTATCGGCTCAACCTGGTGGACCAAGATCCCTGACGGGGTCGCCCCCTGAAGGTCCACTTCTCGTTCAGCACGAAGCTGGAGACGACACCCCCCTCCACGGCCACCAGCCCGGCAACCAGGTAGTGGAAGGAGGCCACGCCAACCAAAGAAATCAGGAGGACTTCGTTGACTAGGGCGCCTATCAGTCCGACGATGAGGAAGAGCTTCAGGGGGGTCCTGGTCGCCAGCATCCGGAAGAGCCCTGCTCCCTCCCTGGAGCTCCCTAGCTTGCTCTCCCCGTAGAGCCTCTCTCGGAAGGTGATGGGCACCTCGGTGATGTCCATGGAGTGCTTCCGGGCGATGTTCACGACCTCGACCTGGAAGCCGTAGCCCCTCGAAACCGACTCCTGCAGTATCAGCTCCGCCATCCTGCGGCTGTATGCCCGGAATCCGGTGGTCAGGTCCCTCTCCGTCGTGCCCAGGGAGAACCGCGAGAGGCGGTTGGCCATGAAGCTGATGACCTTGCGTCGCCGCGGCCACCCGACTATGCCTCCCCCGGCGGTGTAGCGGCTCCCCAGCACGATGTCCGCATCCGCAGCCAGCAGGCTCTCAATGGATTCCGGATCGTGACTAAGGTCCGCGTCCATCGTGACGACGCAGGTGGCCCCCCTACCCAGCGCGTAGCTCATTCCATCGCGGAGGGCGGAACCGAGGCCCTTCCGATCCCTGAAGAGCGGATGGAGCCTCTCCTCGCCTTTGGAGAGCTGTCTTAGCAGGGCCCTGCTCCCATCGTTGGACCCGTCATCGACGACCACGACCTTCCACTCAGGATCGAGTCGCATTAACTGGGGGATGAGGTAGGCTAGGCTCTGACACTCATCTATAGTAGGTACTACAATCCAGACCGTCGGCCGTCCCATCCGAGCTTCCCCTTCGTGGGTTTGGGGGTTCATGTTGCGGGAATAAAAAAAGCTTTTCCGCTTAGTATCATCGGGGTCATTTCTTCCTCGAGGGTTGTCGAAGCGTCAGAGTAGGCGTTACCTACATGAGGAACCACGCCCTCGGCAGGCCTTGCCAGGCACTCCCAGAGGGGGTAGGCCATGTCCCATGACCGAAGCGTTGCCGTGATCGTCCTCAACTGGAACGGGTGGGAGGACACCAAGGAGTGCCTGTCCTCCCTGCAGCGGTCAACCTACCCGGCTGTGCAGGTCTACGCCGTTGACAACGGCTCGACGGACGGCAGCCCCGAGAAGATCGCAGCGACCTATCCCACGGTCACGCTCATCCAGCTACCGGAAAACCGTGGCTTCGGCGGCGGGATGAATGCCGGGATCGAAGTCGCCCTCCAGGACGGGCACGACTTCGTCCTTTGCATGAACAACGACATGGTGGCGGAGCCGGACTTCCTGGAGCCGCTGGTCCTTGCGGCAGAAGTCGAGAAGGTCGTTCCCTACCCGGCTCTCTTCCAGCGTGACCGTCCGGATACCGTCGACGCCCTGGGAAATCGCATCAACCTGATGACTGGCATGACGAGTGCGATGGCTTCAGGGACTCAGGAGGTCCGACCCAGGATAGCTCCAGACTACACAGAGATACCCCTCCTTTCCCGGGAGCTCCTCCAGACTGTCGGCACCTGGCGGGAGGAGTACTTCGCCTTCTACGAGGATGCCGATCTGGGGCTGCGCATCCATGACGCCGGGTGGAGGCTCGTTTTGGTGCCGGACTCGAGAATCCTTCACAAGCGGGGGGCAACGGCGGATCGCGTTCCAGGGATTAGATCCTACTACAGCATGAGAAACAGGCTCCTAGTCATTCGGTCCCACGGCTCATGGTGGCACTACGCGACGACTGTCCTCCACATCCTTGTCTTCACCCTGCCCTACCTCACCCTGCGACGGGCCCTCAGAGCAAACTACAAGCACTCCATGCACCACGTCCTCGCGGGAATTGCCGATGGCCTGCTGCCCGGGCGCAGGGGGCCGGCCCGGAAGAGGCAAACGGCGACTCTCACGCCCTCCTCCAAACCGTAAGAGCGCTGTAGAAGGGGGGACCATCGGACATCCCACGAAGACGGAGCGCCAGGCCCGCGAAGAGGCCCATCACACGCTTCTTCTCCCTAAGGACGTACCAGAGCCAGTCCCTCGCGTTTTGCGTGCCGATGAGAACCGCCCCGGGGAAGTAGCTGAGGACTTCCCCAGGCGTCGGGTGTCCGTTCTGCAGGTGTTCCGCGACATTGCCCTCTCCCTTGCCGAAGCGTTTTTCATAGGCCTCCTGAAAGGCACGATCGTACCGCGCCGCTTGGAAGATGTCGTCGTCGCCCTCCAAGGGGACGTCGGCTAGGACCGCCTCTCTGCAGACTCTCGTGAGCTCTTCGCAGAAGGCTCGGCGGGACTCCCTGGGGACGTGTTCGAGCACGTCCATGGCCAAGACATAGTCGAAGGACCGATCCTTGAATGGAAGGCAGAGGCCGGAGGCAGAAACCCGAAGCTCCGTCCCAACGGGGGTCATGCAAGACCAAGGCGCGATGTTCACCTGCACCAACGTGCCCCCCTCCCAGAACCGACGCGGGAGGAAGCACTCCAGGCCGAAGAAGCCAGGGCCGATCTCCAACACGGAGACGTTCTCCGACTCGAGATGGAGGAACTCCAGGGCCGAGGTGTAGCGGAACCAGACGTCCAAGGAGGCAGACCACAAGATGGCCTGCAGCGGGCCGAAGGCGGTGGGCTCCCCTGAGAATCGCCTTCGCAGACGCCGAAGGACATCGTTGAAGAGGATCACATGCTGGCTCTGGGGCGTCGTGACCTTCACGAGGAAGAAAGCCCCCCCTAACAAAAAGATTTTTATCTCGGGGCGGCAACATGAATACCAACAATGCGAATCATCCTCTTCACCGGCAAAGGGGGCGTGGGCAAGACAAGCATCTCCGCCGCCACCGCCCTCCGGTTGGCGAAGAAGGGGTACAAGACCCTCGTCCTCTCCACCGACC
>CAYFZX010000115.1:0-3045 GCA_964347795.1 uncultured Methanomassiliicoccales archaeon
TTCTGAAGGAGAGTCGTGAGATTGAGGTGGCGGCTCTGGAGGGGTACAAAGCCCGTCTCGAGCAGGCTGGGAACGACATCGCCCTACGAGTCTTGCTCGAGGGGCAGGTGGCGGCCGAACAAGAGCATATGGAAGAGCTAGACAAGTATATCCGGGAATGACTGCCCCTTCTTGGGGGCTAGGCAATCGGCCACCTATCGCTCGTCAACCGGGGGCAGTCACACGGCTGAGGTCTGACCTCGGGAGCTTCGAGTGCGGCTGACACCTTCCTGCAAACATCCGCTCCGCAACGGCGTGTCCATAACGGCATACACAAACATGTCGCCCATGCACACGATGTCTTGTCCAGTTCGGGGCACCCGCGAAGGTTTATGGCCTTCTTGCGCATTGCCCCGTCGGGGTGTGGATGGCCGATACAGACCCGAAGACGAACGTCTTGGAGAAGGCGAAGTCAGAGAAAGTACAGTTCGTCCAGATGCAGTTCATGGACATCTTGGGAACTGTGAAGACGGTTACCATTCCGGTGGCGCAGCTGGAGAAGGCCCTGGACGACGGTATTCTCTTCGACGGTTCCTCCATCGTGGGCTATGCAACCATTGAGGAGAGCGATCTGAGGGCCCGTCCTGATGTCAGCACCTTTCAGGTTTATCCCTGGACTTCCGGCGATCTGAAGACTGCAGGCATGGTTTGCAGCATCTACGACCCCCGGGGTGAGCGGTTCTCCGGAGACCCGAGATACGTCCTGGAGAGACAGATGGAGCGGGCCCGGGATATGGGCTACATCTACAACGCTGGTCCAGAATATGAGTTCTTTCTGTTCAAGCTGGATGACGGTGGGAGGCCCACAAACGTGCCATCGGATGCCGGGCACTATTTCGACCAACTTCCTCTGAACCCTGGGGAGGTCGTCAGGAAGAAGGCTGCCCTCTATTTCGATGCCATGGGCTTTGAAGTAGAGGCGAGCCACCACGAAGTGGCCCCGGGTCAACACGAGATTGATTTGAGATACGCTGATGCTCTAACGTCGGCCGATCGCGTCCTTGTCATCAAGCATGGCCTCAAGACGGTAGCGTTGGAGCACGGACTGCACGCCACGTTCATGCCAAAGCCTCGATACCAGCAGAACGGAAGCGGGATGCACGTGCATCAGTCCCTGACCACCCTCGACGGGGAGAACTCCTTCTTTGAGCCGACCGGCAAATACGAACTGTCTGACATCTGCCGATGGTTTATCGGGGGCATTCTCCATCACGCCAGGGAAACCTGCGCCATCCTCGCCTCGTGGGTCAACTCCTACAAGCGTCTCGTTCCGGGCTTCGAGGCTCCCGTGTACATCTCCTGGGCGAACCTCAATCGGAGCGCCCTGGTCAGGGTCCCCTCCGGAAGGGGAACCAGCACAAGGATTGAGGTCCGCAATCCTGACTCCGCGGGGAACCCCTATCTCCAGTACAGCACCATGCTCGCCGCGGGCCTTCAAGGAATCCATGACCAGACGGAGCCGGAAGGACCGGTGGAGACAGACATCTATCGGTTGACAAGCGCGGAAAGGGAGAAGCTCGGGATTCTCTCCTTGCCCGGCAGCCTCGAGGAGGCCCTGAACGAGGTGAAGAACAGTGAACTCATGCGTGAGACCCTTGGCGCTCACATATGGACTCACTTTCTGTATATCAAGGGCCAAGAGTGGGATGAATATAGGACTCAGGTGACTGACTGGGAACTCGAGCGTTACCTGGAACTCTTGTGAGAAAGCGAGCCCGTGTCTAGTCCGGGTCATCATCTCGGCAGGTCTCGTCGCACATCCTCCGATTGGTGGCGACGCCCCTTTCCTCGACCATTGCCACCTCGAGGCCTACACCAGCTGCGCGCTTAGCGTGATCTCCGTGTTCAGGAGGCGAGAGATCGGGCAGCCTTTCTTCGCGGCTTCGGCGGCCTTCTGGAAAGCGGAGGCGTCCGCGTTAGGCACGGAGGCCGTGGTGTCGAGATGGATCGACGTGACCGCCCATCCAGCATCGGTCTTCTCGAAGTCCAAAGTGGCCTTGGTCTCGATGCTCTGCGGAGTGAAACCAGCACGGCCCAGTTCCGCGGAGAGTGCCATCGAGAAGCAGCCGGCGTGGGCCGCCGCGACTAGCTCCTCCGGGTTGGTTCCCGGTTCGTCCTCGAATCGGGTCGTAAACGTGTAGGCTAGACCGTCGATTACGCCGCTTCCGGTGGACACCAATCCTCTCCCATCTTTGAGCCCTCCCATCCACTTCGCATTGGCAACTCGCCTCATCGTTGAACTCCTCCGATTGAGACCAAGGCAGCGGCTGCTCTTAGGGTTTGCCACATTTGGGGGCTGGGCTCTGCGTGGACCGGCAATAGCCATCGGCCTCTGGTGCCCTCGTTCCAGGCGCTCGTTGCCGTCGTCGGGTTCCGGTGACTAGGCCTGGGCGATTTGGATGAGGTTGCCGCAGGTATCATTGAAGATGGAGATCGTCACCGATCCCGCCTTGGTAGGCTTCAGCGTGAACGTCACACCCAGGGATTTCAGTCGGTCGTACTCGTCTTCCACACCATCAACCGCAAATGACGCCGCGGGGATTCCTTGCCCGTAGATGGCCCTCTGGAAGGTCCTCGCGGCGGGGTTGTCGTTCGGCTCCAGAAGTAGCTCAGCGCCGTCAGGCTATTCAGGTGAGACGACGGTCAGGAACCGAAACTCTCCTGCCGGCAGGTCAGTCTTCTTGACGAAGCCCAAGACCCGCGTGTAGAACTCAAGGGCCTTCTCTTGATCGTCTACGAATACGCTAGCCAGTCCAATCCTCATGCTTATCCTCCTTTGGTTCCCAGAGGGCCTCTACGCAGCGAGACCAACCATCAGGGACGCGCCCGTCGAAGACCCAGCTACCCTTTCGGGGACGCTCGATGTCGTGCTGAGTCGGAGGGCCGGCCCCTTACTTAGACTCTTTTGCTCCGGATTCCTCGGCTCCACCTCGGTGACCCGATGCCGTTTCCTCCGTTCCTTCTAAAACGGAGCGAACACGCCTGCGAAGACGATCCATGCGAGGG
>CAYFZX010000116.1:0-3036 GCA_964347795.1 uncultured Methanomassiliicoccales archaeon
TTGTGTCCTCTCTCGACGTAGCGATGAGCCTCGGCAATCTGCTCCAGCGGATAGCTTCTATCGATGACCGACCTTAGCTTTCCCGCCTCGATGAGTTCCTTGAGGAAGAGCAGATCGTCGGTCGTATCTTTCACTATCCCACCTATTACCGTCTTGCTGGTCAGGAAAGCCCAGAGCTTGCGAAGGATCGGTGCCACTGCGACAGCGCTGGCATAGACTCCCCCTTTCTTTAGCGATTTCATGCTACTGAGAAACGAGCTCTTGCCAACGGTGTCAAAGATGAGATCATAGGCTGCAGGCTCCGTAAAATCCTCTTGAGTGTAGTCAATCACCTTGTCGGCTCCCAGCGACTTCACCAAATCTAGATTCGCGGTGCTGCATACCCCGGTAACTTCCGCTCCGAAGTACTTGGCGAGCTGTACCGCAGCCGTCCCCAGTGCTCCGGAAGCTCCATAGATGAGAGCTTTTTGTCCCTTCTGGAGATTTCCTCTCCTAAGAAAGTGCAGGGAAGACAATGCCCCAAAGGGAACGGCGGCTGCTTCCTCAAAGGTCATGTTGGACGGTTTCAATGCGCGCAGACCTTCATCAAGCACACAGGTGTACTCGGCGTAGGTGCTCACACCACCCCCGAAGACTTGGTCCCCTACTTTGAATCGCCTTGCATCCTTGCCTACGGCTTCTATCTCCCCGGCCAGATCGGACCCAATGATGGTTCTCTTGGGCCTTATGAGCCCAGTGAAGAACCTCGCGAGAAACGGGTCAGCCTTTCGAACGCGAACGTCCCCTGATGTTACGGTTGTCGCGTATATTCGTATCAGTACCTGATTGTCCTTGGGGGTGGGCTTCTCCACCTTCTTGAGCTGAAGAACGTCTGGGGGTCCGTACTTCGCATACACGACCGCCTTCATGGAGGATGCCATCACTGCCACCCGGATCGATCACTATGGTCTTCGGTTATGACTAGTTTTCCTTTGGCGTGGAGGCCCAGATCCAGGCCGAGCCGCCATTCTCTTCAGGCTAGCCGGTAGCCCTTCTCTCGTCACGTGCTGTGACGATCCCCTCCCAGTCAGCGGAGACTGTCAAGAACTTCTTCTAGGGCCTCCGCCGCCTTCTGGTCCGGAGGGTTTCGGCCGGCTCACTCCGACCTTCCCTCGCCTGATCTGGGATTCCGCGGCCCGCTCTTTAAGGCCTGCCGCAACGAGAGCTGGACCCTGGTCGAGCGAGAACTCGCCACGCGCTGATCGTCGAATGCTGCTCCAGGCCGGAGTCATCGGCTGTGACACCCGCGTCGACAACTAGAGTGATGAGGGCCTCCCGTATCTCCGGAGCGAGTGCGCCAGGATCCTCAACGACGGGGCGACTATACCGACGTTGCCCGGTCTTCTGGCCGAGGGGCGAGGGCGTCGGGCTACGCGAGTCCCAGTCGTTGCCTGGAGGAGCCCGTCAAGGCGTCTCTTCGGAACTTGACAGGCGCAACACCACCGCGAGAACGCGGCTTACATAGAGGGGATCACCCCTTTCGGTCTTCCAGGTAGGTGTGCGATCGATATGAGCAAGGATCGTGGTCCACAGAGGGCACTGGTCAGAGGTGTTCCGTCTACCTACGGTCGATGTCTTAGGCCGGAGGGTCGAGAGGAGGCGATCGACGTGGCTCTGGCTCAGAGGCAGCACGAGTCGTACTGTGACGCCCTGCGTGAGCTCGGTCTCGAGTTGGTCTGGGTGTCTTCGGATGATCGCTTCCCGGACTCATGCTTCGTGGAAGATCCGGCGGTCGTTGTCGGCGACATGGCGATCATCTCCCGGATGGGGGCAGAATCCAGAATCGGAGAGGAGGTCGCTGTCAGGAGGGTCCTACGAGCGTTCAAGAAGATTCGAGAAATCGAGGCCCCCGGAAGGCTGGACGGCGGGGATGTCCTGATCATCGACCGTCGGGTGTACGTCGGTCTCTCGGGACGGACCAACCGCCGAGCGACCAGCCAGGTTCGGTCGATTGTCTCGGATCTCGGCTATGGTGTCACACCAGTCGAGGTCAAGAAGGGCCTGCACCTGAAATCTTCCTGCAACTCCATCGGCGAGGGTCATGTCGTCATGGTCGCTGGCTACATCGATGAGAGCGCCTTCGCCGAGTATGAACGAATCTTGGTCCCCCAAAGCGAAGCCTATGCCGCGAACTGTCTCTCGGTGAACGAGAAGGTCCTCGTTCCTGAGGGATATCCCACCACGAGAGGAATGATGGAGGACGCAGGCCTTGAGACCCTCCCATTGGAGATGTCGGAGTTCGAAAAGTGTGGTGGAGGCCTGACTTGTCTCTCTTTGCGTCTCTAGCCACCTCGCTCGGGAGTCAAGAGGCTCGAGAGCACTAGCCCTGAAGGGTTTGAGGAGGCCAGCGAGTTGCTAGCGTCCGTCGCTCAGCATCTCCCGCAATGCTTTTCTGACGAGCCGCGATACATCCAACAGATGAGATGGACCCTGGCCCCCTGGGTCCCCCTGATTGCTGTCAGCTTCGCCATGATAGGCGTGATTGTGCACGTCAACGCGAGCTCCCTTCCAGCGATGCCGTACGGGCGGACTCTTCACGAAGTCGACACACGCCTCACGGTCGACGCAGACTCTGCGCTCACAATTCCCGTCGGCGGCGATCGGCTTGTACCTTTTAGATCGTTCGTCCGTTTGACAATCGGGGTCCTAACCCCCAGGCCGGGTTCCGACGTCACTGAACATGCACACTTCCAACTCGAAGGCGACGGCCGTATCATCGATGAGGTCGATAACAACGTCTTCTCAGTCATCATTCAAGAAACGCAGGAAGCGGACTTGCAGGTTCACGTTCTGAACGAGCACGCTCGCCCCCTCGAACTCGAGGTCTTCGGGTTCGTAACTAGGCCCCCGAACGTCCTCGAGCGCTTCCTCCCCTTTATGCCTTGGCTCTTCCTCGCCTGGTTCCTCGCGTCACTTTGGGCTTTGCTTGTCCTGCTACTGCGCAATATCCCCAGTGCCGTGAAATCCACGTAGAGCAGCGTAGCACTAGTCCTGTAA
>CAYFZX010000117.1:0-2979 GCA_964347795.1 uncultured Methanomassiliicoccales archaeon
AGATGTTGCCTGCGATCGGCCCGGTAGCCCGGGCGACGGAGGCCAGGACGATGGGGCCAAGAACCCAGCCAAAATCGGCAACCATGCGGTACACGCCGATGGCGGTCCCCATGCTCTCCTTCGGAGCCAGGTCAGCGGCCCACGCAGCCATGGGACCGTGCAGGCCAATGGCCAACCCGTAGAATACCATCATCGTGGCCACCGTCGAGAAGCCGTCCGCGAAGAACACGAACGGCAATACGAGCGCCGTGAGGAGAAGGCTGGACATGAAGGGCATTTTCCGTCCGTACTTGTCTGCGATGTGGCCAGAGGGGACCATCGTCCCCAGAGATGCGACGGCTGCGAAGGTGAGCAGGAGGCCTATCATCGCCGTGTTGAAGGCGAACTTCGCATCAGCCCACAGGGGGAAGATGACGCCATTGAAGCCGCCGCGGACAAAGAACGCACTTAGAGTCGCCAGGTTCACCAAGAAGAAGGAGCGGTTGCGGAGTATCCCCCCGATCTCCGCGAAGGAGACACTTCGTTGCTCGGGGGAAGGTCTGACGGTGGGCAAGAAGGCCATCATCAGCACCAGTCCCACGCCCGCCGCAAGCGCGTAGAAGAAGAAGGGCGCTCGCAGGCCCCACACGAAGGCGATGTAGCCACCAACGGCGGGGCCCGAAATACCGCCCATGAGGAGGGCAGCTACATAGTAGCTCATGTATCGTCCCCGCTTCTCCGTGGGAACCACCTTGGCCAGGAGTGCGGTGGAAGAGGTGACGTAGAAAGCAGAGCCGATTCCCTCGGCGACGCGGACCGCCAGGAGGACCCAGTAGTTGAATGCAAGGCCTGCCAGAAGGGAGGAACCCGCGATCAGTAGCAACCCGTAGCCCATCACCCTCTTCTGGCCCTTCCGGTCGCCCATCACGCCAGCGGGGAGGTCCATGAGCGCCCTAGCGAGCGCGTAACCGGAGATGAGCAGGCCCACCATGACCTCGTCGGCTCCGAACTCCCTGGCGTAGAATGGCAGGGCGGGAGTGAGGATTGTTATTCCCAAGAGGACGAGGAAGACGATGATTGACAGGACGATGACGGTCCTGTTCTCCTCTCTCATACGGCCTCATTCCCTAGTCAGGATCCTGGAACTGCTCCGTCCGAGAGGGAGATCTAGAGGTTGAGAAGTAGCTAGAGCTGTATTCTCGCTAGCGTCTTGGTGGAGACGACGCCCGGCACCTTGCGTAACTTACCGACCACGACCTCGCCGATGACGTCATAGTTGTCGGCCTCCACTCTGACGATCAAATCGTATTCTCCGAACAAGAGGTGAACATCGGCCACTTCCTCGATTTTGATGACCTTCTCAAAGACCTCCCTCTCGGTACCGGGCTCCACGCTGATGAGCACGAAACCGGTCGCCATCGTTTCCTCAGAGCGTTCAGGCTTTCGCGAGATATATGAGTTCTCATCCCTTGGCGCCCATCCAAGAATCTGACCACAACCATCAAGTCGTTCATCAAGTTCAGTAGTCAGCAGACCACCTCGTTCGGAGGATGTCGACGTGGGAACCGAAGAAGCTGGGAATCAGGGCGACGAAGCAATCCCAGAAAGCTCCAGACGGTGCTTCATGAAGACCCTAGGTATCAGCGGGCTTGTGGGCGGCGTGGCATATGTCACTGGAGATCGATTCGGTCCATCCTCGTTGTTCATCCCCGGCCTGGGAGGGCGAGCCGCGCGAGGGCCGAGCTACGTGGTCTTCCGGGACGAGGCCACGGTCTACGCACAGAGTGGAGACACAGGGACCATCGAGTTCCAGGGGTCTGCGACTTCAGTCCTGGAATCCATCGCCGACACGCTCTCCGACCGGGGGGGACAGATCTTCGTCCGGAGCGGCGAGTACGCATTGTCACAGACATTTCCTGCCGGAGATCCAGGCCCCACGCTGCTCACCGGAGAGGGGAGAAGCACTTCCTTCCGCAACGGGGGTCAGGCCTTCGATACGATTGAACTCGACAAGATCGAGGCGAGGGATCTCTCCTTCGAGGACCTCAATGGCGTGCCGTGCTACACCGGCATCTCCACTAGCGTTGTCAGCCGAATCTCTCAATCTGTTCCGCTTAACTTGCGAGGAGGAAGAATCCTCCCCAACTCCGAGGTGAAGCGTCTGGGGGATTACATTAGGGTTCGGACCACTGCCCCTGGTTCCTTCCCGGCCATTTCGACGGGGGCAGCAGTGTTCAATCGGATGACTGCGGACCGCTCCCTCCGCGTGCGGGCCACCGTACGACTCGCCCCCACGAGCAAGAGTGCCGTACCCTTCTTTGCCGAGCCCTACAAGGGAGATTTCGAGAACTTCCTCGGGTTCCTTTGGGACCCCCCCAATCTCTTCATGATTACGCGACGCGATGGTGCGGAAACGTCCACACCTCGCCTCCTTTCTGCGGAGCTCATGGAAGGGGACCACGACTACGAGATCGAGTACAGGCAGGACGCGGTCCGGTTCTACTTCGACGACAGCTTTTTGGTTGAACACACGACGAACATATCACCACCGCCTCACGAGTGGTCCGCAGCCGAACCCAACGGAACCGCCATGTCGTGTTACCTGAAACAACCGTTCTTTGAGCTGGCGACTGTCTGATCTGATTGTGCCTTGCTACCGGAGATGAGCAAACTGAAAATCCGGCCACTTGCAGGAGAGAAGCCAGAACGGGTGATCGAGCTCTGGCGCCTCGCTGGCCTGCCTCACCGGCCGCGAGGTCGGGACTCCCTCAACGCACTCAATGCAGAGTTCACCGAAGCCCGGGACCTCCACTTGGGTGCTTATGTGGGCGAGGTCCTGGTCGGGACGGTCTTGGCCACCGATGATGGCAGAAAAGGCTGGATAAACCGGCTGGCGGTCCATCCGGAGCACCGCGGGAAGGGCGTCGGCACCAAGCTCCTGGAGGAGGCGGAGATTCGGCTGCGAGAGCGAGGGAGACGAATCATTGCCGCCCTTGTCGA
>CAYFZX010000118.1:0-2937 GCA_964347795.1 uncultured Methanomassiliicoccales archaeon
CGAGACACGGAGGGGAACCTCTTCGGAGTTCATCAGCCCGACCGCGAGGCCCAGTAGAGGGACGCGCAGGGGGAGGCGTCTTCGCGGTCATGCGCGGTTGGCCTTACCAGCTGGTGGCAGAGAACAGCGGCGACCGCGTTCAGACCGGGGGAGCCCCTTCCGGGACGGACTGCCAAGGGGATGTAGACGGCTTCAGAACCTTCTGGAACAGCCGGTGGAGCCCCTCTCGGAGCCCCTCATCCTCAAGGATCGACACCAGGATGGCCGCGGGAAAGGCCGCCGCAAAGGCCTCTAGCCGTCTCTCGACGTCAGCAGGCAGGGGAACGCCTCCCGTTGTGAAGGCCTCACGAAACACTCCTCGAGACACCTGCGCCAGTGCCGACAGGGCACTCTGCACGTCACTCGCAGACAGTGCAGATTCGTTCACACCCAGTGCTTCAAGGAGTTCCACCAAACAGGTCTCATCCAAGGCAACAATCGCCCTGCTCTCGCCGAGCCGCTTCGGGGGGACGGGTCCTCTGGCAGGGGGTGGCATGGAGTACCCGACGACGCAACGCGCGTCGGTGGTCAGGCCGTACCGCTTTTCCCTCAGGTTGTTGTTCACGATGCGGGTCTCGACGAGGCGAACGAGGCCACTCCCCTCGAGTCTCTTGATGTGGTAGTGCATCGTGGCGGGGGTCTTCTTCAGCATCCGAGCTAACTGCGTGATGGACAGAGGCTCCCGGGCGAGCCTCACGACCATCTCCCGTCGCGTAGCGTCACTGAGGGCCTTCACGGCCGCGTGATCATCAATAATCTGCAGTGGAGTAGCCATCGCAGCCCCTATTAGATAATCATTTAAAAGGGCTTCGCCCATGTAGACTCTCGATGGAACCGATCGCGTTTGACCTGGCGAGCGAGGAGAAACCCCTGATCATGGTGCCCGTACAGATTGATGGCCAGGGTCCCTTTGACTTTGTCCTGGACACCGGAGCGTCTCACTGTGTCCTCTCCAAGAGGCTGGCGCAAGCTCTGGAGATTGAGGGGGCGGCCTCGAAGGAGGGGAAGTGTGCCGCGGACGCGGCCTCGGCCTCGGTCTCCCTTTCCTTGGGCACGGTGGCGACGATGCAGGTGGGGACTGTCGTGCAAGAAAATGTCGCGGTGGGACTCATGGAGATGGATCACCTTGAAGAGACCCTGGGCCGACCCCTGGACGGAATCCTGGGGTATAACTTCCTGAGCCACTACACCCTGTTGATCGACTACGCGAACCGGCGGTTCTCCCTCGAGGATGGGTCTATTGGTAAGACGGGATCCTTGGAGTTGTCCTGACGACGCTTGGAGAGCCGCCGCTAGCCGCACCCTGCGATAAGCTTTTGCATGCCGACCTCGTTCGACCAGGCAGGGGGGCGTCGAGTGATCGAGGCATCACTTTCGATTCGGATCCCCGAACTCTGGGTCACGCCAGTAAGCGAGAAGTACGACGCTGAGTTGTCCTGTGAAATCGGAGGCCCCTCCGGAAAGGGGGGATGGGGGCTCGCCACGATCAAGGGTGATGATGAGATCCTCGAAGAGATCGTTGCGGAGATTAAGCTCCATCCCTCCGTCGGAAACGTCACCGTCAGGAACCGCGAGAAGAATTCCCTCTCCGTCGTCGTAGAGGTAGTCCAATGCAAAGCGTGCGAGGTCCTGATGAAGAGTAAGTCTTTCATGGTCTTCCCGGTGGACATCCGGAATGGTCGCATGACGTGGGTCATCATTACCGACACCCAGGAGACCCTGCGGAGCATAAGGGACAACCTCGAAGCTCTCAGCTGTGACGTGGATCTCGTGCGGGTCACGTCACTGAGAGGCAGCGAAGTGATGACGGAGAGGCAGGAGGAAGTGATTCGTAAGGCCTTCGCCTTCGGATACTTCGATTACCCGAAGAGAGCCAACTCGCAGCAGTTGGCTAGCAGCCTCGGGATCTCCGTTTCGACCTTCTCTGAAATCCTTCGGGCGGCCCAACGCCGAATCCTCGGAGAGCATCTGAGAATGTAGTGGACTCAACCCTGGGGCTCGGGCTCCGACTCGCGCCTCGGCAACTCAAATCCCATCTGCGCGCACCACGCCCGCATTTGCTCAGCCGTCTCATCGGAGAACCCCACCCTTCCAGGATCCTCTCTGCCCCTCGAGAAAGGCATCCCGTCCATCATGCCTTCCATCATCTTGGGCATCATGTCCATCATCAGCTCACGCTTCTCCTCGGGGGTCATATCGGCGAAAAACTTCTCCATCATACCGTCCACCATCTCCTTCTTCTCCGCTTTGCTCATCTTGTCCATCATCCTGTCCATCAGGCGCTCCTTCAGCGACACATTGCTCACCGAAATTCATGATGAGGACCGGGTTACTAGTCAGCTCTCCCTGAATTGTTCGGGACCGTGGAACCAGACTAGGGGAAGTCTCAGGTTCTTTCAGCCACCAAGCTCCCAGACCTGAGCCGAATCACGGGACGGGCAGATCTTGCTCGGCCGCAGGCTGCAAAGCGTCCTGTGAAAGCCACCCCGTCTCTACGGACACTCGGTGAAACGCCCGATCAACTTCCCGTGCCAGGCCCCGGCTCTATCCATGGAAAGGAGGAGCATTTATACGAAGGTGCGAAGTTCGTTCAATGTAACGTCCTGGTGAACGGATGAGAAGAGTCCTGTGGACAGCGTTGAGTGTCCTCCTCCTTGCATCCTTGCTGCCATCGGCGGTGGCTGAGCATGAACCCTCTCATCGGTACTTCGTGAGCGGCCGGGTGATTCGAGACGACGGTGCGCCTGCCTGCGGGGTCACGGTCCAAGTGGAGGATAGCAGGGCGACCACCGACGACCTAGGTCAGTACCGAGTCCAGCTTCACCTCCACGATGCGACGGTCTCACCCACCCAGAACGACGAAGGAAGAACTCTGGTCGTTAGAATCGTGGGCACGGG
>CAYFZX010000119.1:0-2923 GCA_964347795.1 uncultured Methanomassiliicoccales archaeon
CTCTCTCTCGAAGCCTTTCCACGAAGGTCTCGCCGAGCATCTTGCCGATGCCCTGCCCCTGATGCTTCGGGTCCACGCCAACGACCTTTATCCACGCGACCTCCTCGTCTTCACCGAACTCCCAGGGCCTGATCTCTCCAACCAGGAAGCCGACGAGCTCGTCCTCAGACTCGGCAGCCATGAGCAGTTCTGGGTCTCCCCGGTCGACGAACTCACGCAGGATGCCCTCCAAGGAGCTAACCTGGGAACTCTTCGTAATGTCCCGCTCGATGCGGACCATCTCGGGAATGTCCGCCTCCGTGACGTTCCTTACCCTTACCTGCATGCAAACCCCTCACTCTACGCGGATAATCTTAACCCGCTTGCCTACCCAGTCTGGAGGGAGATAGACGCGGCCGCTGTTGCCGCTCCTCTTCACGACCTTCTCAATCATCTCCTGCCCATAGACCTCGAACTTGGCATCGCGGGGCCGCTCCTCGACCTCCCCTTCGTCAGCCATCACGGGGTCAGATAGCCGTGCCGAATAATAAGATTCCTCAAAGGCGAGTGGTTGTCTTGGGCTTTCCGGTCGAGTTTCCCACAGATGGTCTAGGTGAGTCATTGTGGCCCTTCCCCAGGCCTATTCTCTTTGGGGTCCGACCCCTGGCATTCAAAAGCCTGGTCTGCATGTGGAGAGCTTCCCTGTAACTCAGCACGTCGTCAGGGAATGTTGCGAAACGGCTCCCATCCGGCGCCCGACAGATCGCGGTGTCATCAACGTGGCGCACGAATTCCAACAGGATGGCTGCTTGCTCTCGCTTCACTCGAAGGTGGGGTCCGACTGCCGTCAACGGCTCTTTTACCATCGGGCCTGTCCAGACAAGCTGGTGGAGACAACGCCAGCTGGCCTTCTTGCGGGGCTCCACTACCATGTTGCCCCCGTATCCCTTCTGGATCTCTTCAAGAATGCGCTTCTCGGTATTGGCTACTGACATCCTCGCCCTGTACTGGACCGTCCCGTATCTGCGGACATGGGTTCGCGCAATCATCAGACTACCTTCGCCATCAATGAAACCAGCAAGATACTCAGAAGACGGCCTTCCCGTCTTTGAAGCCGAGGACGAGCGAGGCAAATTCGAATCCTTGTCGACGTCCCTCCGCTTCTTGCCCTTCGCGTTGAGATCCCGAAGGCTCTGGTAATAGGACTCTCGAATCTCGAGCTCTTTCTCAGAGTGTGGCTGAAGGCGGCCATATTGATCTCGAGTCCTCTCACACTTCTTGATGTGACTAGCGAACTCGATTAGCGCGGAAGCCTGAGCGGATTTGATACGAAAGTGCGGAGCCAATTCTCGAAGTAGTCTGACGGCAGCAGCGTTTGTCCATATGAGACGAAATCCAGGCTTCCAAGCCAGATTCCTTACGCCCATGCTATGCAAGGTCCCGCCATAATCAACTTGGATTTCTCGCAGAATCTCCGTGTTCGTATTGTTAAGGCATATTCGGACGGAATATTCCGGTGAACCCCCTCTGCGAGGTCTTCGCGCGAGAGAAAGACTGCCTTCTCCGTCAGTGAATCCTGCGAGGTATTCAACCGAAACCATGATTCGGTCAGACTAACCGAACTAAGGCACGTTAAAGGAATGACTGGGGGTGGGTGGAAGTACTAGCTGCGCCTGTCGCCCCCCTGGCCCTTACGAGCTTTGTAGCGAGCGCTGTCAACGTCCAGCTCGAAGTCCTGATCCTTTGCCTCGCTGGGCTTGAAGACCTTTCCGGCCTCAAACTCGAGCTTGGACTCCTCCTTTTTCTTCTTCTTCTTCTTTTGGGACCTTTTCTCAAGCTGGGTCATCGTCTTCCTCTAGCACTGGGCTATACGGGTCAGTCATGTTAATACGCTTTTTGCCACCGTCATCAACGATGAGATAAGACCAGTCGATACCGAGGACCTTGTTCTGGTCGCAGAGATCCCGTCGCAACCGGGCCCGGGTATCCACAGGGGGGTCGTAGATGGCCCTCTTGATATCGCCGTCTTTCAGGAGCCTGTCCACGAGTCCTGCCTGCTGACGCTTGTAGAAGATGCCGCGGTCTTGGCCCACCTCGGAATACTGCTTGCAGGCCATCATCTCCACATCGACGGCATCCTTGTCATCGACGGCCTCTTGGATGGCGAAGAATCGATCCAACCATTCAACTCGCCGGGCTAGCTTGCGAGAAGCCCTAGCCTCCAAATCGTCAAGAACTTCTTCCCAGATGTCGAAGGCCGCCCGTTCCGAGTCGCTTGCCACAACCTCTTCCACCTTGGCGAGGTAGTACCGCTGAATCTCGATTGGAGAGACCTTCGTCCCGTCCTTGAGGGTGACACGCCACTTGTCCGGGTTCATCTTCTCGACGTTGTGCCACATGTCCTCGACGGGTTCCGCTAGCGTCGGGACATCCTGTAGCTTGTTGTCCTCCATGAGCTGCAGGATGGCGCTAGTGGTGAAGTGACGCAACATGATCGCCACCTCGTTAACCAAGGCATCCCCGACCAAGAGGTGGAGGCGTCGCCAGCGATGAGGCAAGGCATGAGGCTCGTCCCGCGTGTTGAGGACGCCGGTGGAGTGCATGGTGTCCCCACTGATGAGGGCACCCGTGAGGTATGCCATGGGCGACAGGACGTACTTCCCGTCAATTAGGTCCCCCGCTCCTGTGTAGATGAAGCGTGTGATGAGGTGGGGGACCAGCTCCCGGAGGAAGGCCTCAGGGAAGGGCAGCTTCCGCGACACGCAATAGTTCTCGTGGCTACCGTAGGAGACCCCGTCCGGAGAGGTGTTGTTCTTGAAGGCCCACAACCGCGCATCCGGCCCGAGATACTTCTCCTCAACCACCTTCCGTAGCCAATCGACGATCTTTTCCCCTGCCTTCTCCCAAACGATGAGGTCTCGGAAGTTGGAGGTCTCGGGCGTGG
>CAYFZX010000120.1:0-2876 GCA_964347795.1 uncultured Methanomassiliicoccales archaeon
CCCTCGCAGCCACGGTTCCCGCCATGGGAATCCTCTCGAGGCCCATAGGTGGCTACTTGGCCGAAGGCCTCTTCCAGCGAGACAAGAGAATGGTCCTCGTGATCTCCTTCGTTGCCCTCCTCCCTCTCAGCTTGGTGTGGGTCTTCACCGCCTCCTTCATCTGGGCCCTCGTGCTCTTGCCCGTCGCCGGTTTCTTCATCCAACTCCCCTTCAGCGTCTACTACGCATTCTCCTCACAGATCCTGCCGGAGCGGCTATCGGGTGGTGCCTACACCTCCATGAACATGACCAGTCTCGTCGGAGGGGCCGTGGCCCCATTCCTGGCTGGCTACCTGGTTGACGTGAGCGGGTCTTTCGTGCTGGCCTTCGTGTTCGCCACGGTCCTGGCGACTATGGGGCTTCTCCTCGCTCTCTCCTCTCGTGAGCGGTAGCCTTCTGCAGGCCCCTCCCTCCCCTTTCATTTAAGCGTCTGGAGAACCTAGGACGGCCAGGTGGAAGAATGACGAGGCTCTCAGACGAGGAGATCGAGGAGCGGCTCTCGAGGGCGGAAGGCTGGATCAGAGATGGAAACTTCATCAAGAGGACCTTCGAGTTTCCATCCTTCAAGAAGGCCGTCGAGTTCATCAACCGGGTGGCGGACCTGGCGGAGAAGGCCGACCATCACCCAGACCTCTACAACGTCTGGAGGAAGGTGGAGCTGAAGTTTACCACCCACGACGAGGGCGGCCTGACCCGACGCGACTTCCGAATGGCGGCTAAGATTGACGAACTCAAGCACGAGTGGGGAGGCTGAGAAGGCTTTTCTACTGCCCCTTCCATGCCGCGCCCCGTGACCCCGCTTCGCTATTGGATGGAGAACAGCGTCTTGGCTGGTGGGGCCTGTCCCAGCCCTGATGACTTGCCCAGCATCATGGAGGAGTACGATGTCATCATCTCGTTGTTGGATGACGAGCGGCAGTACCTCTATTCCCCTGAAGAGATCCGTCCTGACGTCCGCTGGATCAACGTTCCCATGACGGACCACGCCACACCCTCGCTTGGTCAATTGGCAGCGTTCTACGATGCTCTATGGGACTCTCCAGAGGGCGCAAGAGTCTACGTTCACTGCCTGGCGGGTATTGGGAGGACGGGCACGGTGGCCGCCAGCTACCTCGTCTGGAGGGGAGTGGAGATCCCCCGCGCCTTTGAACAGGTGGACAGGTGGACGGGGGGGTTCTTCACCGTCGAGATAGGGAACCGGGTAGATGAGGTCAAGAACCTGATGAGACGGTTCAGGAGCCTATTCTGTGGGGAGCAATCGTAGCTTGGTTCAGGACACAAGGTGCACGTTCCCCAGCCTCACACGGCGTAGGCCGACGTCCTGGGCCGCCTCGAGACATCGTTGAGCCGACTCCCTCGACACCCGAGGCATATCCCTCATCATGAAGTGGGGTGCGAAGGCGAGGAGTGAGTAGGGGATCTCGGGGTCCAACTCTGAAACAAAGGACGCGATCTGCCTGACTTCCTCCTCTTCGACGTAGCCCGGAACCAGAAGCGTGGAGGCCACGAGAAAGGGCACACCTCGGTCGCCCCGGCCCTCATGGTATTCCGCGAGCCACTTGAAGTTCCTGAGGGTGAGCTTGTTGCTGGCGTAGCAGAGGGCGCGGTGTAACCTCTCATCCCAGGCCTTCAGGTCAAACTTGATGCACCCACCGCTCTCGTAGCTCAGGCGCGCCATCTCTCTGATGTACTTCCGAGAGGCGGAGCCGTTGGTCTCGAAGCACACCCTGGGGGTCCGCTCTCCATTTGAAGCAATCTCGGACGTCCTCAGGGCGTGCTCTATCTGTGGAGTCGGGTCTCCTCCGAAGTAACAGATGCAGGTCGTCCTCTCGTCCACCTTGCCCGCCAGTTCCTCCGCCGTCATGACCGGCTGCAGTTTGCGAGTCATGGACTTGAACTGCCAGTTCTGACAGAACAGGCAGCTGAAATTGCAGGCCCCGTAGAAGACTGCCAGGTTCTTGTATCCGTACTCGGGCCCCGGACTGGCGGAGTAGCGAGGGTAGCCGCAGGCAGTGCCCGCGGGACACACGAAGTCCGCCACGCAATTCGTTGGCAACGGGTCGTAGTAGTACTTGACGATGGCCCCTTCCGTCAGGCTTTCCACACCCCCCTTCGTGCCCATCCGCACGCCACAGAACCCAGGCTGGCCCTGTTGAGGCGCACACATATGGACGCAGGTTGCGCAGGGACTGCCACCCTTCGGTGGCTTGATCGGGAGCCCGAAGGCGGATCGGGCGAATCGATGCGCTTCGTCGATGAGGGGCAGGGCCTCCGGGAAGCTCTCTTTCACGCAGGCCCCGCAGACGCCGAGATGGGCCGAGACCTTCGCCGCACTCGCCCCGCACAACCTGCAACGCTTGGCCCCGAGTCTCTCCATGCAATCAGCCTCGGAGGTATGGTCGACAGGTCCCTTAG
This sequence comes from uncultured Methanomassiliicoccales archaeon, assembly GCA_964347795.1. GTDB lineage: Archaea > Thermoplasmatota > Thermoplasmata > RBG-16-68-12 > JAJISG01 > JAJISG01. The sequence goes on from CAYFZX010000120.1 coordinate 2,455, forward strand.
CTTATCTGCCAGCCCGGTATGGACAGGATGGAGTCGTAACGCCCGAAAACGTAATATAAGACGCAGGATGATATGACCCATACAGTCCCGCCGTAGACCCTTCTCTACGCGTTACGGCGAGGCTGCGGGCAGTCCTTGGCGGGGGTTGTGATCTCCGTGAGCAACCTATTCCATGGCTGTCCACAAGGTGGGGAGCCAAGAAACCCGGCCACGCCGTGACCTCTTGGTCCCGACGCTCGACGAAGAAACGATCGCAACCCCAACAATTCCTTTATGCTGTGCAGGCAACTCCGGTTGATCCTGCCGGCGGCCACCGCTATGGGAGTCCGATTAAGACATGCGAGTCGAGAGGGTTCGGCCCTCGGCACACGGCTCAGTAACACGCGGATAACCTACCCTTGGGAGGGGGATAACCTCGGGAA
>CAYFZX010000121.1:0-2859 GCA_964347795.1 uncultured Methanomassiliicoccales archaeon
TGGGTAGTATGACTGGACTCAGTGTGCCGGCCCTGGGAGATGTAGAAGGGGGCTTACTGCCGTGACCTGGCCCCTAATTTCCCGCCTTTGAATACGAAGGTCTCTGGGTGTTCCAAACTGGTTAAGTAGCTTTCAGCGAATGAATAGCCGTGAAGCCCCGGTCAGGTCGAAGCGCGGAGGCACGCCTTGCAGTAGGTCTCTCAGTACTTCTGTTCGCTCTATCCGCGACAAGCGTATGGAGCCTCGACGCGGCCACCAGGGACCCGCACGGACTAGCCTCCCCGGTGCCGATCACTCCAGACTCGCTATACCGCGTAGAACCCCTCTACGGGAAGACTTGGACTCCCGAGTGGACTCTCGACTGGTCCCCTGACGGCCGAATACTCGCACTTGGTAGCCTCACCAGCGTTGTCGTTCTGGATGCCTTGACAGGCAGAACCCTCGGCAGTTGGTCAACGCCGAGGGAGGTATCCGCCCTGCGTTGGTCTCCCGACGGATCCCATATCGCCGTCGCTGCCCGAGAGGTCTTCACAAGCCGACCAGGGTATGCCTACATCTACACAACTGAGGGTATTCTGGAACATGCCTGGGAGCCTCACGGGTACTACACGTGCGGAGTGGCTTGGTCTCGGGTGGGAGACCGTCTTCTGACCACCTCTCCGGGAGAGCTAGCTCTCTGGGAAACGCAGACGTGGGAGGAGACCTTTCGGGCTGTGAACATCTCCACCCACGGCTGCTCTGTCAGCTGGTCCCCCGATGGCTCTCTCGTAGCCCTCGGCGGACGGGGTGGACCCACGATCTACGATCTCACCGCGGGAAGTCAGATCTGGACCGCCGAGCGGGAGCCTCTTCCGGATGAAGATGTGTTAGATGCTCAGGTCGCCTGGTCCCCACGAGGGGATCTACTCGCGGCTGGATTCGGAAACGGGAAGTTGCATCTGTACGACCCTGAGGGCAATCTTGTGGGGAATGTAATGGCCATCGAGCGAGAAGGGGTGCAATCACCCGAAGCCCGCATCGCCTGGAATCCAGAGGGCTCGCTAATTGCGCTGGCGCTCTCCGAGGGAGTAGCGATCGTGTCAATCGAGAGGCTCGCCGTGGAACGCCTACTCGTCTTCCCCACTGAGAAACACAGGCCCTGGATGTCCTCACCCCTCGAGAAGCCGCTGGACTTCGATGTGGCCTGGTCTCCTCATGGAGGAGTTCTAGCCTCCACTGGGACGACCTCGCATCCCTCGCTGCGGGTCTGGGGGATCCGAAACGTAACCTTTTCGGTCCCCCTCCTGGCGTTCGGCACCTCGTGGACGGTAGGTCTGCTCGCTGTGTTTTTGAGGAAGCTCGTAGCCCTGATGCGCAATCCTAGGGAAGTCGTGGCACAATCGGAGAGGGACACATTATCCGCCTGTGAGGGAGTTGCCCTGCTTGTGTTTGCCGTGGTCTCCTCCCTCTTCCTCGTTCTCCTAGGCCACGCTATGGAGAGGGCGTATGGAACACTGACCCTCCCCTCGTTTGGCTGGTTCATGCTAAATGGTCTGCTCGCAGTCCCCATGGCTCTAGTGGCTGCTCTTGGTTCTGGTCTGGCATTCCAGCACGTGTTATGGCCGGACACCGAAGCCAGACCCTCTCGTCTCGCAGGTTTCGGCATGTTCGGCCTAGTGCTTGCACCCTTCCTGCTCTTTCTAGGCCTCCTTCCGGTTACTTGGGGCCTCGCAGGTTTGATCGGCCTGCCCGTCTCTGAAATCGCAGCTTTCCTTGGCCTCTCATCGGTTGGTGGGGTCCTCCTCGGGATTGGCTTCTACCTCAGTGTCAACGTCGTTCGGAATCTCCCTAACGTCCGGTCGTCTCAAGTTGTCGGGGCCATCCTCCTCGCGATCATGGTTCCGCTTGGAATCTTCCTTTTGTTCGTCTTCTCTTTTGTGCTAGCGCTCAACGTGCTTCAAGTCCAGCCTGTAGGAGAAGTCGGGGAGTTCGGCTTTCTACTATTGCTAGGTTTCGGCTTTACTCCGTTGATCGCGTTGGGAATCGCTTTGGCAGTCGGAGCAGCATCCCTGACTTCGCCTGCTCTAATCCGTGTCCTGATGGTGGCCTACCACCGTGTCCGTGGGACTCAGGTCTTGGAGCTAGACGCTCGACGTGAACTTCTAGAAATCGTGCAGCGGAACCCCGGCGTTCACTTTCGGGAGCTACTCCGCGCCACGAAGATGGGGAGCGGCACGTTGTACTATCACCTGTCCGTATTGGAGCGGGAAGGACTAGTGTTGGCGAAGAGGGATGGGATCCTCAAGCGCTTCTTTGCGAATGATGATGTCCCTTAACCTGGTGAGAGCTGGTGGCCCGTAATCAAGGTTTATCAAATGGGCACCGAAGGGGGGCTAGGCATAGCCGTAAGGGGGCTTACGGCCGTCACCTGGCCCCCTTATTGTTCGTCGCGCAGGGGTGCTGTTTGTCCGCGGATGGTGGGGCCCTGGTGACGGGGCGCCTCGTTAGGTTGCTAGGACGCCCCCTACCCCGGTGGCGAGGTCCTCGAGAGACGGTAGACCTTCCACCCCAGCACGAGGTAGAGGACAGGCGTGAAGAAGAAGCCCAGCCCGGCTGGTGGGATGAGAAATACGAAGGCGGCGGTGAGGAGGCCCAGGATCACGGTCAACCACACCAGGCCCTGACTGTAGGATGGACTGGCCCTCATGGCGATCCCGAAGGCGACGAAAGTAAACCCGGTGAACAGCCAGGTCAGAGCATCGAGAGCGTCAACGAGACTCGCTACGGACGCGTACGTCGCGATGACCATGGCCCTGTCCGCCGAAGGATCCGCGAGAACCCCGGAGAAGGTGTGCAGAGACTGGAGATTGAGTTGAGTGA
>CAYFZX010000122.1:0-2841 GCA_964347795.1 uncultured Methanomassiliicoccales archaeon
AGTCCTGGGTTTCGAGCCCCAGCTGGGCCATCATTCCAAGGAGATCGTAGTAGCTGTGTTCTTCCGTGATCTTGCCGTTCACGATCTTCATCACGCTGCACGTCTGGAGCTGCAACGGCTTGTTCGTCGGGGGAATCTCCTCTCCCGTCGGACCCTTGAGAGGTCCCTTGTGGGTCCCCTTCACGGTACTGACCTCGCAGACCCAATCGCCTGAACCGAACACCTGATCTCTCTCCATGACGAAGTCGGGAAAGGACTTCAGGATGCCCTGCATCCCCTCCCGATGCGCGGCGATTCCCTTGGTGGGCTCGAGGCTGAGCGGCGAGTACGTCGTAACGGACTCATCGTGCAACGCGTCGAAGCGATCCCAGTCTCTTGCCTCGACGGCCTGTTGTGCCTCATCCAGGACCTTGATGTTCTCCTCCACACTCACTCCTTCTCACCTCCTCCCGCTGAGCGGGCTTCGGGTCTTCCTCGCGCTCCTGAGCGGCACGAGTAGAGGGCTGGACGTCTCTGGACAAAAAAAGGGCACTAGACGGTCTCCCGCTCCTCCACACCGTCCATGGAGAGAAACCGTTTAACGTTTTCTGCCCACTCGTTGCACACCGGGACCGGCCTCTGCGGCTGAGGATTGACGGGGTTGTCCCTTCCCCGACCACTCTCAATCGAATGGTGAGCCTGTCAAAGATCTGCTGCGAAAGCCCATCGAGGTACCGAAGGCCCTTAAATGTCGGGAGACTAAGACACAGAACTGGAGGCCGTGGGCCTCCCACAAAGAGGAGGAAGTACATGACTAGCACGAAAGAACTGTCGGACGCCTTCTACGAGGCGTTGAACGCCCACGATGTCGCGAAGCTTGGAGAACAGTTGTCGGAGGAAGTCACGTATTGGGAGGCGAACCTTCCCGAGCCCATCAATGGCCGAGCGGCCGTTAAGAAGCACATGGCCGGGAACTGGGAGTCCTTCCCGGACTCGAGGGTCAAGCTCGTGAATCGTATCGAGAGCGGCGAATGGCTCGCTGATCAGATGGAGTGGACCGGGACGAACACCGGACCGATCGAGATTCCGGGCCAGCCCCCGATTCCCGCCACGGGGAAGCAGGCCACGGGCTCGGCGGTGGCCATCGTGAGGACGGCCGAAGGAAAGATCACCGAGCTGCGGGTCTACTACGACAACCTCGGGATGCTGGCTCAGATAGGCCTGCTGACTCCCCCGGGTTCCGAGTAGACGAGAAGTCCAAGCCCTTCCCGTGGGCGCAGAGCGTTCAGGCTAGCGGGAGCAAGGTTCCGCTGCATGGTCGGACAGCAGAGTCTAAACGCCCTCTACTCTGCGAGCCCTGAGAACGCGCGGGACGTGCTACACCATGTCCTGCCAGTCGCTGGCACTGCCACACCCTTAAGTGGGATAAGGATATCCGCCGGGACTAACAGGTGTGTTATATGGCGGCAAATCCTCAAATGGAAGAGCTACAAGCAGCGACTGGCAAGGTCCTCGCGTCCTACGCGGGATATTTGAATACGTGGAGCATCGAACTCGGCCTTCGGTTGGGGCTGTTTGATGCGATTCGGGAGAACCCTGGCATCTCCGCGGGCGAGCTCGCGAAGAGCCTCAACTACGACCCACTCTACACGAAGGTCTGGTGCAATGCAACGTACTCGGGGGGGTTCATTGAGAGGTCAAACGGCGGCTTTGCGCTGGCACCTCATATGGACAAGGTCCTCCTCGACCCGGATTTCCCTATGGCGGCAGGCGGCACCGCGTTCACCATGACGGCCTTGAGGGACCACATGGTGAGCCTTCGAGAGCGGTTCCGAACTGGCGAGAGAACCTGGTGGGACAAGACGTCCCTGGAGTTTCGCGAGTCTGTGGGGATGGCGAGCTATCCTTTCTACGTTCGTTTGGTGAAGCATGCCTTCCCGAAAATGCCGAGGGTCCAGGCTGCTCTTGAGGCCGGAGGCAGTGTGTTGGAGCTGGCCTGCGGGACCTGCCGTGGTCTCAGCCTGATCGCCAAGGCATACCCCAAGGCGAAGTTCACCGTAGTGGACGGCGATGCTGAGTCTCTGGAGATGGCACGCGCTCAGCTGGACATCGCAGGCATCCAAGGCGTCCAGATGACACACTCCCCGCTGGAGGACATCGCGTTCGAAGAGGAGTTCGACGTGATCTTGATCAACGTGAGTCTCCACGAAGCCCGGGACATGAAGAAGGTCGTCGAGAATGCGCATCGAGCCCTCAAGCCTGGCGGGTGGTTCGTCGTGTCGGACTTCCCCTTTCCTGAGGAACTCGAGGCGCTGCGGACAATCCCAGCCCAGGTGATGTGCGGCATTCAGTATTTCGAGGCCCTCATTGATGATCAGCTTCTCCCAGCCTCGCACTATGCGAAGGAACTTGGGGCGGCGGGCTTCCGGGATATTGAGACCTTGGACGTCTCACCCATTCACGCGATCGTGTACGGCAGAAAGTGAGGGCATAGGACGGGAGACTTCACGAAGTCTCCTGCCTGACCCCCCCGGATCCGGCGTGCCACACTGCGTGGCCAGCGTGGCAATGGGGACAGTGTGGAGGGCCGCAGCCATCAGGCTAGTGTCACACTCCTCCTGGGTTCCGGGGGAGGAACTCGATCCAGATCCCGTTTGGGTCCTTCACGTAGGCTTCGGCCCACCCGCCGATGGTGTAGGGCTCGACGAGGACCTCCACGCCTTGCTGCCTCAGTTCGTCGACGGTGGCCGTGATGTCTTCGACGCGAAAGGCGAGATGGTCGAGTTCCTCTCCGTTCGTGTAGGCGACGCCAAAGCGACTGTCCGGCTCGTAGTAGTTCAGCTCCAGCAGTTGGTCCGAGTC
>CAYFZX010000123.1:0-2783 GCA_964347795.1 uncultured Methanomassiliicoccales archaeon
CAGTGTCCGTCACAAAGCCTTTAGCAGGTCCTCGCTCTTCGGTGGATGAGTGGTAGATGATCTTTGAGCAACTGAAGTTGGGCAATATGGCCAACTTCAGCTACGTCTTAGGGGACGAGAGTTCACGAAAGGCCGCTGTGGTAGATCCCCACGGGGAGATTGACAAGATCATGTCCGTCATTAAGGCGCATAGCCTAGAGGTCAAGTACGTCATAAACACCCACACCCACTGGGATCACGTTGCGGGAAACGAGGAGCTCCGTAGGAGAACTGGGGCAGCCGTCGTGACCCATCCCATGGGGGAAGTCCGCCGGAACATGACGGCGGGCGACGGCGACAAACTACGCCTCGGCGGGACTGCTATAAGGATCCTATACACCCCCGGTCACTCTCCTGACAGCATTTGCCTCCTGGTGGATGGGAAGCTCTTGACGGGGGACACCCTCTTCGTCGGCGAGTGCGGGCGGACTGATCTTCCCGGGGGAGACCCTGGGAAGATGTACCACAGCCTGTTCAGAGTGATTCTGGAACTCGATGAGGAGACCGAGGTATATCCAGGACACGACTATGGCGATCGTCCTCATTCCACCCTTGGGCACGAGAAGCGTCACAACTACACTCTGCAGCCCAGAACGAAGAAGGAATTCATCCAATTCATGGCTGAGCCCTAGGCACCTTTGAATTTGTCCAATGAGGGGTGTGTCCTGCGGCGTTCGAGTCGCTGAAGGGCCTGAGTAGTCCTGTCATAGGAAAAGTCGAGCTCGCCGCAGAGGAACTCGATCACGCCTTCCCGGTCGAGCTCGGGCGCCTGAAGGGCGTAGTCCTGGGTGACGTCGGGCTGGAGAAAGAGATTCCGAATACCCGCAAGGTCCGGGGGTAACTCCCGCTGGATCTCACCTGGCACATGCTCAAGATCGTCATGTCTGCGTATGAGGTCGAGGGCCCTCTTCGGGCCGACCCCTCTCAAGCCCTGGTTATAGTCGGTTCCAACCAGGATCGCGAGGTCAACAAGCTGCCGACGGTCGATACCGAGGTTCCGGAGAAGCCCTTCAAGCGCAATGAGCTCAGGTTCGAGGGGCCTCGAGGCCCCGCTACTCGGCAGAAACTCCCTCCCTGCCACCGTGAGGTAGCGGAGCAGCCTGGGTGATCCGTACAAGAGCGTATCGTAGTCGCGGCTTGCTGCCGCCCAGACATCGTCCTGGCGGCACATGTGAGCGGCCTGAGCCTCCCCCTCACCGGGAGCCTGTACCCAGGCGATCCCCAAAAGGGTCAGCAGTCTCTTCGCATCCTCTACCATGTCATGTGTGAGCCTGGACGAGGCTACCGCCTTGGACCAGGCTGCCGCGTAGTCCTCACGTTTGAAGGCCTCTCTGTATTCCTGGGCCGCTTTCTCCCGAATCGCTCTTCGGGCATCGAGCTCCCCCCTCTTCAATGCGTGCGGCTTTCCGTCGAAGATGAAAACGAGGGAAAGGTCATAGTCCGAAATGAGGCGCGTCGTCCTGTAGAGGAGTCCGACAAGGTGCGAGGTCACCTTCCCCGAGCGGCTGGTAAGAGGTTTCCCGTCAGGCTGCCGTATCAAGGCAAGAAACTGATACAAGGTGTTGTTCCCATCGACGGCGAAGCTTCGAGACCTCAGGTCCTCCAGTCGGAGTATGTCCTTTTCGATGATAGGCGTTAGGTTGACGCCCATTGCCTGGCAAACTGGCAGAAGACCTCTTAAGGTTCACTACCGAAGCGGCAGCTTCCACAGGCCAGCAAGCCGGTGTCTAGCCGTAGTACTTGAGGGATTCCCCCGACGTCTCCTCTGCTCCCCTCGTCAGGTGGTCGACCCGCATCAACCTCGACTTCGCCGTCTCCCGTTCCGCCGCCCTCTTGAGGTCCTGCATCGTGATTCGCTGGTGATGTCCCTTTCTCTTGGCGGCATACCGCATGGCCTGCCGCACCGTATTGAGTATGTTCCCTCCCGACATGGGAAACTTACGGGCGAGCTCCCTGAAGTTCACATCATCCGCCAAGGGTGCACCAGCGGGCATCGTCTTCATGAAGATCTCCTCCCGCATGCCAACGGTGGGGAACTCGAACTCAATGGCGATGTCGACGCGTCTGTCCAGGGCAAGGTCCATGACGCCTGCCATGTTGGTAGCCAGGATGGCCACTCCGGCGAAGCTCTCGAGGTGACTCAAGAGCACGTTGACGTCCCGGTTGGCCCACGGAGCGGCGGTCTGACCACGGCGATAGAACACGGCATCCGCCTCGTCGAAGAAGAGGACCGCGTTCTTCGTTCCGGCCTCCTGGAACACTCGTTCGATGTTCTTCTCCGTCTCGCCGACCCACATGTTCTCTAGCTGGGCGTAGTTGACAATCATCAGCTGCCTGGCCATGGCGTTCGCGATCGCCTCTGCCGTCATGGTCTTGCCCGTGCCTGGCGGGCCCGCGAAGAGCATCGACAGCCCTTTGGCCTTCCGCACGACTCTGGAGAGCCCCCACGTATCGAAAAGGAGTCGCTTGTTGCGGAGTTCCACCAAGGCGTCCTCAATGCCCTCGCTCGATCGGGGGCTCAGGACAACGTCGTCCAGCGAAAACCTCGGGTCCAGGAGCTGGTAGAGCTCAGGCTTCTTGCTCTCCTCCTCGACCTCTTCGAAGATCTCATCCTCCAGGAGCTCCTCCTCGCTCTCATAGACCATCACACCCTGCTTGATGAGCCGCCGGATTGTGGCGACATCCTCGCGGCTGACGTGTTCACAAGAGACGGAAATGCGCCCGCACGCGGGGCACTTCACGTA
>CAYFZX010000124.1:0-2769 GCA_964347795.1 uncultured Methanomassiliicoccales archaeon
AGATCTTGATCATTCAACCCGCAAAGGCCGTCGCTATTTATCTCTCTACCTCCCGAGACTGGGTAAGAACCTTAAAGTTGCATTCCAACCTCCGGAAGAAGATGTCTTCCCGGGGCGCCAAATGGCTGAAGGCCGGAGGGATCTTCGTCGCCTCCCTCGCCGCGGCAACGATTCTCGGCTTTGGCCTCGCCTCGGTATTCCCTGGCGAACAGTGTGGTTTCTCCGTCCTCATGACCGTCGAGGAGGTCGAGGGGGTCCTTCGAGCCGATGTGACCAGAGTCGACGGGGAGTACAGAGTGGACCAGGTCCTCTACCGTGTGCTCCGCCGCGACGACGCCTCCTTTCATGTCGTCACCGAAGGAGAGCTCTCCGCAGCCATTGCGGGTGATGGTGGAATTGTCTACCACCAACAAGACCCATCGGCGCCGTTCCTGATGCAGGGTGACTACCTCCTCGTAGAGGGAATCGATGGGACTGACGTGATGCTCTTGACCTCGACGGGAACACCGTTGGGGTGGACTGCTGGTTGCGAATCCTGACCGGGTAGACCTCTTAAATACGCCCATGACTTTCGTGCGGTTCGTTGGGCTGGCGGTTGGCTTGGCACCAAATATTAAGAACGAGGGGGTGATAGGGCTGCGTTCGGCGGGGGGGACCAATGGGCGTCGATGAGAGTCTTGTCAAAGAGCTCACGGAGAAGGCTCGTCGGCTCCGAGTCCATGTATTGAGAATGACCCACGAGGCTGGCTCGGGCCATCCTGGGGGCTCTTTGTCGGCGACCGACGTCATCGCCGCTCTCTACTTCCACATCCTCAACGTCGATCCGGAAGACCCCCAGTGGCCAGACCGGGACAGGTTCGTGCTGAGCAAGGGACATGCCTGCCCAGTCCTCTACGCCGCTCTCGCCGAGAGAGGCTTCTTTCCCGTCGAGGAGCTGAGAACCCTGAGGAAGCTAGGTACTCGTCTTCAGGGTCATCCGGAGCTCGGAACGACGCCGGGCCTGGAGGCTTGCGCAGGGGCGGAGGGCCAGGGCCTCAGCGTCGCTGTGGGGATGGCACTGGCCGCTCGCCTTGACGGGAAGCGCCACCGAGTCTATGTGATGATGGGTGATGGGGAAAACGATGTCGGACAGACCTGGGAAGCCGCCATGGGGGCGGCTCACTTCAAACTCGACCATCTCACCGCCTTCGTAGACAGGAACAGGATCCAGCAGGAAGGTCGGACAGAGGACATCATGAGCCTGGAGCCCCTAGCGGAGAAATGGCGCGGCTTTGGTTGGCACGTTATTGAGATTGACGGTCACGACATGCGAGCCATCCTCGAGGCCGTCTACGCCGCCAGGGAAGTCAGAGGGAGACCGACCGTCATCATCGCGGAGACGGTGAAGGGGAAGGGCGTCAGTTACATGGAGGGGGTCATCCGGTTCCATGGCACCGCCCCGACAGACGAGGAGTTGAAAATCGGTCTAAGGGAGCTGGGGGAGCCCACGTGAACCCGAAGCCTTGGAAGCTGGAGTCCATGAGGTCCTACTTCGGTGAGGCCCTCGTGGACCTAGGCAAGAGGAGGTCTGATGTAGTCGTTGTGGGGGCGGACACGACCCAGTCGTTGAAGACTGCTCTCTTCGGAAGGGAGTTCCCGGATCGGCTCTTCAACATCGGCATCGCAGAGCAGAACATGATGGGCGTGGCCGCAGGCCTCGCCGCCTCAGGCAAGATTGCCTATGCCTGTACCTACTCCGTTTTCGGCACGGCTCAGGTCTACAACATCATCCGTCAGTCCATTGCGTATCCCAACCTCAACGTGAAGATCTTCAGCAGCCATGCAGGTCTGACAGTGGGACCTGACGGGGCAACCCACCAGATGAATGAGGACATTGGCCTGTTGCGGTCGTTGCCAAACATGAAGGTCATCGTCCCTTGTGACGGACCCGAAGTGGCAAATGCGGTTGACGCAGCCGCGGAGGCCCCCGGGCCGCTCTACTGCAGGTTCAGTCGCGACAAGTTCCCCACTCTGACGTCGCCTGAAGACACCTTCGAGATTGGGAGGGCCACCGTCATGAAGGACGGGAGCGACGTCTCTTTCATCGCCATCGGCATCATGGTCTCAAGGGCCCTCGAGGCGGCGGAGGAGCTCGAGACTCAGGGGATATCCGCCCGTGTCATCAACATGAGGTCGATCAAGCCTCTGGACACTGAGATGACCTTGAAGGCGGCAAGGGAAACCGGGGGCATAGTGACAGCTGAAGAACACACGATCTATGCCGGCATGGGCAGTGCAGTGGCCGAGGCCGTGTCTCAGAACTACCCTATCCCCATGAGAATCATTGGAGTGGAGGACAGGTTCGGGGAGAGCGGAAAGGCACAGGAGCTCCTCGAGAAGTATGGCCTCACATCGGAGAAACTGCTTAAGGCAGCAATGGATGTGGTTGGCCGAAGGGAGGTCGTGGCGTGAAGATATTTCTGGACACCGCGCACATTCCGCACATTCGGGAAGCGGTGGACTGGGGCACCTGCGATGGCGTAACGACGAATCCTAGCCTGATCTCCAAGGAGGGCCGATCCTTCGATGAGATCGTGAAGGAGATCTGCTCTATGGTGGATGGTCCTGTCAACCTGGAGGTGGTCAGCGAGGACCCCAGGGGCATGTTGAAAGAAGCCCGAGAGCTAGCTGCAATCCACGAGAACGTCGTCGTCAAAGTTCCAATGACACCCGATGGCCTCAAGGCCGTGAGGCTCCTCAAGAAGGACGGTATCCGGACCAATGTCACCC
>CAYFZX010000125.1:0-2696 GCA_964347795.1 uncultured Methanomassiliicoccales archaeon
CACCACGGGGTTCTGGAGTCCGAAGAACACAACTGACCACAGCACGTTCACCGCCAGTTGACTCCCGAAGAGGAGCAATGGAAGGGAAAGGGTCCATCCCACCTCGCGCCAAACGAGCCAGGCAGCGATCCCCATGAGGGCGTAGAGGACCGACCACACCGCTCCGATGACGGATCCGGATGGAGTCCACACCGGCTTCTCAAGACTCTCATACCACGGGTCGAGGGAAGAGGTGGTCGCCACCGAGCCGATTGCCGCGGCGACAAAGCAGACGCCGAGGAGCAAGACGAGTGCTATGATCTGAGACGACAAGGAACGGGAGGGCATGGTCAACGATAATCCAAATCCCAATTTGAAGGTTGAGACGGACTAGGCCTTCTCGGGGGAAGGCCCCTGTAGCACCTTAGAGGGCAATCCATCCTTCCCAAGGGGATCGTATGGAATGAAGTGTGTATCATCAGTTGGCGGTTGGCGCCCTAATCGCCATTCTCGCTGTGGCTCCTACGCAATAGCAGTCGGACTGTTCAGCGATGGTGAGCTGCTGGACTCTACACCCGTACTAGCCTCGCTCCACTTGGTAGTCCTGGTCTGCACACCACTCCTGTGGTAGGGCAAAGGCTGGGGCAGTTCCGTGAGATAATCGCAGGAGTCCCGGAGATCGTGTCCACCGGCTGGGGGATCTTTCTGGTCTCGGATGGCACATTGGCCGGCGATGCCCACTCGATCATTGCCCTGTCCGTCGTCGCCAGACTCGTACTCATCTTCGCCAGCTTCATGGCACTGAGAGAGAGCACGTAGGCCTAGCCATTCACAGCCGCCCGTCAGAGATCCTGATAGGGCAGACGCAGCTAGCTCAGGCTCTCACTGAAGCTCAGGGACGCCTTTCACCCTTAAACCGAAGCTCCCACAACGTGCCGCCCTGAGAAATCACGACGCGCTCGCAGGATTGACACCTGTAGTAGATGGCATTACCTCCGCCACCCAGGGACCGTAAGTCGTCATGGGCACAGTCCTCGATGAGAACCTCCTCCGCGATCGGGACACCGCCATCATTGGCGGTCCTTGAGCCGTGATCAGCTATGGGATCATCGGATGTCGCACCAACCGAAGGTGTCCGCGTGATGAAGAGCGAGCGGAACCATCGGCGAAGGCCCTCTTTTCTCCCGTTTCTCCCCTCTCGCCTTGCACGGGCCACCAGCCACTCTCCGTCGGTCCGTCCGTACTCCCACCGGGCGTAGCGCACGAGTTCCTCCTCCTCTCTGCTCCGGCCCTTGTTCACTGCTCCCAGCCCTAGAGCCCACACCTTCGTCACCTCGTGTTCATGGATGGTGGAGAAAGGCCTTGGCGATTGAGCCGGATGAGAGAGCCGTCGTAGAGCGGGACTCCCCTTATCTCTCCGTCTGACGCCGGTCTTTGTGGGCCCGATTCTTCCCAGTCACACGGGCGAAGGAGCTAGGCAGAAGGAATACGCCCCGGACTCGGAGTGGAGACTCCTGACCCGGACGCCTGACAACCGATTCGAAGGGGGGTTGGCAATGACAAGGAATCCTCCGTCCCGCTAGGGGATTTGGACGAAGTACGCGAGCCAGGCTCCCTGCAACCCCACGAGAATGAATTGGACGGCGATCGCCGCGAGTATCAGGCCCATCACGCGACCGAAGGCCATCATGCTGACTCGGCCGAAGCGTTCCATGATCCGATCTGCCTGCGACATCAGCAGGAAGGCAATCCCCATCGTCAGCACGATTGAGACCAAGACAAGTGCGATCTTCACGACGTCTAGTGCCGGGACCGACGCCTCCGCCATGAGGACCATAGCGGTGGTGATGGCTCCCGGGCCAGCGAACATCGGGATGCCCAACGGAACGACACCGACCATTTCCCTCGCGAGGGCCTCCTCCCTCTCCACATCGGTAAGTTTGGCCTTCGGCCGTTCCCCGTACATCATCGTGAAGGCGATGCTAAACAGGAGAATCCCGCCGGCGATTCGAAAGGCGTGGATCGTAGTGTGAAAAACTAAGAAGATGTAGTTCCCCGCCAGGGCGAAGAGAACCAGGGTAACTATCGCGACGACGACGACCTTCTGGGCAACCCTCGCCTTCTGCCCCCTGGGATACCCCTCAGTCAAGGCGGCGAAGACGGGCAAGTTCCCGACGGGGTTCACGATGGTGAAGATGGCGGCAAAGGCGGACAAACCGAAGTAGAGCGCTTCGACGGCCGTGGACACCTCCAGACCCCACCTGATGATGTCACTGGGGCTTATAAACCGGATTCTTGGCCTCGGGCAGTGAACACCCCCTGACAGAGGGGCTAGCCGGTCTCCCGCGGGGCGATCACCAAGATTTCCGTGCCGAAGGGATCGGTCACCGGGCAGGATCGGATCGGTCGGTACATCAGCTCGTCGGTCGGCTCTGCAGCCTTGCCCCCGGCACGCTCGAAGGCCCACTGGAGTCTCTCTGCCTCCTCGACGCTCGCCACCCCAAATGTGAGCTCGACGTTGCGAGGCTCCCCGCCGTGCCCTTCAGCAGGGTCAACCAACCGCTCCCGATCGCCCAGCCTCTCGTGCCTTCCCCTTCCACGTAGGACGGTGGGCCGAGCACCCGGGAGTAGTAGGCGACCGTCGCGTCGAGGTCCTCGAAGGACAGCGTCACTCCGAAGGAGCCGGTACACCGAGGCTGGAACCGGTGGAGGATCGG
>CAYFZX010000126.1:0-2695 GCA_964347795.1 uncultured Methanomassiliicoccales archaeon
GGATCGCATCGTAAGACCGCCGGATGTCCTGGCCCAAGACCCGGGCGGACCCAGCAGTAGGCTTGCGCAGGCCTTCCAATATCTCCACCGTCGTCGTCTTGCCCGCACCGTTCGGCCCCAGCAAGGCAAAGACTTCGCCTTCGGGAATCGTGAGGTCGATTCCATCGACGGCGGCGATGTCGCCGTAGATCTTCCGCAGACCCTGTGCCTCAATTGCGACCGCGTTGGCCACGGACCTCCCGGCGAGGAGGACTAATCGAGAGTATTAGTGCCTTGCGGAGTGGCCGACCTCGCTAGGCTTTCTCCATGAGTGAGGTCAACTGGCTCTTGCGGCTGCTCCTCCTCTTCCCGGCCTGCTTGAAGGCCATGGGGATCGTGGCGAGGAGTGACTTCGACCGCTTTGCGACCTCCCGGTAGAAGGCCCCCGCTGTTTCCTCGAGCGCGGTCGCCAGCGTCAGAGCTTTTCCGAGCCCGACCTCCTCCGGCAAGGCGATGTCCACCGTGTACCGACTCAGGTCCAGACCCTTAAACGAGAATCCAGCCTCCAGGGCATCCGTGATGGTCTCCTGGTAGGTTCGGACGATGTGGACCTTGTTCTTCCTGCTCTCTTCGGCGAAGCGAGAGAACATGGCCTTGTGCTCCGGAAAGCGGTCCGCTAGGCGCGCGTAGAATCCCAGGGAGAACTCCTCCAATCGCTCCGCGAAATCGATGATGGCAGAGGCGGTCAGGGTGGGTTGCTCCATCCTAGAACCACCTCTGGATCACGACTTTGCTCTCGGTGAAGAAGCGAATGACCTCTTGCCCCTGGCCGTGGAGGGAACCGAAGAACGAGTCCTTCATCCCGCTGAAGGGGAAGAAGGCCATGGGTGCCACAATGCCGACGTTGATGCCGACGTTGCCGGCCTGGATCCCGTACTGGAACTCCCTCGCCCACTTGCCGCTCTGGGTGTAGATGGCCGCCGAGTTGCCGTAGGGGTTGCTGTGGACCATGTCCATCGCTTCCTCCAGGCTCCTCGACTTCATCACGCTGGCCACGGGACCGAAGATCTCCTCTCGTCCGATGGTCATGTCCGGTTCCACATTCTCGAAGACGGAGGCACTGAGGAAGGCGTTCTCGGGCCAGCCGCCCAGGATCCTCGGCTTCCGTCCGTCCAGGACGAGCTTGGCCCCCTCCTCCAGGCCCGTCTCGATGTAGCCGACAATCTTGTCCTTCTTTCCCTCATCACGGACCGGACCCATCTGGATAGCGGTGTCCAAGCCGTAGCCGACGCTGATCCGCGCCGCGGCGTCGACGAAATTGTCCACGATCTTCTCGTAGAATTGGTTGTACTCTCTCTCGCTCAGGCCCTCCCCCACGAGGATCAAATTGGCTCCGGAGAGACATCGCTGACCGGTGTTTCCATAGAAGGACGTCATCAAGGAGGCGATGGTATCGTCCAGCTTGGCGTCGGGCATGACGAGCATGAAGTTCTTGGCGCCCGTCATGGCGATGACCCGCTTGCCGGTCTCGCCGCACCGTTTGTAGATCACGTCACGGCCGACGGGCGTCGATCCAACGAAGCAGATCCCCTCGATCCCAGGGTGGTCCAGCATGCTGGAGACCACAGTCCGGCCACCGTTGACAATGTTCCAGACACCGGGCGGGATGCCCGCCTCCTCCGTGAGTTCTGCAATCTTGTTCTGGCTGATGGGATCCTCGCTGGAAGGCTTCATCACGATGCAGTTCCCTGTGGCGATGGCGTAAGGGGCGAACCAAAGGGGCACCATATACGGGAAGTTGAAGGGACAGATCACGCCGAATACGCCGAGTGGTTGCCGGATGAGGTACTCGTCGATTCCCGAGGCGACATCCTCCAGGGTCTGGCCCATCATGAGCGATGGGATGCCCGTGGCCACCTCCACGTTCTCGATACCTCGCCTCGTTTCTCCCCTGGACTCGTCGATGGTCTTCCCGTGCTCCATGGTCTGGATCCTGCTCAACTCCTCGAAGCTCTCCTCAAGGAGCTCCTTCAGCCGGAAGAGGCATCTCGCCCGGGCGAGGGGCGGGGTTCGCCGCCATTCAGGGAAGGCTTCCCAGGCCGCCTCGACGGCCGCGTCGATTTCGGCCTTGGTGGAGATCGGGACGCTCGCGATGGTCTTCTGGGTGGCGGGGTTCACCACGTCCACCCGTTCGCCCTCTGACTCCACCCATTCTCCAGCGATGTAATTCTTCAGAACGAGGGGCTCCTTTATGGGCTCTTCAAGAATCGCCATCACAACACCCGACGGGAATCCCGTCTTGGCCCTCTTGAACCTTCCGTAAAGATTGACTATTCTACATCGAGGCCCTCCGGCGCACCTGAGGATCCGCCGCCAGTTTCCCTGCCCGCCTCTTGGCTGAAGAATCCCTGATGTGTCCTCGGTGATCTGGGGAGGGACGGTCGAAATTGTCCCCTTCGCTCCCTCGAGGGCTTCGAGGGCGGAGCAATAGATTTCACTTTCTCAGTCGTGTGCTGCAGCGGGTTGGTGGAGAAGAGGAAGATGTTGGATCCGTGATGCCAGCGAGACCTGCAGAATCCAAAGTGGAGGAGGTTACGACTGAAGGTGTGGGGGAACTTCCCTGGGATGCTCGGTCGTGGCCGCGTCAGGGCGATTGGCTGAAGAGGCGCACCCCCACGCGGTGGCAGTTCTACGGTTTCGGACCCACGGATGAGCC
>CAYFZX010000127.1:0-2588 GCA_964347795.1 uncultured Methanomassiliicoccales archaeon
CGTCTAACCTGAACCCCTGGGCGCGCTGCCAAGGAGGGCAGGTTCCAGCGCTGTACGAAGTAGGTGAATATGGCCGTCACGACGAACGCAATCGGGTAGAGGGCGAACAGTAGGGTAACGTTGCCAACCATGAAGGAGATGAATACGGCAACCCCGAGGGCGCCAACTCCCAAGAGGGCCGCCAACGTCCTGCGTCGAGCCATGATGTTGCTGGGTGGTGTCACAAGATCCAGAGACCCCATCCTCGCCCGCAGGATCTCTCTGACCTCTACGCCCTCTGGATCGTCGCGTCTGGTCAGATAGAATCTGTCCTGGATCACTCGCCTCTATACAGGCCCCCTAGCCTAATCTAGGTTAGCCCTGGACGAGAGGGCCTGCGGACAACTCTGCCCAACGGTCGCTGACACCTGGAGGAAAAGGGCCGGGGCATGGCACAACGGAGGAGGTCTGCTTCTTCAGCCCATGCAAGGAGGTGTGGGGACTAGCACGGCGGCCAGTTTCGCACAGGCTTCCAGGCGAGGCCCACTCCAAAGGCTGGCGGTCTTCAGTACCACTGCCCCTGCCCAGATGCGATTTAGCGCCCGGTTTAGTTATAAGTTGAGTCGTGATTGTATAGAGCCGTCTATTCTTGCATATCCTCGATTTCAATATAGGTAGGCATCTCAACCCCAGCTCGCCGCAACATAACGCCCACGGAGCAGTAGGTCTCCTGCGACAGCTTGACGGCTCTCCGAACCGATGCTTCCTCAAGTCCTTCTCCCGAAAGGCGGTAGGTGAAGCTGATGGTCTTGAAGACCCTGGGATCCTCCTCTGACCTCTCGGCTACCAGATCCACCTCCACATCACTGGGAGGTTGTCTCATCTTCCTCAGGATCTGCACGACATCCATGGCGGTGCAGCACCCGGCCGCCAGCATCACCAGCTCCATGGGACTCGGCGCGCGCACCTCATCCATGTCATCAGAGGAGCCCATGATTACATCGGGTCCGGAGTTTGCGCTGGCCGTGAATCTCATCCCCTCCAAGAGCTTCACCTTGCCCCGCACTTGCATAGTGACCGGCACGAAAGCATCCCCTAAAGCCGTTTTCTGCGCACAGCAGAGCCGAATCCGCCGATTCATTGATTACCGCATCGCGGTTAGCGACTGAGGCTGGGAGGGGCGGAAGCTTCGGTCCCTCAGTCCGGGAAGCGTTTCCGCCTCGCCACGCTTGAATGAGGAGGATCGTCGCGTGAGGAAGGTCGAGGTAATCGGCGTTGAAGGGATCCCCGAGGTAGGATCGGGGGACAACTTGTCAGCCCTGATCGAGAGGGCTTTGAGCGCATCCGACATCACCCTAGAGGACAGCGACATCTTGGTCGTGAGCCAGAAGGTTGTCTCCAAGGCTGAAGGGCGGGTGGTGAGAGCTTCCGATCTGGACCCCTCGCCAAGGGCTGTTGAATTCGCTCAAGGGATCGAAAAGACTCCCGAGCACTTGGAAGCGATCCTACGGAGCACCACCCGTGTCATTAGGATGGATCGAGGTAGGGGGATTTTCATCATGGAGACTCCCCACGGATTTGTATGTGCCAATGCGGGAGTCGATAGGTCCAATGTGAGTCGTGAAGAAGCCTATGCCCTCCTGCCAGAGGACCTCGACCGATCGGCGACTCTCCTGCGACGTCATCTAGAGACCGCTCTCGGCGTTCGTCTCGCCGTGATCATAAGCGATAGTTTTGGACGTCCTTGGCGTCGTGGTCACACGGACGTGGCGCTGGGAGTTTCCGGCATGGCCCCGCTGCGAGACTACCGCGGCGAAATGGATTCCCATGGCTACGAGCTGAAGAGCACCATCGTGGCGTTGGCGGATGAGGTTGCCTCGGCTGCAGAGTTGGTCAAGGGGAAGACGGCGGGCGTCCCGGTAGCGATCGTGAGGGGACTCACCTACAACGCTGAGCCAGATTCGATAGCGGAGCTCATACGGGACGAGGCTGAAGATCTGTTTCGTTAGGCAACCTCGCCTGGCCTGCCCATGGGATGGCGCCCCCTACATGCCGGGACCGCGCGCCATGAGGCCACCGGAGACTACCATGGCCGCACCGAGTAGAAACATCGCCACCGCAGAGGCAGTGCTCATCGCCATCGTGAAGAGGTTGGTCAGAACCATCGAGGACCCCGTGATGATCATCAGGATGCCATAGACGATCATGGCTGCGCCCTGAGGGCCCGCGGGTATTTCCACCCCGAGGACTAGCAGGACGCCATTGATGAGGACCACACCGCCCAGCGCCAAGAGAAGGGCCGAGGCGGCCTGACTCATCGGGTTCATCATCATGGGCATTTGATCGGTCGTCACTGACACCAACGCAGCCACGATGGCCGTGATCCCGCCTGCTATGGCCAAGGCCCCCGATGCTATCCTTCGCATTCTCCGGCCTAAGGTGGCCGCTGGTCTTAAAGGGTTGTCAAATGGTGACGGGGATTTTTGTATCAGGCCGCGTAATCTAAACGAAGAGCTTAAAAGGACCCCTGCATCATGGCCGGAGGGTATCCCCATGCGCGCTGTGGCTGGTCTTACGGTCTTGTTCCTCTTCCTGCTGGTCTCGGTGTC
>CAYFZX010000128.1:0-2542 GCA_964347795.1 uncultured Methanomassiliicoccales archaeon
CATTGGTGATGTTCCATCCCCAGGAGAGGAGGTAGCGGGTATGCTTGAAGTCGGGATGGAGCACCCCGTGGGGACCAATGGTATACTCCGCCGCGCGATAGCCGGCGTCGGAGCAGTAGCCGCCGTGGCCCAGCTTGCTGGCGCCGATGGCGCCGACGAAGGCGGTGTCGTAGAAATCCTTCGCCTTGCTCCGTCCCTTCTGCCAGAGGACCAGACTCGGGTCACGATCTCTTACCGCGTTGACCTGTTGGGCCACGAGGTCGAGGGCTTCGTCCCAGGAGGCCTCCCGCCACTGCCCGGTGACGCCCTTCTCGTTCGTCCGGATGAGAGGCGTCTTGACGCGGTTCGGGTCGTAGAAGGCCATAATCTGAGCCTGGCCCTTGGGGCAGAGGGTGCCGTAGTTCCTCGGATGGTCAGGGTGACCCACAAGGGACACCACTCGGCCGTTGATTCTCCGGGCGATCATACCGCAGTCCTGCTTCCCAATCCAACACGTTGTCGGGACGAAATCCTCCGTCGCAGGGGAGGCATCCTTGGGCGTGGTGGGCCTCAGAATCGAGGGAATGCCCAGGTTCCAAGGCGAGACCTGGGTTGCGATCGCGGCGCCCGCGGCGGTAGCCCCACTCAGCTTCAAGAACGTTCTTCTCGAGTGTTTCACAATCCGACCTCCATCTCAGTTGCATCGTGAAGGAAGACGGGACACGGCCGTCTTCCCGCTATCGTGATGGCCACGCGAATCCGCGTGGGAGGGGTTCGGTGCTTGGATCCTGGAGCCATCAGAGATCCTCCATAGCCGCCTCAATGGTCTTCTGCAACTGGGAAATCAGTTCCGCCTCGGAATCCCTCAAGGATTCAATCAGCCCTCCCATGCCTTTCGGAACATCGCGTTCCAGGGCTTGGTTGCACAGACTCAGCCCCCTCATCCTCGAGTCGAGGAGCTGTCTCAGCAGCCGGAGCTCAACTTCGCGGCTCACGGGAAACCTCCTCCAGGATCTGCTCCAATGCTTGGAGAATCTGGGTCGTCTGCCAGAGGGTGGTCCGAACGATCTCCGCTGTCATCTCTCGGATCTCTGGGTTCTCGATGCTGTCTTGCAGGTACTCACAGATGATGGAGAGGGACTGTACCTCACACTCCTCGAGAAACCGCGATAGGGCCGCCGTCGAGTCCAGCACACCATACAATGGCGGAACCGTATCCCCACTCAATACGACCGCGGAGTGTAGGGAAGGTCTTTGCTGTTGCGTATGGAGTTTATATAAATTATATAACCGTAAATGGCGAAGATTACATACGACCTTCTGCGGCAGAACCTTCTGTGAGCGAAGAGTCACGGGTCAGGCGGTCTCTTGAGGGACCGAGGTATCCCCGGATCGCCTGACCTCGCCCTCCGAGGCTGCTTATGCTGGCCTCCTTCCCGGCAAGACCTCAAAGGCCACAGCCGCTAGCCACATCAGGACTCCCCCGACGATGAACAACAGGGGGGCGAAGGGGAGCCGTGGATCACTGTGCTCAACGCCGCTTGGGGGGAAACCCCACGGTGTTGCGAGGACGAAGAAGCTGACGACGACGAGAACAGCGCCGATGACTAGCATGCATGAGGCACACGTTTTGCGCATTTTCAATCACCTTCGCTCAAACTCTCTTCAATTGGGACGATGGGGAAGAGCTTCGCAAAGAGCCCAAACATCAGCACCCCCAGACCCACGAGGCCGATCAGGGTCCCGTACTCCACCCAGGTGGGGGTATAGAAGCCCACTTCGTACGGGAGGAGCGTGCCGTAGATCTGGGATGGGACGACGATAAGGTATCGTTTCAGGATCGCCCCCACGTTCACGAGGAGGCCAACCAGCACGAGGAGACCGACGTGCCATCGATTCTTCAGGTGTTGCCAAACGAGGAAGAGCAGCGCCAGGATGAACGCTCCGACGGAGAGCCAGAAAAGGGGCGCGTACTCCCCCACCAAGAGCGCCTGGTTAACGGCCCTGTCCTGAGCGGTCGCTGCCAGGGTTCCGGTCAACAGATCGACCATCAGGAAGTAGACGTAGACGAAAATGAGAACGAGCAGGGCCTTCCCCATCCAACCAAAGGCTGGAAGGCTGAGGCGCGCCCGCTCTCCCAGCAACCTCCGGAAGACGGCCGCGAGGAGCAGCAGGAGACCCAGACCGGAGATGCTCGCCACGACAACGAAGGTCGGCGCCTGGAGGGCGCTGTACCACCCCGGCCGGCCGGCCTGGAAGCTGAAGGCGAAGCCCAGGGTCGAAGTGGCGATGATGAGGAGAGGGATGATGATGATGGCCATCCAGAAGCTGACTCGCCGATGCCTCTCCCGCTCAAATTCCGTGTCTCCGTACCCCGACGCCCACAGCCTGTGGAATCTCTGGAGCCGTCCGGGGACCTGGGCGCACCTGGCCGCATCCTTCCTGCTGTCAAGATAGAGGTAGGTCAGACTCGCGACAAAATAGCCCGTGACGATGAGCGTGAACGTCCCGAAGAAGGGAGACTGGGGCCGCGCGTACGCGAAGAGGTTCACGATCCCTCGGA
>CAYFZX010000129.1:0-2518 GCA_964347795.1 uncultured Methanomassiliicoccales archaeon
TTGATCCAATGTCCTAGATGGCGATGGCTGATGGGGCTGCCCGGATTTGAACCGGGGTCACGGAATATCCCCTAGGCCAGACACCCTCATTGCGGCGGTCTTTCGCGCGAGCACCTCATGAAAGTTCTGCCGGCATCGGTGAAAACTTCGGTGTGCACGGGGGGGGTTGCTTTCACACCGGACGACGGAATCCCTACGCAATCTATTTCCGTTTGTCGCAAGATTTGGAGCGGAGGCGAGTTCGCCTGGTCGGCCGGCGGGGCTGAGTGACGATGAGCCTGATTCAACTCACCTGGTCCGAGTTCCTGAGAATGCTCAGGTCCCCCGCAAGCCTCTATTTCTTCCTAGGGGCGATGGCCTTTCTCGGATTCGTCTTCGTCGTTATGTCCTCCTTCCGAATCTCCATCTTCCTCGACTTCGCCTACCTCTATTACCCTCTGTTCTTCCTGCCTCTGGCTGCAACGCTCATTAGCAAGGAGAGGGAGTCGGGGTTCGCCAGCGTTCTCTTCACCCATCCGATCTCGATGGCGCAGCACTACCTCTCCAAGTTTCTGGCGCTGCTGCTCATCGTGGGCGTCTACGTCCTCGCTCTGCTGCCCTACAATGTTCTCATCGTGGTCTTTGCCGGTCCCGGTTGGGCGGTGGAGATCCTGAGAAGAATCGCCTGGACCCTCATCACCGCCTCCTTTGCGATCGCCCTGGGTCTGCTTATCTCAGCGGCACTTGGCAGAAGGGCCACGCTCCCGTCGGTCTCCCTTGGGTTCGCCCTGGCGCTCGTCCTGGCGTGGGGGCCCTTCCTCGGAATCCAGTACTTGGGCGCTTTCGGCCCGTCCACCATCGATGCGGTACTCGCCCTTCTCCACATCTCGCCCCTCATGGGTGCGATGGATGCCTTCCGTTCCCATGGCCTCATCGTGGCACAGCCCCTCTACCCCCTCCTGGTCAGCGCCTCTCTGTCCGCATTCCTCGTCCTGGCCGGGTTGGTGATCTACAGACGACTACAGAGTCCCGAGGGGTGGGAGGCCCACATGGCCGTCCGGGCGGGATCGCTCGTCGCCGTCGTGGCGGTCCTCGTGGTCGCCCCTCTCGTCCCGCCGTACGACTACACGTTCCCCAAATTGAGTGGGGACAACTGTGTCGTATTCGGCGACCTCGAGTACTGCCCGGGATTGAGTGGACCGGCCTCGGCTTCCTATCTCGTGGGCACTGAGGTCGAGGGTTCCATCCGTACCTTCATCTCCAATGAGGGGGCCGAGCCCGCCCTCAGCATGGCGGTGACTGTGTATTGGGAATCGGAGTACCTCGCGTTCAACGCCACGAGTGTCCAATTCACGTCCGTCGAGGTACCGGCTCAAGCCTCTGTCGTGTTCTCGGTCCCCGTAAAGATTGCCATCCTGAGGGCCCGGACCCTCGGACCCAGCTTCATCAACGTCGTACCGGTCGCGATGGAACTTGAAGTGGATGGGCTGTCTCACCCAATTGATGAATCCTTCACGGCTATCCCACTGGAGTACAACAGGGACACCGGGTGGCTGGTCTTGATGGCCCTCGCCACAGTCGCCGTGGGAGGTCGTGTCCTCGGACGGGCGAGGAGGCGCCGAGGATGATCGAGACGGACGGGCTGACCCGCCACTTCGATGGCTTGGTGGCCGTAGACCAGCTCGACCTGCACGTCCCAGAGGGAGTTCTCTTCGGGTTTCTCGGCCGAAACGGGGCGGGGAAGACCACGACCTTGAAGATGCTGTCCACGGTGCTGCGACCGTCAGGCGGTGCAGCTCGCATCAAGGGGTACGACGTCAGGAAGGAGGCCTCCGAGGTGAGGAAACTCATTGGCGTCGTGGGCGAAGGCGTGGAGACGACGCGTCCCTTCTGGACGCCCCTGGAATACCTCGGCTACTTCTTGCGCTTGCGGGGGCTCTCCCGTAACGAGACCAGGGAAATCGCGCTGCAATGGATTGAGCGTCTCGAACTGCGAGATCATCGGCATCGGCCGATCGGAGACTTCTCTTCCGGGATGCGGAAGCGATTGGAGCTGTGTCGGGCACTTTGCCACGGCCCGGAACTCCTGCTCCTAGACGAGCCCACTAAGGACCTAGACATACCCGGGAAGAGGGAGATGTGGGACCTTATCCGGAGTCTCGTCGCCGAAGAGGGGACGACGGTCTTCCTGTGCAGCCATGAGGTCGCGGAGATCGAGGCCCTCACCAATGAAATCGCCATCATCCGGGCCGGAAGCCTTGGGTACACCGGGCGGCTGGAGGACCTCCCGCCGTCAGTCATCAAGATCACAGGGACTGACCCTCAGAAGGCGGCCTCCAGCCTAAAGCAGGGACTACGGCTCCTGTCCCAATCGGCGAGCGGCACAACCCTCTATGCAGCACCTTCGGAGGCACTAACGCCAGATGAAGTGAGATCCGCCCTCGAATCCTCCAACGTCGCGTTTCGAGACGTCGCGGAGGTGCATGGCCTAGACGAACGAATCTTGGCGTTCCTTTAGGCAGCCCGGATGTGAAACGGG
>CAYFZX010000130.1:0-2432 GCA_964347795.1 uncultured Methanomassiliicoccales archaeon
ATACCGGAGGGGGCTTGATGGCAGAGATCCAATGGGCCTTCGTCATCGCCTTCATTGCCTACTTTGTAGTAATCTGGGTTATCGCTCATCGCGTGGCAACACGCATTCGCACCTACCTCGAACTCTCTGTGGGAGGTAGGGTCGTCTCCTACCTGGCGTTCGCCTTTCTTATATCAGGTACTTTCATCAGCGCGGTCTCGGTCTTCGGCGGCATCGGCACCTCCTACGAACACGGATACGCCTCCGTCGTCGGGTGGGCCTTGGCCTGGATGGTCGCCCTCATAATGGCCCTCTTCATTGGCTATCGGCTGCGGCGACCCGCGGCGCCTCCCTTCACGCTGCCAGAGGCCATGAAGACACGGTTCGAGCTTGGAAAGCGGCGGAGCCCACTCCAGTTCATCGCGGCCTTTTGGGGGCTTGTCTTCGTCGGCCTGTTCAACATGCTGCAGATCAAAGGCTTCGGGCTAGCCATGGAAACGATCACAGGTTTCGACTTCCGAATCGCCATGGCCCTCTATGCGTTCATCGTGATCTACATCGGCCTCGGCGGGTACCTCGCCGTTATCAGAACAAACATCGTCCATCAGTTTGTCATCCTGATTGGACTGTGGGTCACGGTCCTCTTTGTCCTCCAGTTGGTAGGTGGTCTTGGCGGACTCCACACCGAGGCGGCCACCATCGAGGGCAGCATACATCCGGACTCGCCATATTCCCTACCTCAAGGTGCCCTCCTGGGCTTCATAGGAGCGTTCCCGCTCGTATTCCTCCTTAACACCATGATTGCCAATATGCTGGCCTGGTCGGCCCCTTTCTGGCCCTCTATTCTCCTGGGCTCCAAATCCGTGAGGGAGATGATAAAAGGGGGCATGCTCGCCTCCCTGTTTGTGGCAATCGCGTGGATCGCCATCCCTCTGATAGGCATCGGGACTCGAGTCATCATGCCCACCCTCCCTGTTGATGGCAGATACGACACGGATCTACCCTTCACTCTCCTCATCGCGAACCATCTTCCCCCGAGTATAGGAATCGTGGCCCTACTGGGGGCCTTCGCGGCCGCCATCTCTACGTCAACAGTTCTGCTTCTCTACGCCTCCCTCTTTCTGGTAAACGACATGATCGGCGCCGTACGCCCCGAGATAACGAAGGAGTCCATGTTCAAGTGGAGCCGGATCTTCATCGTAGTCATTGGACTGATAACCTTGGGCATCGCCGTGGCCATCCCACCTGGGTCGCTACTCATTGGGGCAAGCCTAGCATTTGCCATCAGCGCGTCAGCTCTGGCAGTCCCCATCACCTTAGGTATGTACTGGAAAGGAATGACCCGGGCGGCGGCCTACTCGTGCCTCATAGTGCCGCCGATAATCTTCCTCGTTGCCCAGCTATCGATGCAGGGCGCCCTCGCAAGGGGAGAGCCCTACCTCTTCGTGCTGCCGCCAATCGCCCTCGCGCTAATCGTGGCGATAATCCTCGCCGTGGTCGTTAGCCTCTTCACGAAGCGGGCCCCAGAGGAGTCCACAAGGCCCTTCTGGGAGTGGGGTGGTGCCTAACAGACGCTAGACGTCCTCGCGAAGCTCCCGCCGCAAGACCTTGCCGACGAGGGTCGTCGGCAGCTCGTCTCTGATCTCCAAATACTTGGGGACCTTGGCTTTCGCGAGGTTCTTCCGACAGTATTCCAGCAGCGCGTCCTCCGTGACCTTGCCCCGATACTCTTTCCGGAGGACCGCGAAGGCCTTGGGCACTTCACCGCGGAACTCGTCCGGCACGCCAATGGCGGCCGCCTGTTCCACCGCCTCGTGCTCGAACAGGACCTCTTCGATGTCCCGGGGGTACACGTTGAACCCACCCACGATGATCATGTCCTTCTTGCGATCGACGATGTGGAAGTAACCGTCCTCGTCGATGGTCGCGATGTCTCCCGTGTAGAACCAACCGTCTCGGAGGACTTGCTTCGTCTCCTCCTCCCTGTTCCAGTAGCCCTTCATCACCTGTGGACCTTTGATGACCAGCTCACCGATCTCACCGACCGGCAAGACCTTCGTCCCGGTCTCAACGTCCATGATTCTGGCCTCGGTGTCTGACACCGGGATCCCGATGGATCCGAAGTGGACCTTGGACCAGTCGTCCATGGGGTTCGCGTGCGTGACAGGGCTGGTCTCCGTCAGGCCGTACCCCTCCACGATCATAGCCCCGGTCGCCTCCTGCCATTCACGGGCCACCTCTTGAGGGAGGGGGGCCGCTCCAGACACGCAGTACTTCACGGACTTGAGGCTGTACTTCTTCAGGTCTGGGTGGGACAACAGCGCCACGTAGATGGTAGGCACGCCCGGGAAGTGGGTTGGTCGGTGTCTTTCGATGGCATCGAGGACCTCATCCTTCCCGAACTTCGGGAGGAGAACCATCGTGGCGCCCAGATAGACGGGCGTGTTCAGGCA
>CAYFZX010000131.1:0-2270 GCA_964347795.1 uncultured Methanomassiliicoccales archaeon
TGGCCTTCGTGCTCACCACGCCACGCCCGGGGGAGCAGTTCACGGAGCTTGGCATTCTGGGTCCCGAGGGCAGCCTCTCGGGGTACCCGAAGGACCTCAACGTCTCGGAGAATGGAACGGTCATCCTGCTGGTGGAGAACCACGAGTTCGAGACGGTGGACTACACCATCCAGGTCGACCTGGTGGAGGCTATCCGGGTGTGGAATGAGTCCGCGGGTCGGAATGATACGGTGGACGGGAACAGGACGACCCTGGATTGGTTCATCTTCACGCTGGACCACGACACGAACTGGACGCGACCGTTCACCTTCGCCATCGACGCTCCAGGTTACTGGAAGGTGCAATTCCTCCTCTATCGAAATGGAGACTTGTCCGCCTCCTATAGGATCGTCCACCTCTTCGTTACGGTGACCTAGGCCGCATCCTGGAACGCCGCCAGCAGCCCCTTCTCGAGGTCAGTGGTCGCGGTGAATCCAAGCTGCCGTTTCGCCGCCGCGTTGTCGACCCATAGATGCCGAATGTCCCCGGGGCGGAAGGTCCCTTCCATCACCGTGGGCGTGTCTCGGGAGGTGATCCTCTTCAAAATGGGAATCAGGTCCAGGACCGTCGTCGCCCTCCCCGTCCCGACGTTGACGGTCTGCACCCCGCTCAGCTCCACCGTGCCAGCGAGCGTCGTCGCCCGAACCACATCATCCACGGAGACGAAGTCCCGGGTCTGTCGTCCGTCCTCGTGGATTACGAACGGATCCCCCGCGATGAGGCGGGAGTGAAGGGTAACACAAACCCCGGAGTACGGTCCGGGACGCTGCCGCCGGCCGTAAACGTTAGCGTACCGCAGGATCACGGCGGGCGTTCCCAAGGTCCGCGAGCCCGCCTCGAACATCCTCTCCTGCGTGAGTTTCGTGATGCCGTAGGTAGAGAGCGGAGCCGGCCTCTTCTCCTCGGAGGTGGCCTGAGGCTCCAAGGGGCGGGCGCATTGCGGACACACGACCTCCCACTCCCGCCGCTCCAGCTGATCCCGAGGCCTCGCCAGGGGCTCCACGGGACCACACTCAGAACACGTGTAGGACCCTTCGCCGTACACGGCGACGGAGGAGGCTAGAATCAGGCGTTCCACGGAGTCGGTCTTGAGGGCCGCGTCCAGGAGGGTTGCCGTCCCTCGGACGTTCACGTCTGCATACTTCGCCGGCTCCTGCATGCTCTCCTGCACGTCGATGAGGCTAGCCAGGTGGAAGAGGTGGGTGACCTCCTCCATCGCTTCGTTGACCGCCTCGGCATCCCGGAGGTCTCCCCAGAGGTACCTCGCCTCCGGGTTCAGGTAGGAAGGCTTCTCCTCGTGGACGCTGGGCTCCAGGTTGTCGAGAACGACCACCGGATGCCCGTCTCGGATTAGGGCATCCACCAGGTGGCTCCCGATGAAACCGGCCCCTCCGGTGACCAGCGCCCGCATGCAGGAAAGCGGAGGGCCGTCCCCCACTTAAGAGTTCCAGCTACAGAATCAGCGTGCTATTCTCTCCCACGATCAGCTCGTGACCCCGCGGCAAGCGATTCTGGGCGGATCGGATCGTCGTATGTCGTCCGATGAGACTGTTCACGATCTTGTTCTGTGTCTCAATGACGCTCTCCCCGATGACGATGGAGGCCTCTATGTCGGCGCCGATGAGACGGCAGCCGTCGCCGATGGAGGTGTAGGGTCCCACGTAGGTGTCCGGGCCGATGACACAGTTCCGGCCGATGACGCTGGGGCCCCTGACGACGCTGCCCTCTCTCACGACCGTGCCTGACTCTACGCGTACCCGACCTTCGATTCGCGCTCCCTCCTCCACGGTGCCCTCGATACTCTTGACGACGTCGTCCAAGATGAGGTGGTTCGCCTCTAAGATGTCCTCCGGCTTCCCCGTGTCCTTCCACCACCCGGTGACGATGTGCGCCTTCACGCTGCCCCCCTGCTTCCGCAGGTTCTCGATGGCGTCGGTGATCTCCAGCTCCTCCCGCCACGAGGGCTTGAGGTCCCGGATGATCGGAAAGATGCTCTTCCTCAGGAGGTAGATGCCCACCAGCGCCAGGTCGCTCTTCGGTTGCTTTGGCTTCTCCACCAAGGAGGTGATCTTCCCCTCGTCGTCCAGGGTTGCCACGCCGAACTTCTCGGGATTGGGGACGTGGCAGAGCATGACCCCGGCGTCGTACTCCTTCTCCTGGAACTCCTCTACCATCGCCCCGATGCCGCCCTTGAGGACGTTGTCGCCCAGGTACACGCAGAAGGGGTCGCT
>CAYFZX010000132.1:0-2238 GCA_964347795.1 uncultured Methanomassiliicoccales archaeon
CTGGCAAATGGTTGAGGAAGGTGCGGGCCACCACCCCCGGGTTTCCATAGCGATCCGCCAGTTTCTCAAAGAGGTCATCCCGACCATCTTCTACTAGCTGCTTGACCTGCTGGGGATGCAGATTGAACTCACTCGAGAGCCTCTCAGCGATCTTCTCCAGGGGCTCCGGCAGATGTTCCGACAATCGGTCAAGCCAGCGACTCGAGACGCGAATGGGGACGACGTCCGTCTCGGGGTACATGCGGGCGCTGCCTGGCAGTGGACGACTGTAGACAGTGTGACCACCGGGCTTGGCATCCCTCGTCTCTTCAGGCACTCCCTCGAGGGCAGCAAGGGCCCGGAGACGCACACGTCGCATGGCTTCCAACGCTTTCGCCTCTTGGTCGGCCACCAAGAGGAATGCGTCCTGATCCCCACAGTCCAGGGCAGAGGCCACGGTGCCCACCTCTTCTTGAGTCATTCCGTAAGCCGGCAATTCGTCGGAGTGCAGCAGGCCCTTGACGCCAATCACCGCTACCTGGGCAGCCATCTCCGGACCCAGTCTGTTCTTGAGGAGACCGGCGAATCCCTCCAGCTTCATTCCTTCTATCACGCCACCAGGGCGAAGAGCTTGGCGGAGGACTTCCGAGGCCGAGTCTCTCAGGAGGTTCGTGAGGTCCTGGGGTCTACCCCGAAGTTCCGACACGCCTCGGTCTTTGAGGGTCCTGCAGGCCTCCAGCAATTTGACCTGCCGCTCGACTTCCTTCTGCACAATCGTGGAAACCATCCGCAGGTCCTGGACTCCTTTGATTTCCACCCGGGCGCCGCCCGCCACAGAGACGTTCAAGTCTTCCCGGATGGTCCCCAGGCCTCTCAGGACCTTCCGAGTCGCCCGCAGAACTCGCCCGATCTTGAGAGCGACGTCTCGCGCCATCTCGGGCGAGTCGATGTCAGGGGTCGTAGCTATCTCAATCAGAGGGATGCCCAGACGGTCAAGTCGGTACACCACCTCCTGCCCGTCACGCCCGATGAGGCGGGCAGCGTCCTCTTCCAGGCTGATGGTTGGGATCCCGATGGTCTTCCCGTTCACGTCCAGCGAGCCATTCATCGCCACCAGGGCGCTTCTCTGGAAACCAGAAGTGTTCGAGCCATCGATGACTATCTTCCTCATGAAATGGATCTCGTTCACGGGCGCAGCCCCCATCATCAGGGCCACAGTGAGGACAGTTTCAATGGCCTCTCTGTTGGCCTCGTGAGGCGGCTCCTCATCGGCCTCCACGAGGCAACTGGTGTCCGTCGCCTGATACCGGAAGACCAGGTCTTTGGCCGCCTCCTCGAGGGCCGCCCTGTCTACATCTCCAAGCTCGCTCTGGGTGGGGCGAAGCCTACGGACAAACTCCTCTCTGACGTCGTCCACCAGACGGGAATCACAGTTGCAGAATAGCTTGTGGGTCGCCAACTGCTGATGGACTTCAAGACCAATCTTGATGGGAAGCGTGGCCATAGCCATCCTCGGGTGTGGAAACATCCACCCTCGCGTATATGAGCGTTCGCGGTTCCGCCCACGGACCTCTGGTCTGCCGACGACCCCCACCGGCTCCCCGGCGGGGATTGATTGTCGAGGGAATGATCGTGAGCGCGGCTACTCGCCCTCGAAATCCTCGAGGCTCAGCTGGGGGTTGATCTCCCCCGCCACGTTGGTGGTCATGAGTTCCTTCACCTCCGCTGAGTCCTCAGTGTGCCCCAATACCCACATGAGCTTGACCAGCGCCGTCTCCGGCAACATGTCCTCACCAGAGATGACCCCTGCCTTTGCCAGCTCCCGGCCCCTTGAGTAGACGTACATCCCCACGCGGCCATAGAGGCACTGGCTTGTCATGACGATGTGAACGCCCTTCTTCACGGCCCTCCTAATCCTTGGTACGACGTCCTTGGGCGTGTGACCCAACCCAGTACCGGCCAGGACGATGCCCTTGTTCAGCTCCGCGCAGGTATCAACAATGTCGGGCTTCATGCCGGGGTAGGTGTGCAGGAGGGCCACACTCTCTTCCATCTGTGTGTCAGCCACGACCTGTCCTTCCGAGACGCGGCGATATTCCCCCAACCACGTGACCTCACCGTTCACGTGAACTCTACCAAGGGGCGTCTCGTCGACGCTCCTGAACGCGTCGCGCCGGCTACTGTGCATCTTCCGCACCTTTGTGCCTCTGTGGATTGACACGTGGGCATCCGAAGTCTCCTCGTGCATCACGACAACGA
>CAYFZX010000133.1:0-2038 GCA_964347795.1 uncultured Methanomassiliicoccales archaeon
ACTTCCTCCTGAAGATGGTCAACCTCCTCCCGATCCTTTGCCAAGGAATCCTCCATGGATTTCAAGGAGGCCTCTTCCTCCTCCAATTTCGCCCGTCTTTCTCGGCTCTCCTCCTCGAAGGCCTCTTTCGCTTCCTTCAACCTTGCCTCCCCTTCTCGGGTCACCCTTTCGCTCTCGACAACAGTCGCTTCTCGACCGTCCAAGGATTCGGACAATTGAAGGACTTCGCCTCCACGGACCTCGATGGCCGAGGCGATCTGGCGCAGGGCTCTGCCCTTTGCCTGAATGTCTTTGACTCGTTGACTGAAGCTCCCCTCAAGTTCCTCAAGGTCATCTTGAAGGATGGCAATCCCTTTGATCTGATCCTCAAGAGAACCGTCTCCCTGTGTCGTGCGTTCGCTCACGCTGTCGGGGTCTTGACGCTGGCCCCAGCGCCTCTTCCTCTCTACCATGGCAACTCCCCTGGACAGGGTGTGCGAGTTGGGAAAAGGGGCCCAGCGTGACTTAAGGGGTGTGATGCGATTATCGGGGCATATAACCACGCGGCCTAGGAGCATGAGCTCCAAACACTACTATCGATGGGCCAAAAGCCAAGTCCTCCGCCGTGGAGAGGATCCAGGATTGCCCCCGCCGAGGAAGACAACCCGGGTGGCGGAAAACGAGAGATTCGATGAGTCCTCGCATGACCTTGATGGTCAGGCGTGATGTGAGGGTGGGTGATGCATCCGTGCCGCCTGGAGACGGGCCGGCTATCTTCAGACCCCCTGCCAAGTCAGGATGGGCGTCACTGGGTGGCGAGCGTGGCTGACTTGGCTCAATGGACGAGATCCAGGGACTGGTTCCCGTCTAGCGCTTCAATATCCAGGCAGAGATGTATCCGATGCCGCCAATCAAGACGCCCAACGAGGCGACGCCCAGGGCGTAGCCAATGGGCTCTGGAAAGGGAGCGGCAAGCTCATGAACCTGCCCCGGGTTCAGGCCCCCGCCGCCGAACTGCACGTCGACGGCGCCGATGCCTCCCACGTAGCCGACGTAGATCAACATCAGACTTGCCACAATCGCCCCGACGACCATCAGGGTCAGGTGGAGCCATGCGAGGATGCTCCGATAGCCCTTGAAAGGCCTCCCCATTCTCACCTCGATGTGCTGATAGAAGAGTGCTGTCGTCGCCGTCGCGACCGTGGCGATCAGCAGTCCCACCATGCCCACGAGGAGCCACACGGAGACGCCTCCCGCCGCGAGGGCTCGAGCGACGGGCGCTCCGGTCAGCTGGAAGACAAGCATTGTCGCGAAGACCACGAAGGCGATTGCTCCCATCAAGATGGCGCCGATGATGAAGCGGCCGGCCCACACACTGGTGTTCGTACCTTCAGTAGCCACTGTACCACCGAGGCGAAACAGTCGGACGAGGATATATACGTCTTATGTATATTCGGGTGATGTAATAAAGAGTGTATATGCCTGTCCCTATGAAAGCGCCTGCGGAGAGCCCCGCCCTATTGCATGGCGAAACCGCCATCTACAACCAAGGCGGTTCCCGTCTGGAAGTCGGAGTCCGTGGAGGCTAGGTAGACTGCCTTTCTGGCCACCTCCTCTGCAGAACCCATGCGCCGCAGGACGCTTTCGGCCTCCAAATCCCTGCGTTCTTCTTCCGTGAGGCTAGCCATCGCCGGAGTGTCAATGCTCCCGGGGACGAGACAGTTCACGTGAACCCCCGAGGGACCCAGAACCCGGGCCAAGGCCTTCGTGAGGGATAGGAGGGCCCCCTTTGCGAGAAGGTAGGAGATGCCGACGGTATCCCCGGTGAGCGCTGGCGTAGAACTCACCAGAATGAGTCGCCCGTTCCCGGAGGCCTGCAAATACGGGAATGCGGCCTGCGCACAGTAAACCGAGCCCAGAAGGTCTACCTGAAGGGGTTTCAAGAGGATCTCATACGAGAGGTCCTCAAAGGGCGCGAACCACTCTTCACGGACGAAGGGATGACCCGCGTAGCACACCAGGACATCCAGTCCCCCAAACGCGTTGGCGACTTGCTCGA
>CAYFZX010000134.1:0-1848 GCA_964347795.1 uncultured Methanomassiliicoccales archaeon
GTTCCCCGTCAGAAGCCGCCCCTGGCCGAAGGAGCTTAAGGAATGCGGGCATGACCCTCGCATGGTCTATGTTCTAGTCCGCCACGCTGTGGAGGAATACGGGAAGTGGAAGCCGATCTTCGATGAGCACGGGACCGTCCGGGAGGCACACGGTTCCCAGGGCGGTTGGCTCTTCCGGAATCCGGGGGACGCCAACGATTTGGTCATGCTCCTGAACTTCGACGACGAGGGGCGCGCCCGGGAGTTCGTCGAATCCTCGGAACTGAAGGAAGCGATGGAGCGGGCGGGGGTCAAGGGCCGTCCAGAGATCCTCTTCCTCGACCAGCTCGAACAGGTTCGCGTCTAGGCCGGACCTTAGACGGGGACTGCGCCCCCTGGCAGCATTCCGGATCACGGGGTGCCAGTCGATCCTCTGCTCACTGACTGTATGGGCCAGTGGCACGGTTCCCAGTCATGGGTAGGGGCCCTTTCAGACTCGCTGAAGGACTGACCGTCCAGTCGTCGTCCCCAGGGCGTGTGGGGGAGGGCCCTTTGACCATTTTCACCAGCAGCGGCCACAACCTAGCGAAAGTGCTAAGAGAGGAGGCCACCATCCCGCCACGGTGATTGAGTGGAAGCACCAAAGCTGAGTGTGATGGGTCAGGTCGCCCTCGCCACATTGCTCGCCATCGCCGCCTACAGTGTCTTGGTCTTCTGGATCTCCATCGCCCAGGTGCCAGGGGGTCCAACCGTTTCCGCAGCCTACGTTGGTGCAGTCTTCATCTTCGTGAGCGTATTCTTCCTTCCCCTGTTCTTTTGGGGACAGAAGCTAGCCTACCTGGGTGGCATCCTCCTCGGGATCGTCGGCATCATCGCCAACATCCTAGGCATCGCTGGCTTCTTCGGTGAACTGGCATCGGAGTCTCTCGTGGCTTTGATCCCCATCATCATCGTGAACCTCGTCCTCGTGTGGTCGAGCTGGACGGCCTGGAGAGAATAGGTCCAGCCCCTCATGGGGTGAATCCGGCAGGAGTGGCACGCCGACAGGCCAGCCACTGTAGGGCCGGTGAGGTCACCTGCGCGGCTCGGACGTCGTGACGCCGGGCTCGCAGATAGGGTAGCCCTCCCCATTTAGCGCCGCTCCGACGCCCGTATAGAGAGTAAATGCGTCGGTTTCAAGTCAGGCGCAACAGCTCGGGCCTCTGACGGGGAGAGGACAACCCATGGTGTCAGAGATCCTCCTCTACGCTGGTTCGACGTTGATCATTCTCTGGGGGATCGCCCATATTGCGCCCACCCGGTCCATCGTGAAGGGCTTCGGCGAACTGACCGAAGAGAACCGATCTATCCTCACCATGGAATGGGTGGGTGAGGGTCTCGCCTTGATCTTTATCGGAGTCCTGGTCCTCCTGATTACCCTCCTCCATGGACCGCAGGATCCTGTCTCGGCAAGCGTCTTTCGCATCGCGGGTGGGATGCTCGTCGTCATGGCGGTGTGGACCGGGATAACGGCGGGCAGGAAGTCGGTCCTCTTCTTCAAGATCTGCCCCGTGGTGAAGACCACGGGTGCCGTCCTGTTCTTCGTTGCCAGTGTCCTATGACCCGCCGACGTGAGGCCGCGAGATCACGACAAGGGACCGACCAAGAAGACGCTGAACCGCAGAGGCGCGAGAGTCGAGACAACGCGTCGGTGGCGGGAGGCCCCGCCCGGAGGTGGCCGTTCCTCGTCGGGATCGCGATCATCCTCGTGTTCGAGTTCACCCTGCGCGACCTCTTGCTCCCTTCGCCCGCTAGTGACCTGCACATTGGCCTCGCGTTGATGGCAGAGTGGTTGCTGCTCGCGGCCCTCTTGCTGCTTTGGATCCCTCG
>CAYFZX010000135.1:0-1700 GCA_964347795.1 uncultured Methanomassiliicoccales archaeon
CACCCACCCAGAACGACGAAGGAAGAACTCTGGTCGTTAGAATCGTGGGCACGGGAATCAGCAAGTCGACCACAGCGACGCCGAGCCAGGCGGATGACGGCTGGGGTGAGAGCCGTGTGGACTTCGAAGTACCCGCCTCCCTCGCCGGGGAGTGCGTGAACCCCCTTCTTCAGGCGAGTTTCTACATCGGCATCCCCGTCGCCGCCATCGCGGGGACCTCCTTCGCTTACCTAAGGCTCATCCGGCCCAGGCTGCAAGGGCGGCCCCGATCTCCCTCGCTGTCCTCTCTGCCTGGAATCGGAAAGGGTCGCCTGCGAGAGCTTCGCGGGATGGGGATTGAGACGCTCCAAGACCTCGCGAAGGCTTCGCCCTCTGAGATCGCGCGGACAACCTCCATCGGCAAGAAGGAAGCCAAACGCCTCGTCCGACGAGCCCGAGACGCGATACAAGAGTAGAGGTCGTCCGAGCAGTCCACCAAGCGGGTACTATCTCCCACGTGCCAGGAAGTCCCACACAATCGGTGCAGAACCTGCCACCGCCCCAACGGCGCCGAAGAGCCCCGCGACAAGGCCCGCAGTGCCACCCAGGCCCAGAAGGGCGATCGAGGCCACGAAGGCGAGTAGGGTGCCCGTCAGGGAGTTCTTCTTCAAATACAAAGCCCCGGCGATTAGGAGGATTCCGAGCACGACGTTGATGACCAAGCCTGTCAAGTCAGCCAACTCGATGTCCGCAAGAGGTGTCTGCAGGAGGAAGAGTGCCGGCGTGAGCACGACGGCCAGCAGACCCCCCACGAGCATGAGCTGCTTGGCTGTCCGGGAGGCGTGTTCCAGTTCTACCGTCATAGTCACCTTCCCCGCGATGAGACCTGGACTTCTTAAACTTACCTTCCGAGTCCCGTGCGCGTCTAGCCTGTGGGCTGCCCGAATATGAGCCGGAGTCAAGGACCGATCTGGGGTGGACGGACCGTTGAATACTTACGTTGGGCCCCCCTTAGCCCGAGACCGGCAGCGGAGCGGACCGATTCAAGAGGGGCTGAGGACGTGCGGGCCAGCGAACGTGTGGGATGCGTGGAGCTCCCGTGTGTCGATGTGAATCACGACGCGTACATCGTTCCCGACGTCGAGGTGAATCCCGAGGGGGTCTCGATCATCATGATCTCCGAAGCAGCCTCGCCGAACTCCGACGACTACTACTACACGGGAGGGGACTCCTTGTTTGAGCGGACCACGGTCCAGGCCTTCAAGGACGCCGGTGCCGACGTCTCGTCCGTGAAGGACATCGTCGATCTGGGCGTGTATCTCACCACCGCCGTGAAGTGCGGAAAGACGGGGTATGGAATCAAGGCGGGCACGATCAAGGAATGCTCCCACATCCTAGAGAGGGAACTTGCCCTATTTCCGAATGTGAGGGCGTACATGCTGATGGGAGACGTGGCAATCAGAGCCCTCAACTACATCGCAAAGAGGGCTGGCGAGGAGAGAGTGATTCCCGCTGGTTCGACGTACAAGATTCGAGGGAAGGAGTACTTCCTCCGGGGGAAGAGGGTCTTTCCATCTTACCTGCAAGCAGGCCCCAGCTTCCTCATCGAGAAGAGCAAGCGAAAGATGATCGCCGAGGACATCGCTGCCGCGTTGAGTCTCGCCCATTGATCCAATGTCCTAGATGGCGATGGCTGATGGGGCTGCCCGGATTTGAACCGG
>CAYFZX010000136.1:0-1684 GCA_964347795.1 uncultured Methanomassiliicoccales archaeon
TCACTTGCCACGCTCGGGGCGCTCGCATTTTGTTTCCAGCCACCCGCTGCGTCCTTGACATCGGTGCCCAGAGCACCCGGGCCATGCGGGTCGACGAGAACGGCCGCGTTATCAAGTTCCGAATGAATGACAGATGTGCGGCGGGGGCGGGTCGATTCCTCGAGCGCATCGCGAAGGCCCTGGAGATGAACCTGCAGGAACTGGCTGATGCATCCCTTCGCTCAACAGATCCGCAACCCATAAGCAGCATCTGCGCCGTCCTGGCCGAATCCGAGGTGATCAACCACATCACGCAGGGCAAGAAGGCGGAGGACATCGTGATGGGGGCTCACCTGTCCATCGCCGAGCGGGTCCTGGCCCTCCTGAGGCAGGTCGGGGTGGAGGACGAGGTAACCCTCACGGGGGGGCTGTCGCAGAACCCAGGCATGGTGAAGGCCCTCGAGGAGAAGCTGGGGAGGCGGGTGAACCTCAGCCAGGATTCCCAATTCGCCGGCGCCATCGGGGCCGCCTACCTCGGTCACTGGCGATTGAGTCGTCGTGGCGGAAGCTCTTAGTAGCGAGGCCATATCCCCCTACCGGGGAAGAGGATGGCCTACGACTTCATCGGTCTCGAGATGGGAGAGTGGAGAGCGTCGCTCGTCCTGAAGCGACCGCCGCTCAACGTCCTGAACATTGCGATGCTGGAGGAGGTCACCGAGGCGTTGGACGAGGTCAAGGGGCACGGAGGCTGCAAGGTGCTGCTCGTCAGTGGGGAAGGAAAGGCCTTCTCCGCGGGGGTGGACGTGGCGGACCACACGGAGGATCGCGTCGAGGAGATGCTCCATCTGTTTCACGGGGGACTGCTGCGTCTCCTTTCCCTCGACGCAGCCACAGTCGCCCAAGTCCACGGCCACTGCCTCGGGGGCGGCATGGAGCTTGCGATGGCGTGCGACCTCGTGTACGCAAGCGACGACGCGACCTTTGGGCAGCCCGAGATCAAGCTAGCCTCCTTTCCGCCCTTCGGAGCCGCCGTCTACCCGGCAATCTTCGGCAGACGGAGAGCGGCAGAGCTGATACTCACGGGTCGGAGCATGACTGCCGGGGAGGCGGCCAGCATGGGTATGGTCAACGCAGTCTTCCCCCGAGATGAGCTGGAGAAGAGGGTCCACGGAATCTGCGGGGACCTTGAGGAGTACAGTCGAGTGGCCCTCCGGCTGGCCAAGAAGACCATGCAAGCATCCTTCCCGCTTGGTCCTCAGAAGGCCGTGGACTTGGCGGAGCGGGTGTACTTGGAGGAGCTAATGGCCACGGAGGATGCCATCGAGGGTCTCCAGGCCTTCATGGAGAAGCGGAAACCCGTCTGGAGGAATCGTTGAATGAGGGCCGCAATCTTCCATGGGAAGGAGGAGCTAGAGGTAGATGAAGTCGAGAAGCCTGAGCCGGCGTCTGACGAGGTCCTGATCAAGGTTGCCGCCTGTGGGATCTGCCGAACAGACCTCCACTACCTACACGGTGTTCCGACCTTCAAGAAGCCACCGCTCATCCTGGGTCACGAGATCAGCGGCACGGTGGAAACCACTGTTGAGGGAGGGCCCGCGGAAGGAGAACGGGTCATCGCACCCCCGGTCATTCCGTGTGGCCACTGCGAGTACTGCAGACAGGGGCGGGGTACGCTGTGTCGCCGGATGGTGATGCTGGGCAACCA
>CAYFZX010000137.1:0-1655 GCA_964347795.1 uncultured Methanomassiliicoccales archaeon
CCAATTGCCCGCAGTTCGTCGTCTCACACTTCGGCATACTCAAGGCGGGGGCGGTGACCGTCCCCTTCAATCCCACCTACAAGGAGCGGGAGATCAAATGGCAACTGGAGGACTGCGGCGCCCGGGTGATGATTGCCCTGGACATGGTTTACGACCCTGTCCACAACGTTCGCAGGGATACACCTCTCGAACATGTGGTACTCACCAGCATTGTGGACTACTTGCCAACCCTCTACGGCATGCTCGCTTCACTCCGGGGGATAGAGACCAAGACCTTCCCCGGCACGATGCGGTTTCAGAAGGTCCTCAACAAGGCCAAGGGCGAGCCGCCCCAGGTCGACATCGACCCCAAAGAGGACCTCTGTCTTCTCTTGTACACTGGTGGGACCACGGGAAGGCCCAAGGGCGTCATGTTGACGCACTACAATCAGGTGGCCAATGCGGTCCAGGCTGGCGCCTTCAGCTACATGGACACAAACGCCGTGGTCCTTGCTGTCCTGCCCTTCTTCCACACCTACGGCATGACAACCTGCATGAATATGCCCGTCTACCTCGGCGGCACGATGATCCTGTTGCCTAAGTTCGGCAAGGACGCGGTCCTAGACGCCATTGAGCGACACCGGCCCACCCACTTCCCGGGGGTACCCACGATCTACGTCGCTCTTCTGTCTCATCCGGATCTGAAGAAGTACAGCCTGAAGTCCATCAAGTACTGCGTTTCAGGCGCCGCGCCCCTCCCCGAGGATGTGGCGCGCCGATGGAAAGAGGTCACAGGGGCCATGATAGTGGAGGGCTATGGCCTGACGGAGACGAGTCCCGTGACTCATGCCAACCCCATGGACGACTGGTCGAAGGTGAGGTTCGGATCTATTGGCATTCCGATTCCCGACACCGAGGCCCGGATAATGGACATCGAGACCGGGACGAAGGTCCTGCCTATTGGCGAGACCGGAGAAGTTGTCATCCGTGGGCCTCAGGTGATGAAGGGGTACTGGAACAGGGAGGAGGAGACGCGTGAGGTCCTCCGGGACGGCTGGTTCTACACCGGAGACATCGGCCTCGTCGACGAGGATGGATACTTCCAGATCGTAGACAGGAAGAGCGATATGATAATCGTCGGCGGTTTCAACGTCTATCCGAGGGACATCGAAGAAGTCCTCTTCGATAACGAAGCGGTGGAGCTCGCCGCCGCCATTGGCGTGCCTGATGAGTTCCGAGGGGAAGTCCCGAAGGTCTTCGTCGTGCTGCGGAAGGAGTACAAAGGCAGGGTAACGGAGGAAGAGTTGCTCAGCTACTGCAAAGACAGGCTAGCCAAGCACAAGGTCCCGAAGTATCTGGAGATCAGAGACGAGCTGCCCACTACCCTAGTTGGCAAGGTCCTACGGAGAGAGCTGCGGGAAGGGGGAGAGCAGGCCTAGCCGCGCCTTAGGCACCACCCCACTCCCAGAAGGGCCTCGTAGATTCTTCCGGGGCCGGTTTCGTGAACAGGCTGACCACTACGGCAAGGATTATGGCCACCACCAGAGCAAGGGCGATGGGTGGCAGAATCAGGGGGTAGGCAGCGCCCAGGCGCGTGAGTTGCAGGACCGTAATCACGAACACGATCGGAGGTATGACGAGGCACGTGTAGGCCGCCGCTCTCGTCATGCGTTTCC